>NZ_CP011427.1:1540451-1848541 GCF_001506165.1 Pantoea vagans | reverse complement strand
TGCCGGAGAATTTGATATCGGCATTGGTCGTATGGCGGACAGTGAAATGATGGCGGGACTCACTTATGAGTTGCTGTTCCTGGAGTCACTAAAGCTGGTGGTACGCCCTGAGCATCCGCTTTTAAGTGACAACGTCACGCTGTCGCGCGCCATGCAGTGGCCGGTGGTGATTTCACCAGAAGGCACCGCGCCGCGCCGCATCGCGCAGCATATGCTGGATGAACAGGGTTGTTCTCTTCCCGCCAACTGCGTGGAAACATCATCGACTTCCCTCGCCCGTCAACTGGCACTGCGCTATGACTATGTGTGGTTTGTGCCATCTGGTGCCATTAAAGAAGATTTGAGCCATCAGGCCGTCGCGGCACTTCCGATTAACTCACCGGGACCGGGAGAACCGGTCGGGATCATTACGCGAAGCGCGAGTAGCCTTAGCCTCAGTGCCGAAGTGCTGATGGCGACCATTCGTAAATTCCACACCTGACTAACGGCTGCGCTTGGCGTGGCGCTCACGGTTATCCTGGCGTGCCTGTTCGGTTTTACGTAAGCCGACGTAGAGTGCGCCACCACCACCATGCTGCGGCTGAGCGATGCAAAAACTTTGCACCTCTTCGAATTCAGGTAGCCAGCGCGCCAGATAGCTACGCACGATATTGGCATGTGATTCATCGTCACGGCCTTTGCCATGGATAATCAGCAGATTACGCAACCCTTGTTTCTGAGCTTGTCGCATAAAACTAAACAACGACTGACGGCAAGTTTCCACTGGCTGCCGCAGCAGATTCAGACTGGCATCCAGCGGGTATTTCCCCTGTCGCATTTTATCCAGTACGCCCTGCTGAACCCCTTCTGTTTTATATTCCAGCGGCGTCGTCAGTGGAATAATGTCGAGAAAGCCTCGGGTCAGGAAATTTTCATCTTCATCACTCAATTGCGCAGCGCGCGGTTCTTTGGTCGAGGGTGCGCGCAGCCATTGGGTGTTAGCGCAATCTTTCAGTGGTGTCACATCGCCCATGGCATCCCGGAAAAGGTCTTCATCGTCAAGGTTCATGGTTTCGTCTCACGCCTGGTGGTTTGCTGAACGCAACATGCCGCTCAAAAGCAAAATAGTAGCAAAGGATTTTTAGCATCACATCTGTCACGTTTTGTCTGATGACAAGCTGTGAACAGATGTAAACATGGAAAGAAAACGTGCCAGATCAATAAATGCGTTGGCATCCAGGTTGCGTAAATGCAGGAATACCCGCCTTTAGTGGGGTTTTTAGGATTATTACTGCTCGGATGAGTTCCCTTAACCAATAAAAATGTTAAAATTGACGGCAGTCAATAATCACCGAGCGAACCTATATGATCCAGGAAAAACGCAGCATTCGACGTATTCAGTCAGGCGGTTGTGCCATCCATTGTCAGGATTGCAGCATTAGCCAATTGTGTATTCCCTTCACGCTGAACGAACACGAACTTGATCAGCTGGATAATATCATCGAACGCAAAAAGCCGATTCAGAAAGGCCAGACGCTGTTCAAAGCCGGTGATGAACTGAAATCGCTTTACGCTATCCGCTCCGGAACCATTAAAAGCTACACCATTACTGAACAGGGTGACGAACAAATTACTGGTTTCCATCTTGCCGGAGATCTGGTCGGCTTTGATGCCATTGTCGGCGCGCATCACCCCAGCTTCGCCCAAGCGCTTGAAACGGCTATGGTGTGTGAAATTCCTTTTGAAACCCTCGACGACCTTTCCGGTAAAATGCCCGCACTGCGCCAGCAGATGATGCGTCTGATGAGTGGCGAGATTAAAGGCGATCAGGACATGATCCTGTTGCTATCGAAAAAGAATGCGGAAGAGCGCCTGGCTGCTTTTGTCTGGAACCTGTCGCGCCGTTTCGGTCAGCGTGGTTTCTCACAGCGTGAGTTCCGTTTGACCATGACACGCGGCGACATTGGTAACTATCTGGGACTAACGGTAGAAACCATCAGCCGTTTGCTGGGCCGCTTCCAGAAAAGCGGTATGCTGGCAGTAAAAGGCAAATACATCACCATTGAAAATCATGCATTGTTAGCAGAACTGGCTGGACAGACTGAACAAGCCGCCTGATTCTGTGCCGGGTCGATAAATGTTATTTTATTGATCCGGCAACAACTTTTCCCCTTCTGCCCTGCGCCAACTTAGGCTATCTTTAATCCAACTTGCTTTGGTTTGAGGAGATTGCCTTATGTCCCGGTACCAAAATATTCTGGTTGTGATTGACGCCCAGCAGGATGACCAACCCGCGCTGCGCCGTGCGGTGTATCTCAATCAACGTATCGGCGGAAAAATCAAAGCTTTCCTGCCTATCTACGACTTTTCCTATGAAATGACCACCTTGTTGTCGCCTGATGAGCGGTCCAACATGCGTAAAGGGGTGATCAGCCAACGTACCGAGTGGATTCGCCAACAGGCCCATGCCTATCTGGATGCTGGCGTTGACATCGAAATCGCCGTGGTGTGGCACAACCGACCTTACGAGGCGATTATTCAGGAAGTGATGGCGCATCAGCATGACTTAGTGCTGAAAATGGCCCACCAGCATGATCGCTTGGAAGCGGTGATTTTTACCCCTACCGACTGGCATCTGTTGCGTAAATGCCCTTGCCCAGTGTGGATGGTAAAAGATCAGCCCTGGCCGGAAGGCGGTAAAGCAGTGGTGGCGGTCAATTTGGCGAGCGAAGAACCCCATCATGATGAGCTTAATCAGAAATTGATCCGCGAAACCGCGCTGTTGGCCGACATGGTCAACCACACGGAAGTTCACCTGGTCGGCGCCTATCCGATCACCCCTATCAACATCGCTATCGAGTTGCCAGACTTCGACCCTAGCGTTTATAACGACGCGATCCGCGGCCAGCATCTGGTGGCCATGAAAGCCTTACGGCAGAAATTCTCCATCGGCGAAGAGTTTACCCACGTGGCAAAAGGTTTGCCCGAGGAAGTCATTCCGGATATCGCTTCACATCTGGAAGCCGGGATTGTGGTGCTGGGCACCATTGGGCGTACCGGCTTATCCGCAGCGTTTTTGGGAAATACCGCGGAACAGGTGATTGACCACCTGCGCTGTGATTTGTTGGCGATCAAACCTGACGATTTTAAATCGCCGATTGATTACGACGACGAAGAAGACGAAGACGATTAAAACAACAAGGGCGACCCTCGGGTCGCCCTTCTTCTTACTACGGTAACGGCTTACAACGCGCGCAAAATACCTTCTACGCTGGCTTTGGCATCGCCAAACAGCATCTGGGTATTGTCTTTAAAGAACAGTGGATTCTGCACACCCGCGTAGCCGGTGTTCATCGAGCGCTTAAACACAATGACGTTCTGCGCTTTCCACACTTCCAACACCGGCATGCCCGCGATAGGACTACGCGGATCTTCCTGCGCTGCCGGGTTAACGGTGTCATTGGCACCGATGACCAGTACGGTATCGGTGTCGCTGAAGTCATCGTTAATCTCGTCCATTTCCAGTACCACGTCATACGGCACCTTCGCTTCCGCCAACAACACGTTCATGTGGCCTGGCAAACGACCGGCAACCGGGTGGATACCGAAACGCACTTTGATTCCGCGCGCACGCAGTTTCTCGGTGATTTCCGCCACCGGATACTGTGCCTGCGCCACCGCCATGCCGTAACCAGGCGTGATGATCACCGAAGAAGAGCCTTTCAACAGTTCTGCGGTCTCTTCCGCCGTGATTTCACGGTGCTCACCCTCTTCTTCGCTTTCCCCACCGACACTCACGTCCGTGCCAAAACCGCCGGCAATCACGCTAATGAACGAGCGGTTCATCGCTTTACACATAATGTAAGAGAGGATGGCACCGGAAGAACCGACCAGCGCACCGGTCACGATCAGCAGGTCGTTGCTCAGCATAAAGCCTGCAGCTGCTGCGGCCCAACCGGAGTAAGAGTTCAGCATAGAGACCACTACCGGCATATCCGCACCGCCAATCGAGGCCACCAAATGCCAACCGAACACCAGCGCAATCACGGTCATCAACAGCACCGCAACCACTTGCGAAGCGGTGCTGTCCGTCTGAACAAACCACAGCATCAGCAGGAAGGAAACCACCAGCGCCGCCAGATTCATTTTATGGCGATGCGGCAGCATCAACGCTTTTGAGGAGATCTTGCCGCGCAGTTTGCCAAATGCCACCAGGGAACCAGTGAAGGTTACTGCACCAATAAAGATGCCGAGGAACACTTCCGTCAGATGGATATTCTCCATCACCGGTGCCAGACCCGGTGCGTGGTCCAGGTAGCTGTTGAAGCCCACCAGTACCGCAGCCAGACCCACGAAGCTGTGCAGAATCGCCACCAGCTCTGGCATTTCCGTCATTTCGACTTTCTTCGCCAGGCGCACGCCTATCGCACCACCGATCACCATCGCCAACAGGATCCACGCAACGTTACCGCTGTTTGGCCCGAAGATGGTGGCCAGCAGAGCAATCGCCATGCCGCTCATACCAAAAATATTACCCTGCTTGGAGGTCTCATGCTTTGAGAGACCCGCAAGGCTGAAAATAAACAGAATTGCGGCAACAATGTATGCTGCAGTCACTAATCCGCCAGACATGTTGTTACCCCTTAATTCTTACGAAACATTTTCAGCATGCGCTGGGTGACGGTGAAACCACCGAAGATATTGATGCTGGCAATCAGTACGGCAACGAAAGCCAGGAACGTCACCCAGCCACCGTGGCCCATCTGCAATACCGCACCCACGACAATGATGCCGGATATGGCGTTAGTGACAGACATCAGCGGGGTATGCAAAGCATGACTGACGTTCCAGACCACGTAATAACCGACTACGCAGGCGAGCGCAAAGACGGTGAAGTGAGACAGGAACTCTGCCGGTGCCACGTTGGCCAGACAGGCGAACAGCACAATCGCCAAGGCCAGCAGCAAATACTTGCGCCAAGGCGAAACCGGTTTAGCTTCCAATTTAGCTTTCGGCTCAACGGCGGCTTGCGCAGCTTTAGGTGCGGCTGAAACCTGAATTGGCGGTGCAGGCCAGGTCACTTCGCCTTCGCGGACTACAGTGACGCCACGGACCACGACGTCTTCGAAGTCGACGGTGATTTCGCCGTTCTTCTCTTTACACAGCAGTTTCAGCAGGTTGACCAGGTTGGTGCCATAAAGCTGGGAAGACTGCGTCGCCAGACGGCTTGGCAGATCGGTATAACCAATGATCTTCACGCCGTTATTGGTCAGGGTAACCTGATCGGCAACGGTGAGATCACAGTTACCACCGGTGGCAGCGGCCAAATCGACGATCACACTGCCAGGCTTCATGCTGGCAACCATTTCCGCAGTGATCAGTTTAGGGGCTGGTTTGCCCGGAATCAGGGCGGTAGTCACGATGATGTCGACTTCTTTCGCCTGGGCGGCAAACAGTTCCATCTCTGCCTTAATAAAGGCTTCGGACATCACTTTGGCATAGCCATCGCCACTACCGGCTTCTTCTTCGAAGTCCAACTCCAGGAACTCGGCGCCCATACTCTGCACCTGCTCTTTGACTTCAGGACGGGTGTCGAAGGCACGGACAATCGCCCCCAGGCTCCCTGCTGCACCGATAGCAGCCAGACCCGCAACGCCCGCACCGATGATCATCACTTTCGCTGGCGGCACTTTGCCTGCTGCGGTGATTTGTCCGGTGAAGAAGCGTCCGAACTCGTGAGCAGCTTCGACGATCGCACGATAACCGGCGATATTCGCCATGGAACTCAGTGCATCCAGAGCCTGCGCGCGCGAAATGCGCGGCACAGAATCCATCGCCATCACGGTGACCTGACGGGCAGCCAGTTTCTCCAGCAATGCCGGATTTTGTGCTGGCCAGATAAAACTCACCAGCGTGCTACCCGCACGCGTCAGTTCAATTTCTTGATCATCAGGCGCGTTCACTTTTAACACAATGTCAGACTGCCAGACATCAGTGGTACTGCTGATAGTGGCACCAGCGGCGATAAAGCTTTCATCGTCGAAGCTGGCACGCATTCCCGCGCCCTGTTCGACAGTTACGCTGAATCCCAGCTTGATCAGTTGCTCAACGGTCTTGGGCGTCGCGGCGACGCGTGACTCGTTGGCTAACCTTTCTTTGGGTATCCCAATTAACATACTGTTTCCTTTCAACAATTAAAGGATGAGGTTCTGTAAGTGGCACAAGCCCATAAGGCTGAAACAGCGTTTCAGCTTTTTATGAGCAAAATGCGCAATGTAACAAAGTCTTTATAACCTACTGAAAATGTGAAAAGTGATCCACAGCGATAACGCACACTTATGACATTCACTCAAATATTCAGATGCAAAGATTGAATGCCACGTTTTGCCACTAGTTTTAAGACGTAATAAAAAATAATCTGCTGCGCAAAATCGTGTCATGTCGAATTAAGTGTTTTTAAAAACCTTTATTTAACAATACTTTAACTATTATGGCACTATGCGTTACCAGAATTAGTGGTAACCTGGTTAAAAAAAAGCCATAGCATAGGCAAATGACATGTCGATGAATAATTTGCGGTGATTGTCAATCTTATGCGCATAAATTGGCTGAGACAGGCTGATTATTACATGCAATAATCAGCGGCTAATCTGTTATACATCAAGAGTCCAGCACGTTTTCGTACTCATTTTGCGTAAGGCGAAGGATCATTTTTATGAAGCTGAAGAACACCATTCTGGCGTCCACCTTGTTATCTCTGCTGGCAGCAAATGCATTTGCTGCCAAAGAGTTGACGCCAGAACAAGCGGCCGCGTTGAAGCCATTCGAACGTATTAATATCAACGGCCGTTTTAATGCCATCGGTGATGCCACTGATGCCATCTCTAAAGCCGCCGATGAGAAAGGCGCTGACTCTTTCTATGTGCAAGGTATCAACGACACCAATGGCAACGGAGGCAACTGGCGTGTTACGGCAGACCTTTACAAAGCCAACGCACCCAAAGCGGACCAGTCAACAAAGTATCGTATGTTTAATGGCGTGAAGGAGTTACCAAAAGCAGAAGCGTATCGTTTAGAGCCATTCGATACCGTTTCCGTCAGTGGTTTCTTCTCCAGCCAGCCGGACGTAAATGAAGCTATTGCTAAACAAGCGAAAGATAAAGGCGCAGCCTCTTTCTTTATTGTGCGTCAGGTTGATGCAAACAACGGCGGCAACCAGTACGTGACTGCTTACGTCTATAAAGCTGATGCAGCTGAGCGTAAGGTACAGAGCGTCTCTGACTCTATCCCTGCCGATTCCGAGGCCGGTAAAGCAGCGCTGGCAGCAGGCGGCGCAGAAGCCAAAAAAGTCGCCATTCCAGGCGTGGCATCTTCCGATTCCCCAAGCCGCAGTGTAGGACGTTTCTTCGAAACCCAGAGTTCTACCGGCGAGCGCTATACTGTGAAGCTGGCTGATGGCCGCAGCGTGCAGGAAGTGAATGCCATCACTGCAGCGCAAATGCAGCCGTTTGATACCATTACTTTCTCAGATCATTTCGGTACACCGACAGAAATCTCTGAAGCTGTGGCTAAACGTGCCGCCGATAAGGGCGCGAAGTATTATCACGTCACCCGCCAGTGGTCGAATCAAAGCGGCGGTAACCTGACGGTGACTGCCGATCTGTTCAAGTAATACCGATGCAGGGCGGCAATTGTCGCCCTGCGTTTCTGTTTGCATAGTCTGTGCGCAAATTTGCATAATCCTGCATTGCCTTCCCCATTCGCTCTCCGTAAAATCCTTCGCCTGTTTTTAGGTTATTCCGTTTCAATCCCGGCTGATTGCCACGTTACTCTCCGGCGGAATAGTCACTACCCAGCATACTCTGCTGCTCAGGAATGGCGTTTTGGATAAAAAATTAGGTCTTGGTGCACTCACCGCGCTGGTACTCAGTTCAATGTTGGGCGCAGGGGTGTTTAGCCTGCCGCAAAATATGGCCGCCGTAGCGGGACCCGCCGCCTTGCTGATTGGTTGGTTGATTACGGGCGTGGGGATCATTTTTCTTGCGCTGGCCATGCTGTTGCTGACACGTCTGAAACCCGAGCTGGATGGCGGAATCTTTGCTTACGCACGCGCAGGTTTTGGCGAGCTAATGGGCTTTTGCTCCGCGTGGGGCTACTGGTTATGCGCGGTGATCGCGAACGTCTCCTATCTGGTCATCGTCTTCTCAGCACTGAGTTTCTTCACCGACACACCGGATCACGTAGTCTTGGGTGATGGCAATACCTGGCAAGCGATGCTGGGTGCCTCGGTGTTGCTGTGGTTGGTGCATTTCCTGGTATTGCGCGGCGTACAAACCGCAGCCAGCATTAATTTGCTGGCCACCTTGGGCAAACTGGTGCCGTTGCTGTTGTTTGTGGTGCTGGCGCTGTTGGCCTTCAACTACGATCGTTTCAGCGTGGATTTCAGTGGGCTGACGCTCGGGCAGCCGCTGTGGCAGCAGGTCAAACAAACCATGCTGATCACGCTTTGGGTCTTTATCGGCGTTGAAGGCGCCGTGGTGGTCTCTGCACGCGCGCGTTATAAGAAAGATGTTGGACGCGCTACCATGCTCGCAGTGATCGCAGCGCTGCTGGTTTATCTTCTGGTGACGCTACTGTCATTAGGTGTGGTACCGCGCGCTGAATTGGCACAGATGCGTAACCCTTCCATGGCAGGATTAATGCAGCAATTAATGGGGCATTGGGGTAATGCGGTGATCGCCGTAGGCTTGATCATTTCCGTGTGCGGTGCGTATCTGAGCTGGACCATTATGGCAGCCGAAGTGCCCTTCCTCGCCGCGCAGCAAGGCGCTTTTCCGCGTATTATTGCACGCCAGAACCGCCACAACTCGCCCGCCGCCTCATTATGGCTCACTAATGGCAGCGTGCAGCTGTGTCTGATCCTGATCGCCATCACCGGTGCCGACTACAACACCTTGCTGACCATTGCTTCAGAGATGATTCTGGTGCCCTATCTGCTGGTCGGGTTATATCTGATTAAAGTGGTGCGCGGGCAGAACAAACCGTTGGCGATGATCACCGGCATCGGTGCCAGCGCCTATGGGGTGTGGTTGCTGTATGCTTCTGGCCCGCTGCATCTGCTACTTTCCGTGGTGTTGTATGCGCCGGGATTACTGCTGTTCCTCTATGCGCGACGCAGCGGTCGCAGTGACAAGGTGTTATCACAACTGGAGCGCATTGCGATTGTCTTGCTGATGGCGGCTTCACTGCCTGCGGTATGGCAGCTCACGCAGTAATTAGTGGGGTTGTACCGGAATAGAAACACACAGCAGGTCATCCTGCTGTGTCAGATTGAGCGCTTTACGGTATTCCTGATGGATAGCGTCAAGCTGCTCCGCTGACAAAGGATAAGGTAACTGGATATCGAAACGACTGATGTGTTGCTGTTCAGCTAAGGTGATGAGTCGAGCGATGTTTATCTCGTCACTGACCTGGGTTGAAATGATTTGTAATGCTAATTCTTTGAGGTGATCGTCACTGGCCGCTAAGCCATGCGCAGATTTACGCGTCACCATGCCAAAGATGGGCATCACGCCGTAAATGGCATCGACAAAACTCCAGCGTTTTTTGCAGGAAGCGGAGAGAAAATCACTGTAATTGAAGCAGATGCGGTCACTGTATCCGGCTGAAGCCAGCTCTTTATCAGACACCCTCGCACTCCTCCTGGTTTTTATTGCGGTTCCGAACCTTGCGCTACAACGCGCCGCTAATAATGGCACATTTCCCTGGGAACATACCAGTCAGAGAGGGATATTTCGTGCGATAGCGTAGAGCTCAGGACCAGGAAAAGTTATGCTGCTGTCATTCTCATCACGTGCAGAGAAATATGAACAGAATTGTCTATGTGGAAGATGAGCCAGAAGTGGGCGAACTGATCGCCGCTTACCTTGGCCGCCACGATATTGAAGTCACGGTTGAAACCCGCGGTGACCGTGCAGAAGCCACCATTCTTGAGGTCGACCCCGATCTGGTTTTGCTGGATATTATGCTTCCCGGCAAAGATGGCATGACGGTGTGCCGCGATCTTCGCGCCCACTGGCAAGGCCCGATCGTGTTATTGACCTCACTCGATAGCGATATGAACCACATCCTCGCTTTGGAAATGGGTGCCAACGATTACATTCTGAAAACCACGCCGCCTGCCGTACTGCTGGCGCGTCTGCGTTTGCACCTGCGCCAGGCGCAAGGTGTGCAGCCGGAAGTGGCGCCCGCCGTGCAGAGCTCACAGCGCGTGCTGCGCTTTGGTTCATTGACGATAGATTCACTGAATCGTCAGGTGACGCTGTTCGAGGAAAATATCACACTGTCTACAGCTGATTTCGATTTGCTGTGGGAGCTGGCAACCCATGCTGGGCAGATATTGAATCGTGATGCCCTGCTGAAAACGTTACGTGGCGTGACCTATGACGGCATGGATCGCAGTATTGATGTGGCGATCTCGCGCCTGCGTAAGAAGCTTTATGACAGCGCCACCGAACCGTTCCGCATCAAAACTATCCGTAATAAAGGTTATCTGTTCGCACCACAGGCCTGGGATACTCGCTCCGCATGAGAAAGCTCTTCATTCAGTTCTATTTGCTGCTGTTTGTCTGTTTTCTGGTGATGACGCTGCTGGTCGGTCTGGTGTACAAGTTCACCGCCGAACGCGCCGGTCGTCAGTCGATGAACGACTTGATGGCCAGCTCGCTGTTTTTGATGCGCAGCGAACTGCGCGAGATCCCGCCGCGTGACTGGAATAAAACCATCCGCAATCTCGATCTCGATCTGTCGTTTGAGCTACATATCGAACCGATGAGCAAGTATCAGCTGGATGAAGCCGACATGCGTCGTCTGCGCGCAGGTGAGATTGTCGCGCAGGACGATCAGTACACCTTCCTGCAGCATATTCCGCGCAGCCATTATGTGCTCTCTGTCGGCCCGATTCCGTACCTGTTCTATCTGCACCAAATGCGCATCCTCGATATCGCCTTACTGGCCTTTATCGGAATGTCACTGGCGCTGCCGGTGTTTATCTGGCTGCGGCCGCACTGGCAGGAGATGCAACGCCTGGAGAAAGCGGCACAACGCTTTGGTCGCGGTGAACTGGATGTGCGTACCCATTTTGAAAGCACATCCAGCCTGCACAGCCTGGGCGTCGCGTTTAACCAAATGGCGGATAACATCAATACGCTGGTCGCCAGTAAGAAACAGTTGATTGATGGCATCGCGCACGAGCTGCGTACGCCGTTGGTGCGATTACGTTATCGCTTAGAAATGAGCGATAACCTGAGTGAAGCGGAGTCCGCCGCGCTAAACCGCGATGTGGGCCAGTTAGAGAGCCTGATCGAAGAATTACTCACCTACGCTCGCCTGGATCGCCCGCGTGTTGACCTCAATTTGCAGTCATTCGACCTTGCCCAATGGTTGCGGCTGCATATCGAAGATGTGCAAACCATGAATCCGCAGGCGCAGATCGCGCTGGATATCCCGCAACTGGAAAATGTCGGTGCAGCGGATACTCGCCTTATGGAACGCGTGTTGGATAATCTGGTCAATAATGCCCTGCGCTATGCCCAACAGCGATTGCGCGTCAGCCTGTGGTTTGACGGCGCGATGGCTAATTTACAGGTAGAAGATGATGGTCCAGGCATTCCTCAGGAAGAGCGCGCACGCGTGTTTGAACCGTTCGTGCGTCTTGACCCCAGTCGCGACCGCGCCACGGGCGGCTGTGGTTTAGGCCTGGCGATTGTTCACTCTATCGCGCAAGCGCTGCAGGGACAGGTCAGTATTGAGAGCAGCCCGTTAGGCGGTGCCTGCGTTCGCTTCTGCTGGCCGATTGATCTACCCTTGCGAGACATTCCGCCCCGTTTACCGTCATAAGGAGCTTCAACTGTGACATCCGCTTATCAGCAACTTAGCCGTACATTCCAGCGCTTATCGCGCTTCGGTCACCTGGGCGCTATCGCTGGCGTCGATATGCAAACCACCATGCCACCGGGCGGCAGTCAGGCACGTGGCGAAGCCATGGCCGAATTGAGTGTCTTCATGCATGAACTGTTGACCGATAAGCGTCTCGGCGGTTTGTTCGATGCTGCACAGCAGGAATCTCTGAACGACGTTGAGCAGGCCAACCTCAGTGAAATGCAACGTGCGTGGCAGCAGGCGACAATCCTGCCCGCAGCGCTGGTGGAAGCGAAATCGCTGGCGGGCTCACGTTGTGAGCATGCATGGCGTCAGCAGCGCCCGGCCAATGACTGGGCTGGCTTCTCTGCCAACTTAAAAGAAGTGGTCAAACTCAGCCGTGAAGAAGCCCAGTTGCGTGCAGATGCATCCGGTGTTTCCCGCTATGATGCCTTGCTGGATGTGTTCGAGCCCGGCATGACCAGCGCCCAACTCGATAGCACCTTTGGCGAGTTAAAAAGCTGGTTGCCAGACCTGCTGCAAAAAGCCGTAGCAAAACAGCAGAAAACCCCTATCGCGGCTCCTGTTGGTCCTTTTGCCATTGAAGCGCAGAAACAACTGGGTCTCAGTGTGATGAAGACGCTCGGCTTCGACTTCAATCATGGTCGTCTTGACGTCAGCGCCCACCCCTTCTGCGGCGGCGTGCCAGAAGATGTGCGCATTACCACGCGTTACAACGAGAACGATTTTCTCAGTGCCATGATGGGCGTGATCCATGAAACGGGCCACGCTCGCTACGAGCAGAACTTGCCGCAGCAGTGGCGTGGACAGCCAGTCGCCCATGCGCGCTCCACGGCGATGCACGAGTCACAAAGCCTGTTTATGGAGATGCAGTTGGGGCGCAGCAACGGCTTCCTGCAACACATTCACCCGCAGGTGGTGGCTCTGATGGGGGATCAGCCCGCACTGGAAGTCAGCAACTTCATTCGCCAGACCCAGCGTGTCAAACCCGGTTTTATTCGCGTTGATGCAGATGAACTGAGTTATCCGGCGCATGTGATCCTGCGTTACGAGATTGAACGCGCGCTGATTGAAGGTGACATTGAGGTTGAAGATATCCCTGCGCTGTGGGACCAAAAGATGCAGCAATCGCTCGGCATTGACACCCGTGGCAATTACCGTGACGGCTGTATGCAGGATATTCACTGGACCGACGGTGCCTTTGGTTACTTCCCGACATATACCTTGGGCGCCATGTATGCCGCTCAGCTGTTCCAGGCGGTGAAGCGGGCGATTCCGCAGGTGGATGAACTGATCCTCGACGGCGAGTTGCAGCCAGTCTTTGACTGGTTACAGCAGAACATCTGGCAACACGGCAGCCGCTTCCCTACGCAGCAGTTGCTGATCAATGCGACAGGGGAAGCGCTGAATCCGCACTATTTCCGCCAGCACCTTGAACAACGCTACCTCTCTGAGTAAACTGCGCGGCGGCCAGTCAGGCCGCCCTTTTCACATCCTTTACCCTGCTTTGTACATTCCGTTACACGCCGATACCAATGCCTCACGGAAAGACCGAATTGTTTTTCATATAGTTCTTTCACCGGCCCCGCAGTGGGCTACACATGAAAAAATAGTTCGAGGATTTTGCGATGAAAAAATTAGTTGCACTGGTGATCGCCGCTGCTATGGGTATGTCTTCTGTTGCTTTCGCTGCTGAGACAACTGCTGCTCCGGCTGCCGCCGCTACTACTACCGCAGCACCGGTTAAGCATAAAGCTGTTCACCATAAAAAAGTTGCCCAGAAAGCGCAGGCAGCTAAGAAACACAAAAAAGTAGCTAAGAAAGCCCCAGCTGCACAGAAAGCTCAGGCTGCTAAAAAGCACCACAAAAAAGCAACCAAGCCAGCTGCACAGAAAGCCCAGGCTGCTAAAAAGCACCACAAGAAAGCAACCAAGCCAGCTGCACAGAAAGCCCAGGCTGCTAAAAAGCACCACAAAAAAGCAACCAAGCCAGCTGCACAGAAAGCTCAGGCTGCTAAAAAGCACCACAAAAAAGTAACTAAACCAGCTCAGAAAGCTCAGGCTGCTAAAAAGCATCACAAAGTGAAAAAAGCGGCTAAATAAGTTCGGCTCTTAGCGCCAACACCGCATTAATATTTAAAAAACACCCGGTTATGCCGGGTGTTTATTTACTGGAGTAGCGAAAAATGGTGCGTCGCTATCGCTTCGAAATTATCCTGATTGTGATGATACTGTGTGGCATCGTTGCAGCCAGTTTTTTTATCTAGTCGTTGTAGCGTGCTGATTACTCCAATATTTCTCCCTTTTTTCCCGCTCTCCGACTATAGTTACCGCTCACGCGTGATGACAATAACCTCTTTTTATTCTCGCCATTGAGAGAACTATGCGCCTGGCTATCCTGTTTCTAGTTGGTATTTTCAGTTTCAACCTCGCAGCACATGCCGATGATGAAGATGGGCCAAGCCCGGAAGACATCAAGACACTCTTTTTTGGCAAAGATCACCGCAAAGCGATCACCGATGTTAGCGCCGCACCCTGGGACGCCATTGGTCAGTTAGAGACCGAAAGCGGCAACCTGTGCACCGCCACCCTTATTTCTGCACATCTGGCTTTGACCGCAGGACACTGCCTGTTGGCCCCGCCAGGAAAATTCGATAAGCCAGTCGCGCTGCGTTTTATGGCGGGATCTAAGGGCTGGCGTTACGAGATTCATGATATTGACGCGCGCGTCGAGCCCTCTTTAGCCCGTAAATTACAGGCAGATGGTGAAGGCTGGATCGTGCCGCCGGGTGCCGCCCCTTACGACTATGGATTGGTGATACTGCATAACCCGCCATCGGGCATTGTACCGATTCCGCTGTTTGACGGTTCACGCAGTGATTTGACCGATGCGCTCAAAACCACCGAGCGCAAAGTGACGCAGGCTGGCTATCCGGCGGATCACCTGGATACGCTCTATTCGCACAGTGATTGTTTGATTACCGGTTGGGCACAGCGCGCGGTGCTGTCGCACCAGTGTGATACCCTGCCGGGCGACAGCGGATCGCCGCTGCTGTTGAAAACCGCTGATGGCTGGCAGTTGATTGCCGTGCAAAGTTCGGCACCAGCGCCCGCTGACCGCTACCGCGCGGATAACCGAGCGATTGCAGTGACCTCGTTTAAAGACCGCCTCGAAGAGTTAGCCAAATAACCGCCTGACGGTCGCCATAAATGGCGACCCTACAAAAATCGATGCCGTATTTTGTAGGGTGCGCATTTATGCGCACCGGCATACGTATTAACCTATCTGCTCCATCGCCTGCAAAATACGTTTTTCGGAGATCGGGAACGGTGTACCCAACTGCTGCGCGAAATGGCTCACCCTCAACTCTTCAATCATCCAGCGAATAGCCTGTACATCGGCATCATCCTGACGTTGCGGCGGTAACTTGTTACGCCATGTCTGCCACGCTTGTTCCACCGCCTGCACTTTCAGCATCCGCGCACGATCGCTGTGCGGGTCAACCGGCAGTTTCTCCAGACGGCGCTCAATACCCTGCAGGTAACGCAACGTATCAGCCAGTCGCTGATAGCCATTGCCCGTCACAAAGCCGCGATACACCAAGCCACTCATTTGCGTTTTGATATCAGACAGCGCCAAAGCCAGTGACATATCCACGCGGCCTTTGAGGAACTTATTGATATTAAACACCGACGTCAGGATCTGCTCGACCTGTTTGGCGATGGTCACCACCGTCTCATTGAGTTCTGCACGCACTTTGTCACGCAGTTGTTCGAAGTTTTCTTGTTGCCACGCCGGACCGCCCGCCGCCGCCATCAGCTTGTCGACGCCACAGGCGATACAATCATCGATCAGATCCAGCACTTTGCCGTAGGGATTGAAGTACAATCCGAGTTTGGCTTTATTCGGTAGCTTCTCGTGCAGATACTTGATTGGCGACGGAATATTCAACAGCAACAGGCGACGCTGTCCGCGCCACATCATTTTTTGCTGCTCTAACTCATTATCGAACAGACGAATAGCGACACTGTCTTTCTCATCGACCAGCGCCGGCCAGGCTTTTACCTGATAGCTGCCGCGCTTCTGTTCATAGCTTTGTGGCAAAGTGCCAAAGCTCCAGATATGCAGCCCGCTCTGCTCAAGTCCGTCGTCGGCCACTTTTGACAACGTCTCCTGCACTTTACCCTTCAGCACTTGTTTAAGCTGATGCAGATCTTTGCCTTCCTGCAACTTGCGGTTGTGCTCATCAACAATACGGAAGGTCATTTTGAGGTGATCGGGCACCTGATCCCATTGCCAGGCTTCACGGTCGATGGTGACGCCGGTCATGCGGCGGAATTCGCGCTCCAGTGCATCTAACAGCGGCAGTTCCATAGCTTTAACCCGCCCCAGGAACGCTTCTGCATAGTTGGGTGCTGGCACCAGATTACGACGTGTTGGTTTGGGCAATGATTTGATCAGCGCGATCACCAATTCTCGGCGCACACCGGGAATTTGCCATTCAAAACCGCTCTCTTCGACCTGGTTTAATAACGGTAATGGGATATGCACGGTGACCCCATCCGCATCACCGCCCGGCTCAAACTGGTAGCTCAGTTTGAGCTTCAGGTTGCCCTGCTGCCAGAAGTTCGGATAATCAAGCTGGCTGACTTTATCGGCACCCTCTTTGATCAGCATCTGCTTATCAAAGCTGAGCAAATCGGGATTCGCTTTGCTCGCTTGTTTCCACCAGCTATCAAAATGACGCGCTGAGACCACTTCGCTGCCGATGCGTCGATCGTAGAAGGCAAACAGTGTTTCGTCGTCAACGAGGATGTCGCGACGGCGCGATTTGTGTTCCAAATCTTCAACTTCACTGCGCAATTTAAGGTTGTTGCGCAGGAATGCGTGACGCGTTTGCCAGTCTCCTTCCACCAGGGCATGACGGATAAACAGTTCGCGGCTGAGTTGCGGATCGATACGGCTATAGTTGACCTTGCGCGCCTGCACAATTGCCAGTCCGTACAGGGTAACTTTTTCCGTTGCCATCACCGCGCCCTGGGCTTTTTCCCAGTGCGGTTCGCTGTAGCTGCGTTTAATCAGGTGTTGTGCCAGCGGCTCAATCCATTCCGGATCGATACGCGCCGCCACACGTCCCCACAGGCGGCTGGTTTCCACCAGCTCTGCCACCATGGTCCACTTCGGTGGCTTCTTAAACAGGCCCGAACCGGGGAAGATGGAGAAACGCGCATTACGCGCCCCGGTAAACTCCTGCTTCTCGTTATCTTTTTGCCCGATATGCGACAGCAATCCAGTCAGCAACGCGCAGTGCACTTCACGATAGGGTGCCGGTTCGCTGTTGACTGGCATGCCCTGTTCACGCACCACCTGGCGCAATTGGGTGTAAATATCCTGCCATTCACGGACGCGTAAATAGTTGAGGAAATCAGCCTTACACTGGCGGCGGAAATGATTGCCAGACAGCGCTTTTTGCTGCTCTTGCAGGTAATTCCACAGATTCACAAAGCTGAGGAAATCAGACTCTTTATCGGCAAAACGACGATGTTTCTCATCAGATGCCTGCTGTTTTTCACTGGGACGCTCACGCGGGTCTTGAATGGATAACGCCGCCGTGATGATCATCGCTTCACGCACACAACCAAATTTCTGCGCTTCCAGTACCATACGCGCCAGACGCGGATCGACCGGCAACTTCGCCAACTGGCGGCCTGACGAGGTTAACTTATAGGTTTCATCTTCGCTCAGCGTAATCGCGCCCAACTCTTCCAGCAGACGTACACCGTCCTGGATGTTGCGCTTGTCTGGCGCTTCGACGAACGGGAATGCACCGATATCGCCGAGGCCCAGTGCCGTCATCTGCAGAATGACCGATGCCAGGTTGGTGCGCAGAATTTCTGGGTCGGTAAACGCCGGGCGGCTGAGGAAATCGTCTTCTGAGTAGAGACGAATACAGATCCCTTCCGATACGCGACCGCAACGCCCCTTACGCTGATTGGCAGAGGCTTGCGAAACCGGTTCAATCGGCAGGCGCTGCACCTTGGTGCGATAGCTATAGCGGCTGATACGTGCCGTACCGGGATCGATAACGTATTTAATGCCCGGCACCGTCAGGGAGGTCTCCGCCACGTTGGTCGCCAGCACGATACGGCGTCCACTGTGTGACTGGAACACGCGGTTCTGTTCGGCGTTGGAGAGACGCGCATAAAGCGGCAGGATTTCCGTGTGTGGAATCTCCCGCTTCATCAGCGCATCGGCGGTATCACGGATCTCGCGTTCACCGCTCATAAAGATCAGGATGTCGCCACGGCTCTCGTGCCCCAACTCATCCACCGCATCAAAAATCGCCTGAAGCTGGTCACGGTCAGTGTCGTCAGCATCTTCCACTATCGGGCGATAACGCACCTCCACCGGATAGGTGCGACCAGAGACTTCAATCACCGGTGCGTTGTTAAAATGATGCGAGAAACGCTGTGGATCGATGGTAGCCGAGGTGATGATGACTTTCAGGTCGGGACGACGCGGCAACAGTTCGCGCAAATATCCCAGCAGGAAATCGATGTTCAGACTGCGCTCGTGCGCCTCATCGATAATGATGGTGTCGTATTGCAACAGTTGACGGTCCTGCTGGATTTCCGCCAGCAAAATACCGTCGGTCATCAGCTTCACCTGGGTGGTGTCACTGACCTGATCGTTAAAACGCACTTTATAACCAATGGTGCCACCCAGTGAGATTTCCAACTCATCGGCAATACGGTTCGCCACGGTGCGTGCTGCCAGACGACGCGGCTGAGTATGACCAATCAGCCCCTTCACGCCCCTTCCGAGCGCCAGACAGATTTTGGGTAACTGCGTGGTTTTCCCTGAGCCGGTCTCACCTGCCACGATCACGACCTGATGGTCGCGGATGGCTTCGGCAATTTCCTGCTGTTTCTGACTGACCGGCAGGTTTTCCGGGAAGGTAATGCGCGGAGTGGCAGCGGTACGCTGGGCAATGCGCTGTTCAGCCGCAGCAAATTCAGGCTCCAGTTCAGCAGCAATGCCCTGCTGTGCCGCAGGATTTTTCACCTTCGCCGCGCCATGCAGACGGCGCTGCAAACGCTGGCGATCGCGCAGCATGAGATTATCGAGCCGCGTCCAAAGTGGGGCCAAAGGGGAAGTGACGGATGATGACATAGTGATGTGTTACCTGTTGTCGCGGCGAGCCTGACAAAGTGCGCTCGTTGCCGGCAAAAATACCCGGCGGATTCAATCAATTATTGCCCGGCATAATAGCACACTCTGGACAACCTCACCTGACCGGACATGCGACCTTATTCAATAATTTCGAACATAGGTCTCGAAATATTGCGCTTTTACCTCGCGGAGGAACTCCGTAGAGTGTAACGCATTGAGCGGTAAGCCAACCGCGTAACGCACAGGAAAATACCATGAGCAAAGTTTTAGTTCTGAAATCAAGCATCCTCGCTGGTTACTCTCAGTCAAACCAACTGGCTGACTTCTACGCTGAAGAAGCGCGCGCAAAAGGTAACGAAGTTACCGTACGCGATTTGGCTGCACAGCCGATTCCAGTACTGGATGGTGAGCTGGTTGGCGCACTGCGTCCTTCTGATGCTCCACTGTCTCCACGTCAGCAGGAAGCACTGGCGCTGTCCGACGAATTGATTGCTGAACTGCAAGCGCATGACACTGTGGTTATTGCTGCACCCATGTACAACTTCAACATCCCCACTCAGCTGAAGAACTACTTCGATCTGATTGCTCGCGCTGGCGTGACCTTCCGCTACACCGAAGCAGGCCCAGAAGGTCTGGTAACCGGTAAACGCGCAGTGATCCTGTCCAGCCGTGGCGGTATCCACAAAGATACCCCAACCGATCTGCTGACCCCATACGTGAAACTGTTCCTGGGCTTCATCGGCATCACCGACGTGAACTTCGTGTTCGCAGAAGGTATTGCTTATGGTCCAGAAGTCGCGACCAAAGCGGCTAACGACGCTAAAGACGCTATCAAACAAATTGTTGCTGCGTAATCATTGAGAACGTGATGAATACCCGAGAATAATGGGTATGATGCCATCTTTGCCGGGCCCGAGTGCCCGGCTTTTTTGTGCCTGATGATCGCCATAAATGGCATATATGTGTCAGTTGAGCGATTTTCGGTCGTCATAAATGGCCACCCTACGACGATCGGGCGTGGTTATCGTAGGGTGCGATTTATGCGCACATGAACTTTAAGGCACTTATTTACGCAACCATTGCCCATTAATCCCGCGTACGTATTCACCGCTGCCTGCGCGGTTGACCAGCTTCTCACCGGCGATACGCGCCACTTCGCTGGTGGTCAGATTGTTCTGCTGCGCCACACGCTGATATTGCTGGGTGCGACCATCGTTGATGCGCTTCACCAGCGCCAGGGTCTCATCATCCTGCTGGCGTGCCGCGATAAAACCGCTCAGCGTCTCGCCCACGCGCCCCTGTTGCCGCGCCTCATCAAGCGTTAACGCCCACGCGGAAGGGATCATCAGTAGCGCCAGAAACAGCGCGGCCCATTTGCGTTTCATCATGCCGCTCCTTAAAACAGACCGCTTTGATTTTTCAACAACGCTTCCACGTCTTTATCGACCTTAATATGGATCTCATGCTCGATCTTGACGTTCATATTGATGGTGATGGGCTCTTTCGGTGCCGCGACTTCAATGCGCGGTACGCATCCCATTAGTGGCAGCCCAGCGGCTAAAACCAGTAGTGCCCTCAGGCTCATGGTTGGGGATCCTTTTTCGATGGCAGGGTGGCGTTTTGCTCCACCCATGATTGCAAATTATCGCCAAAGCGCAGACTGCGCCACAGCTGGAACAGATTTTCCTGATGCCGGTAGTTAAGATTGATCGACTGGCGGCGATTACTGAACTGGCTGGTACCTTTCACTTCCGACTGCATGGTGAGGTTGCCAAAGTTATCCAGATCCAACGTCGCCCACGAACGGGAAATCTCCATATAGCGCAACCAATCCATGGCCGCCCCCGCCGCAAAGTTATTGCTGACGATGGCATCGGCCATATCTTTATCCATGCGGAACGTCAGCGGGCCGCTATTGGCAATCCATCCTTTCTCAATCAGCCATTGCGGATTATTGACCCACAACGGTAGCTCACCATTAATCTTACCCGACATGGCAAACTGCTTGGGCTTGATGGCGGTAATCAGCTTGCTGAGATTGATTTCGCGCAGTGAGACGCGCGCGGGTTGATGCTGCGGCATACGCAGTTCAGGCATGCTGACATGACCACCCAGCAGATCGAGATTCACATTGCTCAGCGTTAATGGCTGGCGCTCCTGCCACGGATAGTGCCCCTGCAAATCAGCGGTGATGTTTTGCAGGGCGAACTGATTTTTCACCTCGGCAATGCGCAGCGAAACCGGCCCACGGCGGCCGAGCTGCCACTGATGATCTTTCAGACGGAACGGCAATGAGAAGTCGATACCATTAATTTCACTGTCTGGCATCCATACGCTGCCATTTTTCACCGCCCAGTGACCGCCGGCTTCAAAACCCTGATCATTCGCGGCGGAAAAAGCGATTTGAGCGCGTAACTCACCCGATTGAATGCGCATCTTCAAATCGCTGCTGAGCAACGGCTGAAACACCGTCAGCGATTGGGCTGGCCACCAGGCTTCACCGCGTAAACGTTCACCGTCCCAACGCCCATGCACGCGCACAGGGCCAATATCTTCGGCGGTGAGCTGTCCACGCCAGACAAACCGGCTGGGATCGCTGCCCTTGGCTTCAAAATTTAATGCAGACGGCGGTAACCAGCCACCATAGCTGAATTGCGTCTGGCCGGATTTCAGCGTGAACCCGCCGTTAAACGCAGGATGATTGATGTCACGCTGCCAACGCACCGGTGCTGTGAGGGTTAAGCGCGGTTTGTCGACCTGCACCATGCCATAGGAGAGTTGGTCAAAACCGGTATTAAGCGTGTCGAGGCTGATCAACGTATCTTGCCAACTGCCCGTGCCCTTCACGTCCCATTTGGCATTAAGCGGTGCCATCTCGCCATCGCCCCAGTAACGCCAGTTCCATCGTCCGCTGTCAGGCCAGAAATCACTGGCTCGTCCATCAAGGTGCAGGGTAAAACGGCCAAAACTGGGATCGTGCGCTTTCAGGATCGCTTGCAGGCGTCCATTGATACCGCGAGAAGCGACGGTGACCCCGGCCAGCGGCCAACGTGCTTCATCCACTTCTAATGTCGAGAGTAAACGACCGCGCAAGCGTAGCAACGATCCTTGTTTCAGGCTGACTTGCGGATCGGTAAGCATGCCGTGCAACACGCCTGGCATCGTGCCGAAAAGTTGCAAATCGGCAAACTTGCTCTCTCCCGTTAACTGGAATGGCAAGTGGCTATCTGTGAGACTTAAGTTGCCGGGTCCAACACTCAGCACCAGGTTGCCTTTCCCCCCGCGCCCTTGTGTTAACAGATTAAAGCGGCCGCTGATCAGCGTATTCTCTAATCCCTGCTGCCAGTTTTCCAGCGTCAACGCCATGCCGCCTGACAACGGTTGGTCAGCTTGTGGCCAGCGCCACTGGCCCTCGGTAATGCGGATTTGTTGCGCGTCAACTTGCCACGGCAGCTGCAACAATGGCTGATCGTCACCCTGCTGATTAACGGTCAATGTGCCCTGTTGTTGCTGCCAGTTGAGCGCCACTGACAGCGGCTGCGGCCACTGCGCCAGATTGACATCGCCGTTCAACTCGCCCGCCACGGGTAAGCCATCAGCGAATGTAGGCAGGGTCAGATCACCGTGCAGATCGAGCGGTTTGGGTAACAGCGGATGGGTGAACTGGAGTTGTGTGATATGCAGTTGCTGCCCCTGCAGATTTGCATCCACGCTGAGGTTATCGCCCTGGTAATGCAGCTGTTGCGCGTTCTTATCTAATGTCAGGTCAAAGCGACCGGCATATTGTTGCCACGGCAGAATACTCAGCTGTTCAAGATGAATATCGGCACCCGGCAACATCTGCTGCCATTCGGCCAGGCTTCGCGGCGCAGCGCTGTTGCTGCCCTGCTGCAATGCTTGTAGACAATCGGTGTTAAGCTGGACGCTGTGTGCATTCAGCTGCCAGCGCTGGCTGTGCCGACCCAGCGCCACGTCTTCGACCTTCGCCAGTTCGCAATCTCCCGCCAGGTAACGTACTTCAGGAAAATGCAGACCGCCCTGATGCCAGCGCGGTGCACCGTTTAGTTCAACACGGGTATTTTCTGGCAGCCAGATGCCCGCCAGCCGGGGTAACCATTGCGTTAACGTCAGCAATAACCCCAACAGCAGCAGTATCAGCGCCAGCAGCGCAGCAAGTGTTCGACGAAGGCCCCGCGTCATGGCAGTTAACTTTCCTGTTCTTTACGCAATCCTGACAGTGATGATGTCATGTTATGCCCGGCAAATGAAGGTGTTAGCTTAATAGCCTGGCTGAAGAACAGCAAAGTGACGCGGAAAACGTTATCCTGTTGTGATACCGACAGTGCATTTTTCAGGAGCGAAACAATGAAAGTTGCGGTTTACAGCACCAAACACTACGACCAGAAATACCTTGAACACGTCAATGCTCGCTATGGATTTGAGCTGGAGTTTTTCGATTTCCTGCTCAGCGAGGCGACGGCAAAAAACGCAGCGGGCTGCGATGCGGTGTGCATTTTTGTCAATGATGATGGCAGTAAAGCGGTGCTGGAAGAGCTGGCCGCATTGGGCGTGAAATATATCGCGCTGCGCTGTGCGGGTTTCAATAACGTCGATCTTGCAGCGGCGGCTGCGCTGGGTCTTCAGGTGGTTCGCGTGCCAGCCTATTCCCCGGAAGCGGTAGCAGAACATGCTGTCGGGCTGATGATGACGCTCAACCGACGTATCCATCGCGCTTATCAACGCACGCGTGATGCCAACTTCTCACTGGATGGTTTAACCGGTTTCAATATGCATGGCAAAACCGCAGGAGTAGTAGGCACCGGCAAAATCGGTGTGGCGGCCATGCGCATATTGAAAGGGTTTGGTATGCGGCTGCTGGCGTTCGATCCCTATCCCAGCGACACTGCCCTGGAGTTGGGTGCGGAGTATGTGGATTTGAAAACGCTGTTTGCGCAATCCGATGTGATTACGCTGCACTGCCCACTGACACCCGAGAATCATCATCTGCTCAATGCGCAGGCATTCAGTCAAATGAAAGATGGCGTGATGATCATCAATACCAGCCGCGGCGGCCTGATTGACTCCCAAGCGGCTATTGATGCATTGAAACAGCAAAAGATCGGTTCACTCGGGATGGATGTGTATGAAAACGAGCGCGACTTGTTCTTTGAGGACAAGTCGAATGATGTGATTCAGGACGACATCTTCCGCCGTTTGTCAGCCTGTCATAACGTGTTATTCACCGGGCATCAGGCGTTCCTGACCGCCGAAGCGTTGACGGCAATTTCAGAAACCACGCTCAGCAATCTGCAACAGCTTGAACGCGGTGAGACCAGCCCGAATCAAGTGAAAGCTTAATCGTCTTGCGCCTGCGTTAGCGGGCGCAACGTCCACCCATCAGCGCCTGTTCGTCGCAGCGACGCCCATTCGCCAGTTGGCACATACCAATACGCGAACCATCTAACTGACGTGAGAAGGCCAGCGATCCCCCGGCATTACTGCAATTCACTTCAGCCAGAGAAGCCATGACCACATGGGATGGCACGTGTGCAGCGGTCGCCTGTTGCGGTGGTTCGTTATCACTGTTGCTGCTGCAGGCAGAAAGTAACAGCGCTGCACCGGCCAGCAGTAAGGTAGCGGCTTTCATCGGTCGGGCTCCGGGGAGTTGGGCGTAAAAGAACCACCAGCATATGTCAGGTCCCATCAGGGGTCGATAGGCGACACAGCTTTTTACAAAATTTTTTATCACCCTTTGCAAGCAGAATTATCCTGATTGAACGCAATTATCCTTTTCGCGACAAAAGATCGCGATTTATCAATAGCCAGGAGGAACCATGTTAACGGACATGCTTATCCGTATCGCTCTCGCCGGGATTCTCGGTGGGTTGATTGGCCTGGAGCGCCAGATGCGCGCCAAAGAAGCCGGGCTGCGCACCCATATTCTGGTCGGTATTGGCAGCGCGATGTTTATGCTGGTCTCCAAATACGGCTTCTCTGACATGCTCAACAGCGACCATGTGGCACTCGATCCCAGCCGTATTGCCGCGCAGGTGGTGAGCGGGATGGGCTTCCTCGGTGCAGGTACCATCATCATCCAAAAACAGATCGTCAAAGGTTTAACCACTGCCGCCGGATTATGGGTCACCGCCGCGATTGGCCTGGTGATTGGTAGCGGAATGTACGAAATCGGTATCTACGGCACGGTGCTGGCGCTGGTGGTGCTAGAAACCTTCCGCCGCATCAGTCACTGGTTGATTGGCCGCCATCACACGCTGTTGGTTCACCTTAAACCGAAAAGTGTGCCACTGGTGCTGCTGGTGATGCAGCGCGAAAACCTGCGCTATGGCCATATCGCAGTGGTCAATCGGGATGAAGAGAACGGTCTCTGTGAATTGAGCGTTGAGGTGACATTGTCACGCAATGCGCCTATCCATACCATTTATGACAAAGTGATGGAAATCAAAGGCGTTCAGTCACTTGAGATGATGTAAAAAACAGCAACCTTAGATGTCTGTGCGTTCATCCTCAGACACCACACAGATGAAAAAGTCCCGCCCCTGCGCTTTGCTAAACTGAATCATTACCCCCGTAAATTTTATGGGTTTCCAGGCTCAGCAAAGGACGTTTTATGATTACCGTCGACGGCAATGGCGCAGTGGCTTCGGTCGCTTTCCGCACCAGTGAAGTGATCGCCATCTATCCCATCACCCCCAGTTCCACTATGGCGGAACTGGCAGACAGCTGGTCAGGCGAAGGGCGCCGCAACATCTGGGGCGATGTCCCGCGCGTGGTCGAGATGCAATCCGAAGGTGGCGCAATTGCTACCGTCCATGGTGCCTTACAAACCGGCGCACTCTCCACCACCTTTACCTCCTCGCAAGGTTTGCTGTTGATGATCCCCACACTGTACAAGCTGGCGGGTCAACTGACGCCGTTTGTCTTGCACGTGGCGGCGCGTACTGTGGCCACCCACGCACTCTCTATTTTTGGCGATCACTCTGATGTGATGGCAGTACGCCAGACCGGTTGTGCCCAACTGTGCGCTTCCAGCGTGCAGGAAGCGCAAGACTTCGCGCTGATTTCCCAGATGGCGTCGCTCTATAGCCGCGTGCCCTTTATTCACTTCTTTGACGGTTTCCGTACCTCGCACGAGATCAACAAAATTGTCCCGATCAGCGATGAAACCCTACAAGCGCTGATGCCTGCCGAAGCGATTGCTGGCCACCGTGCGCGTGCGTTAACGCCCGACCATCCTTCAATACGCGGTACCTCCGCGAATCCGGATACCTATTTCCAGTCTCGCGAAGCCACCAACCGCTGGTATGACGCCTGTACCGGCCATGTTGAAACAGCAATGGTCGCCTTTGGCGCGGAAACCGGCCGCCACTATCAGCCTTTCGAGTACTACGGTCACCCACAAGCTGACCGCGTGATCGTGATGATGGGCTCTGGCTGCGGCACTGCCGAAGAAGCGATTGATACCCTTCTGCAACGCGGTGACAAGGTGGGTCTGGTGAAGGTTCGCCTCTATCGCCCATTCTCTGCTGCGCATCTAATCAAAACCTTGCCTGCTTCAGTTCAGCGCCTGGCTGTACTGGACCGAACCAAGGAGCCTGGCGCCCTCGGTGAGCCGCTGTTTCTCGATGTGATGACAGCGTTGGCAGAAGCCTTCAGTTGTGGCGAGCGCCCGACGCTGCCCAAAGTGATTGGTGGGCGTTATGGGTTGTCGTCAAAAGAATTTGCGCCTGATGCAGTGCTAGCCGTGTTCCGCGCCCTGCAGCGCGATAAGCCGCCATCCCGTTTTACCGTCGGGATTTACGATGATGTCACCCATCTTTCTTTACCGATGGAAAGCAACATCGTGCCCAACCGCGCGCGGCTGCAGGCCCTCTTCTATGGGTTAGGTAGCGATGGCAGCGTCAGCGCCAGTAAAAATAACCTGAAGATCATCGGCAACGCGACGCCGTGGCATGTTCAGGGCTATTTCGTCTACGATTCGAAAAAAGCCGGCGGTCTGACGGTTTCGCATTTACGCGTCAGTGAACACCCGATTCAGTCAGCTTATCTGGTGCAGCAGGCTGATTTCATCGGCTGTCATCAGCTGCAATTTATCGATAAGTATTCGATGCTCGATCAGCTCAAACCCGGCGGGATTTTCCTGCTCAACACGCCTTATGCCGCGGATGAAGTCTGGTCACGTTTGCCGCAAGAGGTGCAAAGCCAGCTCAATGAAAAACAGGCGCGTTTCTATGTGATCAATGCCGCCCGCATTGCGCGTGAATGCCAGTTAGGCGCGCGCATCAATACCGTGATGCAAATGGCCTTCTTCCAGCTGACCCAAATTCTGCCCGGCGACAGCGCGCTGACCGAACTGCAAAATGCCATCGCACGCAGTTACAGCAGCAAAGGCGAAGCGTTAGTACAACGCAACTGGCAGGCACTGGCGATGGCACAACAAGCGCTGGAGGCCGTGCCGCTGCAGCCCGTCGACAGCCGCAGCCCGCATCGTCCACCGGTGGTTTCCGACAGCGCGCCCGATTTCGTCAAAACGGTCACCGCCGCCATGCTGGCTGGCCTGGGTGACAAGCTGCCGGTGTCGGCCCTGCCGCCAGACGGCACCTGGCCGGTGGGCACCACGCAATGGGAAAAGCGCAATATCGCGGAAGCGATTCCCATCTGGCAGCCCGATCTCTGCACTCAATGTAACCATTGCGTGGCCGCCTGCCCGCATTCGGCGATCCGTGCCAAAGTGGTGGTACCAGAAGCGTTAGCGTCAACGCCAGACACACTCGCCTCACTGGATGTGAAATCACGCGATATGCGCGGGCAAAAATATGTCCTGCAGGTCGCGCCTGAAGATTGTACCGGCTGCAACCTGTGTGTGGAGGTGTGTCCCGCCAGCGACCGACAGCATCCCGAAATCAAAGCCATCAATATGCAGTCGCGTCTTGAGCATGTCGAAGTCGAGAAAGTGAATTACGATGCGTTTCTCGCCTTGCCGGAGATCACCGCTGAGCAGCTGGAGCGCATTGATATCCGCACCTCGCAGTTGATCACGCCTTTGTTCGAGTATTCCGGAGCCTGTTCCGGTTGCGGAGAAACGCCCTATATTAAGTTGCTGACCCAGCTGTATGGCGATCGCTTACTGATCGCCAACGCCACTGGCTGTTCATCCATTTATGGCGGAAATCTGCCTTCAACGCCTTATACCACGAATGCCGAAGGGCGCGGTCCAGCGTGGGCAAATTCGCTGTTTGAAGATAACGCTGAGTTCGGCCTCGGCTTCCGCCTGAGTGTGGATCAACAAAAACAACGCGCGCTGCGCCTGCTGGAACAGTGCGCACCGCAATTATCTGCGCCTCTGGTGGAGGAGCTAAAAGGTGACAATGTCACGACATCTGTGCGCCGTGAACAGATTGACCAGCTGCGAGCACAGCTGAAACTTTTGCCCTCACCTGAAGCGGGCGAATTGCGAGAGATTGCGGATGCGCTGGTTGAGAAATCGGTATGGTTAATTGGGGGCGATGGCTGGGCATATGACATCGGCTATGGCGGACTGGATCATGTGATGAGCCTGAACGAGAACGTCAATGTGCTGGTGCTCGATACGCAGTGCTACTCCAACACCGGCGGGCAAGCATCCAAAGCCACGCCGCTCGGTGCCGTGACCAAGTTTGGTGAGCAAGGTAAACGCAAAGCGCGCAAAGACCTGGGGATGTCTACGCTGTTGTACGGGCATGTGTATGTGGCGCAGATTTCACTCGGTGCGCAGCTCAACCAAACGGTGAAAGCGATTCAGGAAGCGGAAGCCTGGCCAGGCCCTTCCTTGATCATCGCCTACAGTCCCTGTGAGGAGCACGGCTACGATCTGGCTTACAGTCATGAACAGATGCGTCTGTTGACCACCAGCGGATTCTGGCCACTGTATCGTTACGATCCTCGGCGCGCCGAACAAGGAAAAGCCGCACTGTCGCTGGATTCGCGTCCACCGACATCGGAACTGGAGCAGGCGCTGATGAATGAACAGCGCTTCCGTCAGTTGCAAACCCGAGATCCCGAAGCCGCCACGCAGCTGTGGCATGATGCCACCGAAGCCGCCAGTCAGCGTTATCAACGACTGGCGGAAATGGCCGGTAAAGCGGAGAAAAGTGAGTAGCTAAAGCCATTGACCAAAGGGGCGTGCCTTAGCTCGCCCCCCACACATCAACACGGATTCAGTTGGATAATCGCCATCTCCACAGCGCGATTAGGTGAACCGGTCAACTCACGGTAGCGCAGTTGCAGGTTACGCAATTCAGTCGCTACCACCTCTTTTTCTGTTGCGGATCCGCGCTGAGCCAGCTCCAGATAGCACTGCCCGACTAACCGGCACGCTTCTTCAAATACCATGTCGTACGTTTGCATTTGCCTCTCCTCACCTTTAGAAACTAAAAAAACTCTGCATCCATCCTGTCAGGCGCGAAGGTGTCTAATCTTTACCCAGATCAATAAATGGGCAGATTGTTCTGGCAAAGTGTGCGCTTTTATCGCAAGCATCAGATGCGGCGGCGTAAAAAGAGATCACATCAGATCTGGCATTCGCGCCCGCAATCCGTACCATACGCACTCATGTTAGAGGGGTTTATTGCCGCTGAAGCTTTTTCAGCCGCTAACGGCCCTTACCTTCACTCTCAAGCGTGAAAATAATGTCAGAAAATCAAGAAGTAACCAAAAAAGAACAATACAACCTGAACAAGCTTCAGAAGCGCCTGCGTCGTAACGTGGGTGAAGCCATTGCCGATTTCAACATGATTGAAGAAGGCGATCGCATCATGGTTTGCCTGTCTGGTGGGAAAGACAGCTACACCATGCTGGAAATTCTGCGTAATTTGCAGCAGAGCGCACCGGTGAACTTTTCGCTGGTGGCGGTGAATCTCGATCAGAAACAACCCGGCTTCCCGGCGCACATTCTGCCCGCGTATCTGGATGAATTAGGCGTTGAGTACCAGATCGTTAACGAAGACACCTACTCCATCGTTAAAGAGAAAATTCCAGAAGGCAAAACCACCTGTTCACTCTGCTCACGTCTGCGTCGCGGCATTCTTTACCGCACTGCCACCGAGTTGGGTTGTACCAAGATTGCGCTCGGTCATCATCGCGACGATATTTTGCAGACGCTGTTCCTGAACATGTTCTACGGCGGAAAAATGAAAGGCATGCCGCCAAAGCTGATGAGTGATGATGGCAAGCATATTGTGATCCGCCCGCTGGCCTACTGCCGTGAGAAAGACATTATCCGCTTTGCCGAAGCGCGTCAGTATCCGATTATCCCGTGCAACCTGTGTGGCTCCCAGCCTAACCTGCAACGTCAGGTCGTGGCCGATATGCTGCGTGACTGGGATAAGCGTTATCCTGGCCGCATTGAGACCATGTTTAGCGCGATGCAGAACATCGTGCCTTCGCATATGGCCGACATCAATCTGTTCGACTTCAAAGGCATTAAGCACGGCGATGAAGTGGTGAACGGCGGCGATATTGGTTTTGACCGGGAAACCCTGCCAACACAACCTGCTGGCTGGCAGCCAGAAGACGAAGACGCTGCTGAACTCAGCGTGCGACTGGATGTATTAGAGATTAAGTAACCGTATTCCGGTCATGAAAAGGCGCAGCGCTTTGGCTCTGCGCCTTTTTTATTAACGATGGGGAGGCGGATCGATAATCGGTGGAAACTCAGGGTCGTATGGCGGATCCGGTTGCGGAATCGGCTGGGGATGAGGGATCGGTTCGGGAATCGGTGGTGGATCGGTTGGGATAGGTTCGCTGGCAATCAGTTCTCGCATGCCCTGCTCCTTGTCGCGGAATGAATTTTAAGCTTAGGAAAGGAAACGCGGAGAAGCCAAGCGGCAAAAAAAAAGCCGGCGGATAGCCGGCGTCGTACGAATTATATGTGCTATGCAATAATTCAAAAAAGGAAGTAAGACAATATGGAGCGCAACGCCCATCGCTTGACGTTGCATTCACCTGCGAGAGAGAGTTTGCCTCTGTTAGGCGATCCCGTTATTGATTTCGATCAGGTTTTCTTCGCTTTCTGAATTGGGTGGGCTTATTTAACAATGAGTTACCCAGTGGCAACTCAATATTAACATCACAGCCATTTGCGACGTTTGAGCCAAACCGCCACGCCCACCACCATCACCAGCAGTAATACACAAAATGCGGTGAAGCCTAACGGCCAACTTCCGCCCGGAATACCGCCGAGGTTGACACCAAACAGGCCGGTCAGGAATGTTGCGGGCAGAAAAATCATTGCCATCAGTGACATGGTGTAGGTACGGCGGTTCATCGATTCCGCCAGTAACGATGCCACTTCATCGGCCAGAATGCCGGTACGCGCCACGCCTGCATTAAGATCGTCTAAACCGCGCCCCAGACGATCGGCTACGTCCTGCATGCGACGGCGATCGTCATCGTTCATCCACGGCAACTTCTCACTGGCCAGACGCGCATACACATCTCGCTGCGGCGCCATATAACGCCGCATCACGATCAATTGCTTGCGCAGCAGCGCTAGCTCACCGCGAGCCGGCACCTGCTGATCCATCAAGGCATCTTCCAGCTCAATGATTTTATCGTGCATCTCCTCGATAAATTCACTGGCGTGATCGGTCAGCGCGTCACACACATCCACTAACCAACTGCCACCGTCCACCGGACCGTTACCATGTTGCAGATCGCTGAGAACCGTATCGATGGCGTAAACCTTGCGACGGCGTGTAGAGACAATCAGTTTGTCATTGATAAATACCCGCATCGCGACGAGCTGATCAGGGCGAGAATCGGCGTTATGGTTGACGCTGCGCAGCACGATCATAAAGCCATCGCCCAGTCGTGTGACGCGCGGACGCATGCTGTCGCCAGCCAGCGCATCGCGCACTGAATCGGGGATCAATGGAGTATTTTGCAGCCATTCGGCGCTTTGGCGCTGAGTGTAGTTCAGGTGCAGCCAGCAATGACGCTCACAGTTGATGACATCTTTGTCTTCGATGGCAATCACGCCACCTTTGCCATCTAGCTGGCAAGAGATGATGGCATCCGAAACTTTTAACGCTTTTCCTTCAATGACGTTCACGTACGCGCCTCACTATCAAAATCAATACGATACAGTCTAGCGTGGCGCAGACGAGTTGCAATCATCAGGCTGTGAGCAAAGATGACAGACGGGAACATTCAGTAATGGGTCACTAACGTATTGAACGGCAATCTGTAGCAGCGCAATTAATTGCGTATCTGTCAGCGCAGCATAGAGGCAAATTCGCGCGATAAATCTCGCCGCTACAGGGTTTCTGACGTTTAAATCAGTGCTTTTCAATCCACAGTTCACGGCTGTAAGCCACATCTTCTGGGTTGGTGATGGGGTAACCCTTCACCCAGGGTTTTATCAATCGGCCATTCGTATACTGATAGATCGGGGCGATCGGCGCCTGATCGGCGATGATCTGCTCGGCTTTGTTGTAATCGGTGTTACGCGCTACCACGCTGGTTTCCATGCTGGCTTTGGTCAGCACGGCATCATAGTCTGCACTGTGGAAACGGGCGATGTTGCCGCTGTGGGTCGAGGTCAACAAGCTCAGGAAGGTTGAAGGTTCGTTGTAATCACCCACCCAAGAGGCGCGGATCACATCAAAACTTCCGCTATTACGGCTGTCGATGTAGGTTTTCCACTCCTGATTCTGCAACGTCACATCCACGCCGAGGTTCTTTTTCCACATTGAGGCCACCGCGATGGCAATCTTCTGATGACTCTCAGAGGTGTTGTATAACAGCGTCAGGTGCAATGGTTTGCCAGGACCGTAGCCTGCAGCGGTCAACAATGCCTTCGCCTGGGCGTTTAACTCTTGCTGGCTGTGCTGTTGCAGATAACTTTGCTGCGGGGTAAAGCCTGCGGTGACGTCTGGCGTGAAATGCCAGGCCGGTTTTTCACCCGTGCCCAGCACTTTCTCAGCGATGATGCGGCGATCAATGCTCCACGAAAGCGCTTTGCGAACCCGCACGTCGGCGGTTGGCCCTTTCTCGGTATTGAACGCGTAGTAGTAAGTACCCAACTGATCCGGCGTGTAAACCTGGCCAGGCAACTCTTTTTTCAGCAGCGCGTACATATTTTTCGGGAAGGATTCGGTGATATCAATGTCACCGGCACGATAGCGCTTGGTGGCGCTCGACTCTTCATTGATCGGGATAAAGGTCACTTTGGTCAGCACGGAGTGGCTGTCATCCCAGTAATGCGGATTGCGCACCAGCACAATCTTCTCGTTCACGACTCTATCCTGCAGCTGATAGGCACCATTCCCGACCAGTTTACCAGGTGACGTCCAGCCATCGCCGTTTTGCTCAATCACTTTTTGTGGCACCGGATACATCGCCGCATTGGCCACCATGCTGGGGAACCACGGCACTGGTCGTGACAATGTCACTTTAAGATGTGTGGCATCCGTTGCTGTCACGCCCAGTTTATCGGCGCTCATCTGCCCTTTGGTAATGGCCTCCGCATTTTCCATGCCGCTAAGCGCGGCAAACCAGGCAAACGGCGAACTGTTTTTGGGATCCACTAAACGTTGCCAGCTATAGGCGAAATCCTGCGCGGTAACCGGATCGCCATTCGACCAGCGTGCATCTTTGCGCAAGGTGAAAATCCAGGTTTTGTTGTCGTTGCTGCTCCAGCTCAACGCCACACCCGGCACAATTTTACCGTGAGCATCCTGGTTGGTGAGCCCTTCAAACAGATCGCGCATCACCTGGATTTCCGGCAGGCCGACGGCCTTCATCGGATCGAGCGAGGCGGGTTCATCTTTAATATGGCGGACAATTTCCTGCGTGCCGGCCAACTGTGCGCCCGGCGGCACGTCAGCAGCAAAAACGGGTGTGAATGCGCCAGCAATCAAAACAGCAGCCAGCGTCTTGCGGAAAGTCAGTTTCATCACCACTCCTTAACCCAAAAAATGGCGACCGCGAAGAAGTTTGTGTCGCCAGCGACTTTTGGCACTTTATCGCAAATCGCTGATTGATATATAGCTATTTCCCCGCGCGCTGATTACCGTTATGTTGAGGCTGGTTTCCCGGTCACACTTTTCATCTTGAACGCCAGCCACATCCAGGCTGCATTGCACGTTTTCAGAGAGGAATGTCATGTCGTCACACCATCCCCGTCCGCTGCGCGGCAAGCTCGATGCCGTCTGGCAACAATATGGTCAGTCGGTGCTGGGTGCACCGCTATTGTGGTTTCCTGCTCCCGCGGCGGATGCTGAGAGTGGATTAATTATTGCTGGCACGCACGGCGATGAGAATGCCGCCGTAGCAACCCTTTCAGGCGCGATGCGCACCTTGCCGGAAGCGCTGCGTCGCCATCATGTGGTGCTGGCGGTCAATCCGGATGGATGCCAGCTTGGGCTGCGTGCTAATGCCAATGGCGTAGATCTGAATCGCAACTTTCCGGCGGCAAACTGGCAAACTGGCGACACCGTCTATCGCTGGAACAGCGCAGCCGATGAGCGCGATGTGCTGCTCTCCACCGGAAGCCGCCCTGCTTCGGAACCCGAAACCCAGGCGCTGTGCCAGTTGATTCACCAGATTAAGCCGAGCTGGGTGGTCACCTGGCACGAACCGCTGGCTTGTATCGATGATCCACATCACAGCACTTTAGCGCAGTGGCTGGCGCAACAAACGCAGTTGCCGGTGGTGAGTAGCGTGGGTTACGCCACGCCAGGCTCATTTGGCAGTTGGTGCGACGATCTCGGCTTATTGTGCATTACCGCCGAGATGCCGCCGATATCGGTCGATGAAGCCACCGAAGTCTACCTGGAGGCGATGATTAATCTGCTGCGTTGGCAACCGCGAGATTAAGCACACCCTGAGAGAAGTGCAGTGACGGCTCAACATCGGCAGCCAGCCAAGTTGGGCCGTCAAGATCGGCGAATTTTGCAATTGGCGTCAAGGGCAGTGCCGCTCGAATAGCGCGTGAGGTGCAGAGCATACAGCCCAGCATCACCGCAAAGCCCTGTTGCCGGGCTTCTTTCGCCAGCGCCAGTGCCTCTGTTAACCCCCCAGTTTTATCCAGCTTGATGTTGACCATTTGGTAGCGCCCCTGCAGTTGTTCCAGCTGTTCACGCGTATGGCAGCTTTCGTCGGCACAAATCGGTAAGGGGTGAATAAAGTTGGCCAGCGCGGCGTCTTCAGCGGCAGGCAGCGGTTGTTCCAGCATGGCGACGTTCAAATCTGCCAGCAACTGGCAACGCGCCGCCAGTCCTTCAGCATGCCAGGATTCGTTAGCATCAACGATTAACGTGGCTTCCGGCACTGCCGTGCGAATCGCCACCAGCCGCTCACTGATCAGGTGATTATCGAGTTTAATCTTTAACAGTCGCGCACCATGCTGCCACAGCGCCAGCGCGCTGCTGGCCATCGCCTCGGGCGTGTCTATGCTGACGGTATGCGCGGTATCTATGCTATCGGCAAGTTGGACTTCACACAGTGCTTGGAGCGTTTTACCCTGCTGCTGACGCTCAAGATCCCATAAGGCACAGTCAAGGGCGTTACGGGCAGCCCCAGCAGGCAATGCCTGTTGCAGCGCTGCACGCGTCATGCCGTTTTGTATCGCAGGCAGCTGCGAGGCAATTTGTTGCAGCACCGACTCTTCACTCTCGCCATAACGCGCATAAGGCGTAGCTTCACCGACACCTTTTATGCCGTCCTGTTCGATTTCCACCACCACCACATGCGCTTCTGTCCGGCTTCCGCGTGAAATCACAAACGGCGAATGCAACGGCCAGGCTTCCGGATAACTCTTCACTGTTCTCATTCATTCTCCTTAAATCTGCCACTTAATTGCGAACCGGCTCGGTCTTCACCACGAAATGCACTCGTAAACCCTTCAAAATTATGTCATAAACAAACGCTATATCTGCTCTGGTAGGTTAATGCCAGATTAATTCTTCGTTTAAAAGGAAATCGTATGTCTCAGAATGTTCACTTCCAGGGTAACCCAGTCCCCGTTGCAGGTCACTTCCCGCAGGCAGGCGAACAAGCTAAACCTTTCAGCCTGGTGGCTAAAGATCTTAGTGACGTATCCCTTTCTAAGTATGCAGGTAAACGCAAAGTTCTGAACATTTTCCCAAGTATTGATACCGGCGTGTGCGCCACTTCAGTGCGCAAATTTAATGAACGTTCTGCTGAAGCGGACAATACCGTGGTGCTGTGCATTTCAGCAGACCTGCCGTTTGCTCAGTCTCGCTTCTGCGGTGCGGAAAACATTAGCAATGTCGTGACGCTGTCAGCACTGCGTGGTGCCGAGTTTAAAGAAGATTACGGTGTGGCGATTGCCGATGGTCCACTGAAAGGTTTGACTGCACGTGCCGTAGTGGTGCTGGATGAGAACGATAAAGTGGTTTACAGCGAACTGGTGAACGAAATCACCGAAGAGCCGAACTACGATGCTGCGCTGGCATCACTGAAATAAGTCTGAAACAGACAAAAACGCCGTCGAAAGACGGCGTTTTTATTTCCGGAGACACAGGATTATTCGTTTTCGCCGCGCTTTTGCCCTAATCCATATTCACGCAGTTTATTGGCAATCGCGGTATGGGAAACCCCAAGGCGTTTCGCCAGTTTACGTGTGCTGGGATAGGACAGATAAAGACGCGTCAGCACTGAACGCTCAAAGCGGCTGGTGATCTCATCCAGCGACCCTTCCATAGCCTCTTCACCCAGTGACACATCCAGTGCCTGTTCGGGCAACACAATATCTTGCGGGCGAAGCTCATAGCCTTCCAACTGCGTCAACGCACGATACAGCGCGTTTTTTAACTGACGTACGTTACCCGGCCAGTTGTAGCGGGTCAGGAACGGTGCCAGCTGCGGTGACAAACGTGGGCGAGGTAAACCCTGCTCATCGGCGAAACGGGCGACAAACATCTCCGTCAGCGGCAGGATATCCAGTGGACGTTCGCGCAGCGGCGGCAGGTTGAGCGTCAGGACATTAAGCCGATAGAACAGATCTTCACGGAACTCACCCCGTTGTACCAGCTCAATCAAGTTCTTCTGTGTCGCACAAATCACGCGCACATCAACATGCACTTCATGCTCTTCACCGACACGGCGGAAGGTACCATCGTTGAGGAATCGCAGCAGTTTGGTCTGCATACGTGGTGACATCTCGCCGATTTCATCCAGCAACACCGAGCCACCGTTGGCCTGCTCAAAGAACCCTTTTTTGCCTTCCAGCGCGTTCGGGTATGCGCCCGCGGCATGGCCAAACAGTTCGCTCTCTGCCACATCATCCGGCAGCGATGCGCAGTTCAGCGCCAGGAACGGTTTTTTACCGCGCGCACTGCGAAGATGACACGCGCGCGCCAGCATATCTTTACCGGTGCCGGTATCCCCCACAATCAGTAACGGGGCATCGTGCATCGCCAGTTTACGCGCCTGATCGATGACCTGGCGCATCTTCGGCGTCACGGCAACAATATGGTCAAACTCGGACTCATCGGTTACGGTGAGATTCTGCAACTGGCGGCCCATGCGCGCGGTGGATTTCAGGGTAATCATCGCGCCCACCGGCTGGTCGCTCTGCCCCTCTTCCTCAGCCATGTAAATCGGTCGGGCTTCCATCAGGAAATCACGCCCCTGAATCACCACATGCTGTGCCTGGGCTTCAACGCGCTCGTTTTCAATCCAACGCTGGAAGTTAAAGCCAGAAATCAGCGTGGCCGCATTTTGATTGCGCAACTTTTGCTCGTCGAGGTTAAACAGGCTCTGCGCCGCCGGGTTGGCCAGCTCTACCTTGCATTTGAGGTCGATAGAGAACACCGGTTCCGGCATCGCAATCAACAATGCGCTCAAGGCACGATGCTCGCGTTCCGAAGGCATGTAGCTGACGGTGCGCACATCTGTCACGCCAGGTGTACGGCGGATTTCCGCCATCAGATTGCTGAACGGCTCAAATTCCAGTGCGGAAAAATTGAGGTAGATGCGACCAAATGGCGCAATTTCGATACCGCGCAAGTCGATGTTGCGCGCAACCAGCAGGTCGAGTAGCTCGCGCGCCAGACCGATGCGGTCCTGGCAGAAAACTTCCAAACGCATTGCGATGAGCCTTAGTCAGGTTTTGATTTTAGAGATAATACGCTAACTTGCAGCGCCTCAGAAGGGGGCTGTCATGAAAAGTTGACAGTTCGAGGCAGGTGACGCGAAGAAGTGTAGCGGAACGCCCAGCATTAATCCCGCCGAATATCACATTTAACACAGATAATTTCACCTTTCACACCTTTCGCAGCGTGAAAGGTGAGCGAAGAGTGATTATTTAGCAGGCTTATCTGCTTTATCCCCACCTTTTACCAGGGATTCTTTTAACTGCCCCAGCAGTTCGCGGCGGAAGTCACCCAGTCGCGGTTTATCGTCCTCTAACCAGGGTAACGGACGGCATAATTCCATCGCTTTAATGCCGAGGCGCGCAGTCAGCAAGCCAGCTCCAATGCCCTGTGCTGCGCGCGCTGAGAGCCGAGCCGCAATATCCTGCGACATCCAGTCCATGCCCACTTCACGCACCAACTCAGATGCCCCAGCGAACGCCATATTCAGCAGCACCAAACGAAACAGCCGGATACGGCTGAAATAACCCAGTTCAATGCCATATATCGCGGCAATGCGGTTCACCAGACGCAGGTTGCGCCAGGCGATAAACGCCATATCCACTAATGCCAGCGGGCTTACTGCGATCATCAAGGTGGATTCCGCCGCATGGCGGCTGATTTCACGATGTGCCTGACGGTCTAGCACCGGTTGCACCAGCTGCGCGTACAGCATCACGATTTCGCGGTCATTGTGGGTTTCATGCAGTGCCGCATGCCAGCGCTGTAGAGCGGGATGGGCCTGATCGAGTTGCGCCTGCTGCGCCAGCTTCTCGCAAAATGCGCGTCCCTTGCCGATACCGTGGCTATTCAATAGTTCACGCCCAACATCGCGCTCCTCTGCACGCTGGCGTAAGCGATAGAGTCGTCGCCATTCGCCGATCACTGCGCCTGCGCCCGCCACCACAATCAGACCACCCGCAACACCGGTGCCAAGAGAGAACCAGTCACGCGTGATCCAGGCATCATGCAACCACTGTACGCCCTGAGCGACCACGCTCACGCCAAATATCGTCAGCCCGGCGCCAACCATTTTGCGCCACAAACTGCGTTTTGGCCGCAGCGCTGCTTCGACCACCTTTTCGCCTGCGCCTTCTTCCAGCACCTCTGTTTCGGTGGTGGCAAGAAAGGCACTTTCAGCGTCTGCGCTAAACGTTTGTGCCGCGCGCAGGGGGTTCTCCGCTTCCGCTTCCAGCGGTCGGGCAAAATCAATGCGCGGTTTTAAAGGGGTTTCGTCGCTCATCGCAATTTATCTCCTAAAAGAAATTCCAGCGCGGCATCCATGCGAATGTGCGGCAGCGGCCGATCGACATCGAGCTGCTGCGGCCGGAACTGTTCAAACTGAAAGCCCTGTTGTTGCCAAAACTGATGCCCCGGCAAGCGCGGCGGCACTTCGCCAGGGTAGAAGGTCAAGGCTTCCCCATCATTAAGACGATGACCTCGCAAGGCGGGTAACTTTTCGCCACGATGTTCCACCAGTCCACTCTCGGTGGCCTGAACCGATGCCAGCCCAAGGCAATCCATACTGATGCCTTCAAACGCCGCGTTTTGCCAGGCATCCTGCACCAACTGCTGTAACAGCGACACCATATTGGCATGCTGATCGGCGGTGACATGGTCAGCCTTGGTGGCGGCAAACAACAGTTTATCGATCACCGGTGAAAACAGCCGACGGAACAAGGTGCGTTGACCGTAATGAAAACTCTGCATCAGTTGGGTCAGCGCCAGACGCATGTCATTGAACGCCTGCGGACCGCTATTGAGGGGTTGCAGGCAATCCACCAGCACGATCTGACGATCAAAGCGCAGGAAATGGTTTTTGTAGAAGCCTTTCACCACATGCTGGCAGTAGTAGTTAAAGCGTTGCTGCAGCATGGCAAAATGACTGCCTGCAGGTGCCTGTAACAGCTTGCTGGCGTGCATCTCATCCACCTGCGGCCACGGGAAGAACTGCAACGCAGGGGCACCGGCCATATCCCCCGGCAACACGAACCGTCCGGGTTGGATAAAGTGCAGCCCTTCGCTTTTGCACTGGTGCAGATAGTCGGTCCAGGCTGCTGCAATTGCAGCCAGACGGTTTTCATCGGCGGGAGCAAAAGGATCAAGATCTTCGCACAGGCTTTTCCAGCGCGCGGCCCACTGCTGCCTATCCCCCTGTAACAGCCCCATCATCTGCCGCGACCAGCTCAGGTAATCCTGTGCCAGCATGGGTAAATCCAACAGCCATTCACCGGGGTAATCAACGATTTCGAGATAGAGAGTTGCGGTATCTTTGAAGTGGCGCAGCAGCGACTGCTCGGGACGATAACGCAGCGCGAGCCGCATCTCGCTCACGCCGCGGGTTGGCGTGGGCCAGACGGGCGGTGTGCCATACAGCTGCGCTAACCCTTCGTCATAGGTAAAACGCGGCGTGCCGAGTTCGCGCTGGGGTACGCGCTTAACGCCTAACAAGCGCTCTTCGCGCACCACCGAGAACAGCGGTAAGCGTGCACCACTGTGTACATTAAGCAGTTGGTTAACCAGCGAAGTGATAAATGCCGTTTTGCCGCTACGGCTTAAACCGGTTACCGCAAGACGCAGATGGCGGTCAACACCGCGGTTCATCAACGCCGCGAATTCATTTTGCAGTCTTTTCATCGTTCTCCCTGACGAAACGCGCTGACAGGCGATTGAACACCTTACTCAGCAACGGTTCCAGGGCGGCCGCCAGTAACAGGCGCAACGGGCGACGCGCCACCGATTTTACTGCCCAGCCAGCCAGGCCGCCGGGCGCATAGGTTACTGCACTGATGATGATGAATTTCCCCGCCGACTTCAACGCAGGCGTTGCGCGACGGCGCAGAGCAGTAAAACGCTGATTGTGCATGTCCACCTCTTAAGGATAAACCGGAAAGCGGACCCGCTGCCGGGCCCGGGGAAGAAAATCAGATTTGACGGAAACGACTGCGCACACTGAAGGTTTCAGAGGTGACGTAGCGTTCAATATCCCGCACGTTGCGCTCGTCACGGTGTAAGCTGGTCTCTAATTCATCCAGCATGTCACGCGCCGTGGGCGTACGTTGGTCGGGCGCATCCTCCGGTTTCTCATCCAGGACGAAGCCAAGAATGAAATAGGCCACCACCGTGAACATGAACAGCCCGAAAAACAGCGACAACACCACAATCACGCGCAGCAGGCGTACGGGAATATCAAGATACTCCGCCAGTCCCGCGCACACACCGCGTATTTTTCCCTGCTGCGGGATGCGCCACAGCTTGCGGCCATTCATCATGGTTGCCTCCAGTTCGGATGCTCAGCATCGAGAATCGCTTCCAGGGCTTCGACACGTTCGCACATACGACGCGCATCTTGCGTCAGCTGTTGCAGACGCTGCATATCGCCAGATGACAGTTCCGCGCCACCGTTGCGTTTGTTGCTGTAATGCAGCCATAACCAGATCGGTGCCACAAACAGCACGAAGATCGTTAAAGGGATGGCCAGGAATAGTGCGCTCATTGATTTTCCTTTTTCAGGTACACCTTTATCCACGGGCCCGCTAACAGGCCCGTCTTGATCACTCGCTGCGGTTCATTTTGGCTTTCAGCGCAGCCAACTGCTGGCTGATCTCATCATCCGCTTTCAGCTCGGCGAATTCCTGATCTAAGCCTTTAGGCTTGCCGAAACGCTGGCTTTCCGCCTCTGCTTCCATGTGATCGATACGGCGTTCAAACGATTCGAAGCGAGCCATGGCATCATCCAGCTTGCCGCTGTCGAGCTGACGACGTACGTCACGCGATGAAGAAGCCGCCTGATGACGCAGCGTCAATGCCTGCTGACGGGCACGGGTTTCAGTGAGTTTTTTCTCCAGCTCACCGATTTCACCCTTCATGCGTTCGAGAGTTTCTTCAACCTGAACGGCTTCCTGCTGCAATGAGGCAATCAGGTCGGTCAGTTTCTGTTTTTCGATCAAGGCAGCACGCGCGAGATCTTCTTTGCCTTTATTGATGGCCAGTTCGGCTTTTTCCTGCCATTCAGCCTGCTGAATTTCAGCCTGCTCAATGCGACGTGAAAGCTGTTTCTTTTCTGCCAGCGCGCGTGCAGAGGTGGAGCGAACTTCCACCAGCGTGTCTTCCATTTCCTGAATCATCAGGCGTACCAGTTTCTGCGGATCTTCGGCGCGCTCCAGCAGGGAATTGATGTTGGCGTTCACGATGTCGGCGAAACGAGAAAAAATACCCATAATGATGTTCCTCAATGTGTCGTGTGATTGTTTCGTACAGGGTTTCCTAATACAAAGTGCGTGCCAACTTTTAACTTATTGATTTAACGTAGTTTGCATATTTTACATCTGTCTGGTCATCGATTAAGGTAGTGAAATTGATTAACGTGTGGCGAAATTCATCATGGCAAATGGCAACGATAATCTGTTGGGCGAATCAAACAATTTTCTGGAAGTGCTTGAGCAGGTCTCTCGTTTGGCACCGCTGGAAAAACCGGTGCTGGTGATTGGCGAACGCGGCACCGGTAAAGAGCTGATTGCCAGCCGTCTGCACTACCTTTCCGATCGCTGGCAAGGCCCGTTCATCTCTCTTAACTGCGCCGCCTTGAATGAAAATCTGTTGGATTCCGAACTGTTTGGGCATGAGGCGGGCGCGTTTACCGGGGCACAAAAACGGCATTTGGGCCGCTTTGAACGTGCCGATGCGGGTACCCTGTTTCTCGATGAGCTCGCCACCGCCCCGATGCTGGTGCAAGAGAAGCTATTGCGCGTGATCGAATACGGGCAGCTGGAACGCGTCGGCGGGAATCAATCCTTGCAGGTGAATGTGCGTCTGGTGTGCGCCACCAACGAAGATTTGCCCGCGCTGGCCGCTGCCGGAAAATTCCGTGCTGACCTGCTGGACCGTTTGGCTTTTGACGTGGTGCAGCTACCGCCCTTACGCGAACGCCGTAGCGATATATTGGTGATGGCCGAGCATTTTGCCATTCAGATGTGCCGGGAACTTGGCCTGCCGCTGTTCCCCGGATTCAGCGAAGCCGCGCAGCAGACGCTGCTTAGTCACCGTTGGCCAGGGAATGTGCGTGAGTTAAAGAATGTGGTCGAGCGTTCGGTGTATCGCCATCACAGCGTTGATGAGCAGTTGGATAACATCATCATTAACCCCTTTGCCCCACGCAGCGCGCCGCCGGAAAGCATTGCAGTCCCGGTTGCCAGCACATTACCCGCCCTGCCACTCGATTTACGTCAATGGCAAAACCAGCAGGAGCGTGAGTTAGTGGAAGCCAGTTTGCAGCAGGCGAAATTCAACCAGCGCCGCGCCGCCGAGCTATTACGGGTGACCTATCATCAGTTGCGCGCCATGATGAAGAAGCATGGGATTCAGGCCAGAGATGAGGTTTAAAAGCAAAAGCGCGCGATTATGTGGTAGGAGCACGCCCGGCGACGGGCGGCCTGAACACCAAACCCACAAGCCACAAGCCACAAGCCACAAGCCACAAATTAAGGTTTAACCAACCGCACAGGTGTGTGGCGTTTTTCCCTATAGCTTTTATGCGGATGCAAGGCGGCAAGTGCGCCAATCCCCAGGAGCATACACCAGTATGTGACTGGGGTTGGCGTGCGCAGCCAACGCAGCAGCCGAATAAAAGATGACGGGAAAAACGTCACACAAAAAAAAGCCCGCACTATAAAGTACGGGCAACTTAATACTGGAAGCAATGTGAGCAATGTCGTGCTCTTCTTCGGTAGAGCCACCGTCGAAGCGCAGAAGAATAATAATCATTCTTATTATCATCTGTAAAGCCCTAATTGAGAATTTTTCTCATTTCCACACTAACGGTGTGATTATCTCGTGCTCATCTTGGCGAAAAAGAGCGCAGTTGCATCGTGAATTTGGGGAGTGCGTGACGTTTGCGATACACTCACGCTATTGCCTCAGAATCGTTGAGTTCTATGCCAAAATTATTGTCTTCGCTGCTGCTCAGTCTCAGCGTAATGAGTGCGTCTGCGCTGGCTGCGCCAACCGATAACATCCGCAACAGCGGCTTTGTTTATTGCGTTAACGGCACCGTGAATACCTTTAATCCGCAGATGGTCAGCAGTGGCCTGGTGGTCGATACGCTGGCTGCCCAACTCTATGATCGGCTGCTGGATGTTGATCCCTACACCTATCGCTTAATTCCCGACCTGGCGCAGAGCTGGGAAGTGCGCGATAACGGCGCGACCTACCGTTTCCACCTGCGTAAAGACGTGTCATTCCAGCACACCAACTGGTTTAAACCCACGCGTAAAATGAATGCCGACGATGTGGTGTTCAGTTTTGCACGCATGTTCGATCGCCAGCACCCGTGGCACAACGTTAACGGCGGCAGCTATCCCTATTTCGACAGTTTGCAGTTTTCCGACTCGGTGCAGAGTGTGAAAAAGCTGGATAACGATACCGTTGAAATCCGATTAAACAGCCCTGATGCCTCTTTCCTGTGGCACATCGCGACGCATTACGCCCCGATATTGTCACAAGAGTATGCTGACAAACTCACGGCCAAAGGCCAGCAGGAGCAGTTGGATCGTGAACCGGTCGGCACCGGCCCGTTCCAGTTAAGCGAATATCGTACCGGGCAATACTTGCGGCTGGCGCGTAATCCACAGTACTGGAAAGGCGTCCCGCGCTTGCAGCAAGTGGTAATCGATCTGGGCGTTGGTGGCACCGGACGTCTGTCGAAACTGTTAACCGGTGAATGCGACGTGCTGGCTTATCCCGCCGCCAGCCAGCTGTCGATTTTGCGCGACGATCCGCGTTTGCGCATGACCTTACGCCCCGGTATGAACATTGCGTATCTGGCGTTTAACACCCGTAAACCGCCACTGGATCGCCCCGAAGTGCGTCACGCGCTGGCGTTGGCCATCAACAATGAACGTTTGATGGAGTCGATCTATTACGGTACGGCAGAAACCGCCGCGTCGATTTTACCGCGTGCTTCCTGGGCTTATGACAACGATGCTCGCGTCACCGAGTACAACCCCGCCAAAGCCCGTGAAGAGCTAAAAGCCCTCGGGCTGGAAGATCTGCATTTACGTTTGGTGGTGCCCACCACCTCGCAATCCTGGAACCCCAGCCCGTTGAAAACGGCTGAACTGCTTCAGGCGGATTTGGCGCAGGTTGGCGTGCGTGTCACCATTGCGCCCGTCGAGGGTCGCTTCCAGGAGGCGCAGTTGATGGCGATGAACCATGACTTAACCCTGACCGGCTGGGCCACCGACAGTAACGATCCGGACAGCTTCTTCCGCCCGCTGTTGAGCTGTGCAGCCATCCGTTCACAAACAAACTATGCACACTGGTGCTCACCCGCCTTTGATGAGGCGCTGCAACATGCGTTGTTATCGCAACAGCTCTCCGCGCGTATTGACAGTTACGACCAGGCGCAACAGATTCTCGCGCAGGAGTTACCGGTCTTGCCGCTGGCGTCATCGCTGCGCTTACAAGCCTATCGCCACGACATTAAGGGGTTAGTGCTGAGTCCATTTGGTAACGCCTCCTTTGCTGGGGTTTACCGTGATGAGAGCAGCGAGGAGTAAGCATGATTATCTACGTATTGCGTCGTTTACTGTTGCTGCTGATAACGCTATTTCTGCTGTCGCTGGTGAGCTTTAGCCTGAGCTATTTCACCCCCAATGCCCCGCTGGAGGGCGCATCGCTATTTGATGCCTGGTGGTTCTGGTTTAAAGGATTGCTGCAATTCGATTTCGGCGTCTCCAGCACCAACGGTCAGCCGATTGATGTGCAATTGCGCGAAGTCTTCCCTGCGACGCTGGAGCTGTGCGTGCTGGCCTTTATGCTGGCGTTGCTGGTGGGCATTCCCCTTGGCATTTGCGCCGGGGTGATGCGTAAAAAATGGCAGGACAAAGCCATCAGCGCATTAGCCCTGCTCGGTTTTTCCATGCCGATTTTCTGGCTGGCGCTGCTGTTTACCCTGTTCTTCTCCCTGACGCTGGGTTGGCTGCCGGTTTCCGGGCGCTTTGACCTGCTCTATCCGGTGCAGAACATCACCGGCTTTGCGCTGATCGATGCCTGGTTAAGCCCGTCGCCATGGCGCCATGAAATGTTGATGAGTGCCTTAACGCACATGATTTTGCCCGTCATCGTGCTGGCAGTTGCACCCACCACCGAAGTTATTCGACTGCTGCGCAGCAGTACCAGTGAAGTGATGGATAAAAACTATGTGAAAGCAGCAGCGACGCGAGGACTTTCGCGCTTCACGGTGATCCGCCGACATGTGCTGCACAATGCGCTGCCGCCGGTGATCCCGCGTCTTGGTTTGCAGTTCTCCACCATGTTGACGCTGGCGATGATTACCGAAGTGGTATTCAACTGGCCGGGTATTGGCCGCTGGTTGATTAACGCGATTCGCCAGCAAGATTATGCCGCTATTTCGGCCGGGGTGATGGTGGTCGGCGGTTTAGTGATTCTGGTTAGCGTCCTGTCCGATATTCTCGGTGCGGCACTCAATCCGTTGAAACACAAGGAATGGTATGCCCTTAGATAACATCTACGCTGAAGAGCGCCTGCCCAGCCCATTCCGTCTGTTCTGGCAGCGCTTATACCGCGACACCAGCGGCATGATCGGGCTATACGGTTTCGGTATCCTGCTGTTCCTGTGCCTGTTTGGTGGCTTACTGGCACCTTATGGCATCGACCAGCAGTTCCTTGGTTATCAGCTGCTGCCGCCCTCTTGGTCACGCTACGGCGATGTGTCTTTCTTCCTTGGCACCGATGACCTGGGTCGTGATGTGCTGAGCCGCTTGTTAAGCGGCGTCGCGCCAACCGTCGGCTCCGCCATTTTAGTGACGGTGCTGGCTGCGGTATGTGCGCTGGTATTGGGTGTGCTGGCCGGTATTACGCACGGCCTGCGCTCGGCGGTAATGAACCACGTGCTGGATACCCTGCTCTCGATTCCTTCTCTGCTGCTGGCGATTATCGTGGTGGCCTTTCTTGGGCCCCGCCTGGAACACGCGATGCTGGCGGTGTTTCTGGCGATTATCCCGCGTCTGGTGCGCGAGATTTACACTGCCGTCCATAATGAAATGGAGAAAGAGTATGTGGTGGCACTGCGTCTTGATGGCGCGCGTAATCTGAATATTCTGTGGAACGCAGTGCTGCCGAATGTGTTACCGCTGCTGGTCAGCGAATTTACCCGTTCGCTGTCGATGGCGATTTTGGATATCGCAGCGCTCGGTTTTCTCGATCTGGGTGCACAACTGCCCTCGCCCGAATGGGGCGCGATGTTGGGTGACGCCCTGGAGCTGATTTATGTCGCCCCCTGGACAGTGATGCTGCCCGGTGTAGCGCTGATGGTCAGTGTATTAATCGTTAACCTGCTGGGCGATGGCGTCCGTCGTGCCGTAGAAGCGGGAGCTGAATAATGCCGTTACTTGATATTCGTAACCTCACCATCGAATTCATGACCTCCGAAGGCCCGGTGAAAGCGGTGGATCGCATCAATCTCACGCTCAGCGAGGGGGAAGTCCGCGGGCTGGTGGGTGAGTCGGGTTCGGGCAAGAGTCTGATTGCGAAAGCCATTTGCGGCGTGACCAAAGATAACTGGCGCGTCACTGCAGACCGCATGGTGTTTGACGATATCGACTTGCTGCGATTATCGCCACGCGAACGTCGCCGCATTGTCGGGCACAACGTGTCGATGATTTTTCAGGAGCCGCAGTCTTGTCTGGATCCTTCAGAGAGCATTGGTCGTCAGTTAATGCAGGCAATACCGCGCTGGACCTTCAAAGGCCATTGGTATCAGCGTTTGTGGTTCTGGCGCAAAGCGCGTGCTATCGAACTGCTGCACCGCGTGGGGATCAAAGATCACAAAGACATCATGCGCAGTTTCCCGTACGAACTGACCGAAGGCGAATGCCAGAAGGTAATGATCGCTATCGCGCTGGCCAATAAGCCTCGCTTGTTGATCGCCGATGAACCGACCAATGCCATGGAGCCGACCACGCAAGCACAAATTTTCCGCTTGCTGAGCCGCCTGAATCAGAACAACAACACCACCATTTTGCTGATCAGCCACGATCTGCGCACCATGAGCCAATGGGCAGATCGCATTAATGTGATGTATTGCGGTCAGACCGTGGAAACCGCGCAAAGCGAAGACTTAATGGATACACCACACCATCCTTACACCCAGGCGCTGATCCGCGCGATGCCCGATTTTGGCAGCGCCTTACCGCATAAAAGTCGACTTAATACGCTGTCCGGCGCCATTCCGTCACTGGAACACTTGCCGATTGGCTGCCGTCTTGGTCCGCGCTGCCCCTATGCGCAGCGCAAATGTATCGAGACACCGCGCCTGAGCGGCAATAAAGCGCATCTGTTCGCTTGCCACTTCCCGTTAAATATCGAGGGTCAGTAAGTATGGAAACCCTGCTGGAAGTGCGTAACCTGAGCAAAACCTATCGCTATCGTACCGGACTGTTTCGTCGTCAACATGTTGAAGCGGTAAAAGGGGTGAGTTTTACCCTGCGTGAGAAGCAGACGCTGGCGGTGATCGGCGAGAACGGTTCGGGCAAATCTACCCTGGCTAAGATGCTGAGCGGCATGATCGAACCCACGGATGGCGAGATGCTGATCGACGACCATCCGCTGGAATACGGTGACTACGGCTATCGCAGCCAACGCATCCGCATGATTTTTCAGGACCCGTCTACGTCACTGAATCCCCGTCAGCGCGTCAGCCAGATTCTCGATTTCCCGCTGCGCCTCAACACCGAGTTAGATGATGAGGAGCGCGAAAAACGCATTATCGCCACGTTACGTCAGGTGGGTTTGTTGCGCGATCATGCCGGTTACTATCCGCACATGCTGGCCCCCGGTCAGAAACAGCGTCTGGCACTGGCGCGTGCGTTGATTTTACAGCCGAAAGTCATCGTGGCGGATGAGGCCCTCGCCTCGCTGGATATGACCATGCGATCACAACTGGTGAATCTGATGCTGGAACTGCAGGAGAAGCATGGTATCGCCTATATTTATGTGACGCAGCATCTCGGCATGATGAAGCACATTAGCGACCAGGTGCTGGTGATGCATCAGGGAGAAGTGGTGGAACGCGGCGGCACGGCCGATGTGTTGGCTTCCCCGTTGCACGACCTCACCAAACGTCTTATTACCAGCCATTTTGGTGAAGCACTGACCGCTGAAGCCTGGCGCAAAGTACGCTGATTGTTCAGCGCATCGCGGAAAACGCGGTGCGGTTTACCGCAATTGACAGAGACGTGCTAGAATCCGCACGTCGATTAACGTCGGTCGCCCACTTTTTAACCATTGCGACCGCCAACAACAATGACCATAAGGATTACAGCTATGGGTTTTCTTTCCGGTAAGCGCATTCTGATTACTGGCGTTGCCAGTAAACTCTCCATCGCCTACGGTATTGCACAGGCGATGCACAAACAGGGCGCAGAACTGGCTTTCACCTACCAGAACGACAAATTGAAAAGTCGTGTGGAAGAGTTCGCTAAAGATTTGGGTTCTGACATTGTTTTGCCATGCGATGTGGCAGAAGACGAGAGCATCACTGCGCTGTTCACCGAACTGGCAAAAACCTGGCCAAAATTTGACGGTTTCGTTCACTCAATTGGTTTCGCCCCTGGCGACCAGTTAGATGGTGACTACGTGAACGCCGTGACCCGTGAAGGCTTCAAAATCGCTCACGACATCTCTGCCTACAGCTTTGTTGCGATGGCGAAAGAGTGCCGTGCGATGCTGAACCCGAATTCAGCCCTGCTGACCCTGTCTTACCTGGGTGCAGAGCGCGCTATCCCGAACTACAACGTAATGGGTCTGGCGAAAGCGTCTCTGGAAGCAAACGTGCGCTACATGGCGAACGCAATGGGTCCTGAAGGTACGCGTGTCAACGCCGTGTCTGCGGGTCCAATCCGTACCCTGGCAGCCTCTGGCATCAAAGATTTCCGTAAGATGCTGGCTCACTGTGAAGCGGTTACGCCAATTCGCCGTACTGTCACCATCGAAGACGTGGGTAACTCTGCGGCCTTCCTGTGTTCAGACCTGGCGGGTGGTATCACCGGTGAAGTGGTACACGTTGATGGCGGCTTCAGCATTGCCGCAATGAACGAGCTGGAACTGAAATAATGTAGAAGCCCACGACTGTGGGCTTTTGGGCGGCCTGATGGTCGCCCCTGCAACCCTCTCCTTATATCAAGCCGCTATTTGTTATTCCCCTTCATTCTTTTGCCACAGACAGTGCTTCAGCGACGATAAGCTAGCCCTTTGGTGGCGATGCGCTTTTCAGAATTGCTCGTCGTTAACCAAGTCCGTTTTTTGCGCAAGGAATGACCATGGAACAACGCCGTTCTCCCGGCCATGACCACTGGTTTTATGAAAGCCAGACTCGCCCACCATCCCACGCCACTGCGCCCCTGGTGCCCGAGGCCGCTTACATCGAAGATCGTTTTTTATTGGGGCTGCAGCAAGAAGCCAGCGCGTTACAGCCGCTGCTGAGCCGCTTCCAGCCTGCCTTACTGGCCGCGCGCGATCTCAGCCAAATTCTGTTTCCTGACACCCTGAACACCTCGCTGACGCACACCCTAACGCTTTACGATCGTCTCAGCACCGCGCTAACCGTAGCGCAGGTGGCAGGCGTGCAGCGGCTATGCAATCACTACTCGGCACGCTTGAATCCCTTACCCGGCCCCGACTCCTCACGGGAGAGCAATAATCGCCTGACGCAGATAACTCAGTACGCGCGCCAACTGGCGATGCAACCGGCCTTGATTAATGCCAATAGCATCAGCGCTCTGGATGCGGTCGGGTTGACCGAGCCGGACATTGTCACGCTCAATCAGTTGGTCGGATTTGTCAGCTATCAGGCGCGCGTGGTGGCCGCCTTGCAGGCAATGATGGGATTGCCAGTGCGCTGGATCCCTGGCGTTTCACCGCCGCCTGATGCCGACCCTGTGCTGTTTTCTTCTTCTTCGACGTGGCAACACGCGTTGAAACCGGTCGAACTGCGTTACGCCAGTGCGGAACAGTTAGCTGCTGTCACCTTCTGTCAGGGCATAGCGGATTTAGAGGATGCCGTCTGGTTGTTGGTACAGGATGCGCAGGTTCTGTACGGCTGGGCCACCCTGCAACAGCGCCTGGGCGACCATTTTGGCGAAGAGGCGTCTCTGGCGCAGGCGGTGAGTGCACGTGTCCTCGGGTGCCGTCGTTTGTTTGCACAACGAGTCCACCATCACCGCGATCTGCTGTTACAGGACGTCGATAAAGCGGGAGAAACGACCCCACTGATTCACGTCAGTGCGCAGTTGGTCCGTTTGCCAGAGCGCTTCAGTGCCGCGCATCTGCAGCCCTTGTTGAATGCTGGATGGGGCAGCGAACGCATTTTTACCCTGCTGCTGGCGGTGGCCTTCGCCAGTTGGCAAGATCGTGTATTTATGGCGCTGGGTGAAGTACGTTAATCTGGCAGATGTCGACGCGCTTCATCAAAGAAATGCTGGGCCAGCGGCGATGCCCTGCCCGGCTCGGCAATCACCAATGCGGCCTGGCGTCCCATGGGAGCCATTTCAATCGGGCGGCGCGCCAGATTCTGCAACATCTCCGGCAATAAGTGATCGCACGGCGACACCATCACGCCCAGCCCCACCTGCGCACTCTGCAGCAACTGCATAATCGAGGCACTCTCGACAATCACACGCGGTAAGATCCCGGTTTCTCGCAGCTGTCCATCCAGGTAGCGGCGAAAATAGCGCGTGGGTTCGGCAAGGCACAGAGGTTGCGCCGCCAGTGTCTTCAGTGAAAGGGTCTGCTGTTCCTGCAGTGTCGGGAAATGCTCAGGGTTAAAAATCGCTTCGACGCCGCGATCCTTCAACAGTGCGGTCTGGAAATGCAGTTCACGCAGTGACGTCAGTTCAAAGAATCCGATACCGCCATCGACGGTGTGACTGTTTAATGCCTCCAGTAGTTGGTCGGCACTCATCGCCGCCACGCGATAATCCAGCTGCGGATAACGCGCCTCGACGGCTTTTAACAGTGCGGGCAGTGCCACACTGCACTGCGGCATCACACCCAGACGCAGCGTACCGTTAACACCGTGCTTCAGTGATTCCACTTCCAGTTTCAGGCCCTGATACACCGACACAATCTCGCGCGCCCAAGTCAGCACCCGTTCGCCTTCCGGAGTGAAACCGTCGAAATTATTGCTGCGATTGATCAGCGACAGGCCCAGCTCGCGCTCAAGATTTTTTAGCCGCATCGATAACGTCGGTTGGCTGACAAAACTGGCTTCTGCCGCGCGGCCAAAATGGCGTTCACGCTCTAAATTACAGAGGTAAATCAATTGCTTGATGTCGATTTTTTCATCCACCCTGAAGACACGATCGCGCTATGGTAGCAAACTCAGGCGCTAAAAAGCACAAAGGCCGCCGGGAGGCAGCCTTGGAATAAATTATTGCCCCACCCGGCGCTTATCTCCGGCACTCGCAATGGCTTAGCTCTTGAAGGGGCGAAGCCATCTTCGCAAATTTCCGCCATAGAGATTTAACAATGATTGCGAATTTTATTATTAGCGTGGTAACTAAATATTTATGCCACGCCTAAGGCACTTTTTACCTCGCTGGCAATCTTTTCCACCTGCGGGCCATAGATCACCTGCACATCATGTTCGCTCACGCGATTAACGCCGTTAGCCCCGGTGGTAAGCAGCGTCTGATCAACCACTTCATTCATCTGCTTTACCCGCACACGCAATCGGGTAAAGCAGCAATCGACGTCCTCTATATTGCCCTGCCCGCCTAACCCACTGATGATCACTTTAGTGCGCTCATCTGCCGTGACCTGAGCGGTTTGTGGTTCTTCATCCGACTCACGCCCCGGCGTTTCCACTCGCATCTTTGTAATGACAAAACGGAAACCGTAGTAATAGATCGGCGCATAAATCACACCCAATACCACCGTCCACCACCAGTGCGTTTTGCTACCGCCCAGCATGCCAAATACCACCAAATCGATGGCACCGCCCTGCACGTTGCCAATCATCAGATGCAGCATCGACATCAACATAAATGATAAGCCGGTGAGCAGTGCGTGCAGGATGTAAAGCACAGGGGAAACGAAGATAAAGCAGAACTCCAGCGGCTCGGTGATCCCGGTGGTAAATGATGTCAGCGCGCCTGCCAACACCAGCGCTTTGACGCGCTGTTTATGTTCTGGCCGCGCCGTGTGGTAAATCGCCAGGGCTGCGGCGGGCAAGCCAAACATCATCACCGGAATTTTACCCTGTGCAAGAAACTGAGTGGCATTGCGGACAGTGTCATCGGGGATGGCGCCAGGATGGGTTAAGGAACTATTGAAGATATTGAGCGCACCCACAATGGTTTGCCCGTCCACCGTTGCCATGCCGCCAATCGGCGTGAAGCGTACGGTTTCATTGAGGATATGGTGCAACCCCGTGGGGATCAGCAGTCGCTCACCGGTGCCCAACAGAAATGCACCGTACTGGCCACTCTTGCCAATCATCTGCCCTACCCACGCAATCCCAGCGCCAAGGGTGGGCCAGATCAGCGCCAGTAACACGCCAATCAGCGGTAACACGATAATGGTGACGATGGGCACAAACCGCCTCCCGCCAAAAAAGCTGATCGCGGTAGGCAGTTGCTGAGTATAGAAACGGTTATGCAACAGCACGGTGATCAGCCCGGCAATCACGCCGCCCAGCACGCTCATGTTATAGGTGAATATCCCCAGCATGTCGATGTACTCGGCGGAAGTCATCATGGCCGTGGTCTGGTCCATACCCGCTTGCTGCAGCGCTTCCGGTGTGGTGGTGGCGGCAGTCAACCCTTTAGCGGCCAGTGTGGCATTGATACCCACATTCATCCCGATATAGCCAATCACGCTGGCAAAGGCCGCCGTGGGTTTTTCTGCTTTGGCTAAGCCAATCGCGCTGGCGACGGCAAAGAAAACCGGCAGATTGGCAAACAACGCAGCAGCCACTTTACGAATAAAGCCGATGATCAACTGAGGTACATGCAAGTTTGCAAACGCATCGCCGGTGACAGCCGGGTTTTGCATGGCGGCTGCCAGCCCGAGAAAGATCCCTGCGGCGGCAATAACGGAAATCGGCATCATTAAGGCTTTACCGAAGGCATGGATTTGGCTGGCCAGATTCTTCATGGTGCGCGCCCTTTCTTCGATTGAAAGAGCAATTATTAGTCAGTTATCAATATTTCACGTCACAGCGGCCGGCTGTCAGCCTGAAGAATTTGAACTGCATCACGCTTTAATGCCTGGTAACGCGATAAACCGCCTCTATCGCACCATTAAACCAATCAATTAGACAACTTTTGCTGTCAGTCGCACACTTCTTTCCAACAGAAGTCATATTCTGATAACAATTCATAAACAATAAGCCTGCGACGACCATGAAATTTAAACGTAAAATTCAGCCTTATCGTGCCGCTGCTGGCGGTTGGGGCTCTTTGGAAGCAACCACTCGTTTTGTCCTTGATAGTAAAGCTGCCCTGAAAAACATGCGTAACCTGATGCGCATGAACAAAGCGCGTGGCTTTGACTGCCCAGGTTGTGCATGGGGCGACGACAACAAAAGCACCTTTAGCTTTTGTGAAAACGGGGCCAAAGCGGTCACATGGGAAGCCACGCGTCGCGTGGTGGAGCCCGAATTCTTTGCTCAGCACAGTGTCAGCACCCTGTACCAGCAAAGCGACTACTTCCTTGAGTATCAGGGCCGCCTCACTCACCCAATGCGCTATAACAGCGAAACCGATCACTATGAACCGATCGGTTGGGATGATGCGTTCGCGTTGATTGCCAAACACCTCAATGCGATGGATCACCCCGATCAGATGGAGCTGTACACCTCTGGTCGCGCCAGCAATGAAGCCTCATGGCTCTATCAACTGTTCGGCCGCGTGATGGGCACCAACAACTTCCCGGACTGCTCAAACATGTGCCACGAAGCGAGCGGCACCGGCCTGAAGCGCAGTATTGGCGTGGGTAAAGGCACCATCCGCCTGGACGATTTTGATCACGCTAATGCGATTTTTGTCTTCGGGCAGAACCCGGGCACTAACCATCCGCGTATGTTGCACAGCCTGCGTCATGCGGCCGATCACGGTGCCAAAATCGTCACCTTTAACACTCTGCGTGAGCGTGGACTGGAGCGTTTTGCCGATCCGCAAAAGCCACTGGAAGTGGTCACCTCAATGGCAGGCACGATTAGTTCTGCCTATTACCAGCCCAATCTGGGTGGTGACATGGCGGCGATTCGCGGCATGGTGAAAACGCTGCTGGAAGTACAACGTGAGCGCCTGGCGGCAGGTGAGCCGGGTATCTTTGATCAGGCCTTTATTGATGCCAATACCCACGGCATTGAGCATTATCTTGCGGCGGTGGATAACACGCGCTGGGATGACATTGTGCGTCAATCTGGCCTGAGTGAAGCGCAGATCCGCGAAGCAGCGGCGATTTATCAGAGTGCTGAACGCGTGATCATCACCTGGGCGATGGGCATCACCCAGCATAAACACTCGGTGGATACAGTACGCGAAATTACCAACCTGCAACTGCTGTTTGGTCAGTTGGGCAAAAAAGGCGCCGGTCTGTGCCCGGTTCGTGGTCATAGTAATGTGCAGGGTAACCGCACCATGGGCATCGATGAGAAGCCCAACAAACCTTTCCTTGATGCATTGGGCGCACATTTCGATTTCGAACCCCCACGTGAACACGGCCACAACACCGTTGAAGCCCTGAACGCGATGCTGCGTGATGAAGTCAAAGTGCTGATTGCACTGGGCGGTAATCTTGCTGCGGCGGCGCCGGACTCTCCGGTGACAGAAGAAGCGCTACAGCATTGCGGCCTGACCGTGCACATCAGCACCAAACTGAACCGAAGCCATTTAGTACCGGGCCACGAAGGTTTGATTCTGCCGACGCTGGGCCGTACTGAACGCGATCGTCAGGCCAGCGGCAACCAGTTTATTACCGTTGAAGACTCCTTCAGCATGGTACATGCATCTGAGGGTGTCGGGATTCCACTGGCCGATACACAGCGTTCTGAAACCGCGATTGTGGCCGGCATTGCACATGCCACGCTGGGCAGCGACAAGATTGACTGGTTAGGCATGGCGGATAACTATGATGTGATCCGCGACCATATCGGTGCCACCATTCCGGGCTTCGCGGATTTCAATAACAAGTGTGATATTCCGGGTGGTTTCTATCTGGGAAGCGCCGCGGCTGAGATGCGATTCAACACGCCAACTAAGCTGGCAGAGTTTAGCGCGGCAGCCCTACCGACCTCGTTGTTCCCGCAATTGGGCAACGATGTGGAAGTCCCGTTCACGCTGCAAACACTGCGCTCGCATGACCAGTACAACACCACCATTTACGGCCTCGATGACCGTTATCGTGGGGTGTACGGTCAACGTGAAGTGGTGTTTATCCATCCGGACGATATGGCGTCCCTGGGCTTCAGCGAAGGTCAGTTGGTGGACATTGAAACCCTGTGGAACGATGGCCTGACACGCCGGGTGAGCGGCTTCAAGCTGGTGCCGTATAACATTCCGCGTGGCAACCTGGCGGCCTATTATCCGGAAACCAATCCGCTGGTGCCCCTTTCCAGCTATGGTGACGGCAGCGGTACACCGACCTCCAAATCGGTGCCGGTGAAACTGGCGTTAACGGCCGCTGTACCTACGCAGCGTATCGCCTGAGTCATCAGCGTTATCAGAAGGTAAAAAGCCGCGCAAAGCGGCTTTTTAGCCTGTTTTGGCCTTGCCGCGCGCCCCTGATTCGCGTAAAACTGTCCACCGCTCTTAGGCCACGAAACTAAATACATTATGTTCCAGGATAACCCGCTGCTCGCGCAGCTGAAAGAGAAGCTTCACGCGCAAACTCCGCGCGCCGAAGGTGTTGTGAAAGGCACGGAAAAAGGGTTTGGCTTCCTTGAAGTCGATGCCCAAAAAAGCTACTTCATTCCTCCTCCGCAGATGAAAAAAGTGATGCACGGTGACCGTATTTCAGCGGTGATCCACACTGATAAAGATCGCGAGAGTGCCGAGCCGGAAACCCTGATCGAGCCGTTCCTGTCCCGCTTTGTCGGTCGCGTCCAGAAGAAGGATGACCGCCTGTCGATTGTCCCTGACCATCCTCTGTTGAAAGATGCGATTCAATGCCGCGCGGCGCGCGATGTCACGCATGAATTCCAGAACGGTGACTGGGCTGTGGCAGAAATGCGTCGCCACCCGCTGAAAGGCGATCGCGGTTTTTATGCTGAACTGACTGAATTCATTGTCACTGCGGACGATCACCTTGCGCCGTGGTGGGTCACCCTGTCGCGCCATAATCTGGAGCGCGAAGCGCCGAAAGTGGCCTTCGGTGAGATGCTCGACGAACATTTACAGCGTGAAGATCTGACCGCACTGAACTTCGTGACCATCGACAGCGCCAGCACCGAAGATATGGATGATGCGCTGTATGTCGAAACCACCGCCGACGGCAACGTGTCACTGACCATCGCCATCGCCGATCCTACTGCCTATGTGGCAGAAGGCAGTGAGCTGGATAAACTCGCGTCTAAGCGTGCCTTTACCAACTACTTGCCGGGCTTCAACATCCCAATGCTGCCGCGTGAACTGTCTGACAATGTCTGTTCACTGCGTCCTGACGTGCGTCGCCCAGCGTTGGCCTGCCGAGTCACCGTGCTGCCAGACGGCAGCCTGGCTGACGATGTGCACTTCTTCGCGGCCTGGATCGAATCTAAAGCCAAACTGGTTTATGACGAAGTCTCCGACTGGCTGGAAAATACCGGCAGCTGGCAGCCTGAAAATGACGCCATTGCTGAGCAGATCCGTCTGCTGCATCGTGTGTGCCTGGCCCGCAGCGAGTGGCGTCAAACCCATGCGCTGGTGTTCAAAGATCGCCCTGACTACCGCTTCGTGCTGGGTGAGAAAGGCGAAGTGCTGGATATCATCTCTGAGCCACGTCGCATCGCTAACCGCATTGTAGAAGAGGCGATGATTCTGGCTAACGTCTGTGCAGCAAAAACGCTGCAAGAGAAGTTGGGCTTCGGTATTTACAACCTGCACACCGGTTTTGACCTGGCGAATGCCGAGCAAGCCGCTGGCGTGTTGGCCGGTCACGGTATTACCGTTGACCCTCAGGCGATCACTACGCTGGACGGTTTCCGCCAGCTGCGCCGTGAACTGGATGCACAGCCAACGCAATACCTCGACAGCCGTATCCGTCGTTTCCAGAGCTTTGCCGAAGTCGGCACCGAGCCGGGCCCACACTTTGGCCTTGGCCTCGAAGCCTACGCGACCTGGACTTCGCCAATTCGTAAGTACGGCGACATGATCAACCATCGCCTGCTAAAAGCTATCGTACGTGGCGAGAGCATTGCGCGTCCTAACGATGACGTCACCACCATTATGAGTGAGCGTCGTCGTCTGAACCGCATGGCTGAGCGTGATGTCGGTGACTGGCTGTATGCGCGTTTCCTTGCGCCGTCTGCTGGCACTGACCGCAAGTTCAGCGCGGAGATTATCGACGTTTCTCGTGGTGGCATGCGTGTGCGTCTGCTGGAAAATGGTGCCGTTGCCTTTATCCCTGCCCCGTTCATTCACGCGGTGCGTGATGAGCTGGTGTGCTCGCAAGAGAGTGGCACCGTGCAGATCAAAGGCGAAGTGGCCTATCGCGTGACCGACATTATCGATGTGACCATCGCCGAAGTGCGTATGGAAACCCGCAGTGTCGTGGCGCGTCCAGCTGCCTAAACCCAAAATAATTCGAATTGCGGCAAGTGAGTGAATCCCCAGAAGCTTACATCAGTAAGTGACTGGGGTGAGCACGCGCAGCCAACGCAGCTGCGGTTCGAAGTATGACGGGTATAAGCAGCAATGCTGGCGGGATAACATCTGCTATCCCGCATTTCCCTTCCTCCGTTTTATCTGAAGTTAAATTTGCCTCCCGCTTCACACTTCTGATTCGACTCCCTTTCGTTAACAATTCATTACATTACTTTTAACTTGTTGTATCCGATCGCTTATTTTCCCGGTCCCTACAAGGAGTTAACACATGAACAACGTCAAAACCGGATTGATCTGGTTAGCGGTGGCGTTAATTGGTGCTGGTGCGTTTGCCATGCTGGCACTCAGCCGCGGCGAGCACGTCAATGCCGTCTGGCTGGTTATTGCCTCCGTGGCCTGCTACAGCATTGCCTATCGCTTTTACAGCCTGTTTATTGCTGAACGTATTTTCGAACTGGATGACCGTCGCCGCACCCCTGCGGAGCGCCTGAATGACGGCCTCGACTATGTGCCCACCAACAAATGGGTGCTGTTTGGTCACCACTTCGCGGCGATCGCCGGTGCTGGCCCGCTGGTTGGCCCGATCCTCGCGGCGCAAATGGGGTTCTTGCCTGGCACAATCTGGATTCTGGTCGGTGTGATGCTGGCCGGTGCGGTGCAAGACTTCCTGATTCTGTTTATCTCTACCCGCCGTGATGGCCGTTCATTAGGTGAAATGGCGCGTCAGGAACTGGGATCTTTTGCTGGTGTAGTCACCATGCTGGGGGCGCTCGGCGTGATGATTATCATCCTGTCCGCGCTGGCGCTGGTGGTGGTGAAAGCGCTGGCCAACAGCCCATGGGGACTGTTTACCATCGCAGCAACCATTCCGATTGCCCTGTTTATGGGCGTCTATATGCGTTATCTGCGCCCTGGCAAAATCGCTGAAGTCTCGATCATTGGCTTTGTGCTGATGATGGCAGCGATCATTTACGGTGGTGATGTGGCGGCCGATCCCTACTGGGGACCGCTGTTCACCCTGAAAGGGACCGAACTGACGTGGGTGCTGGTGATCTACGGCTTCGTCGCCTCTTCCCTGCCGGTGTGGCTGCTGCTGGCACCGCGTGACTACCTCTCGACCTTCCTGAAAATCGGCGTGATCATCGGTCTGGCGGTGGGCATTTTGTTTGCCATGCCAGAACTGAAAATGCCGGCGGTAACCAAATTTATTGATGGCAGCGGCCCCGTGTTCTCTGGCGCGCTGTTCCCGTTCCTGTTTATCACCATCGCCTGTGGAGCCATCTCCGGCTTCCATGCGCTGGTCTCCAGCGGCACGACACCGAAACTGGTGGAACGCGAAAGTCATATCCGTTTTATCGGCTATGGCGCGATGCTGATGGAGTCGTTCGTAGCCATTATGGCGTTGATTTGCGCCTCCGTGCTTGATCCGGGCGTTTACTTCGCCATGAACGCCCCTGCCGCGCTGATTGGCACCACCGTGGAGAGTGCTTCTCAGGTGATTAACGGCTGGGGCTTTGTGGTGACGCCTGAAATGCTGAGTGGCATTGCCCGTGATGTTGGGGAATCCACCGTGTTGTCCCGTGCAGGTGGCGCACCGACCTTTGCTGTAGGCATGGCGCACATCATCACCGAAGTGTTTAACAGCCGCGTGATGATGGCCTTCTGGTATCACTTCGCCATCCTGTTTGAGGCGCTGTTTATCCTGACGGCGGTGGATGCCGGCACCCGTGCCTGTCGCTTTATGGTGCAGGATCTGGTGGGTACCGTGGTGCCTTCTATGGCCAACAACCGCTCCTGGCTGGGTAATATGGCGGGCACCACCGTTGCCGTGGCGGGCTGGGGTTTCTTTGTTTATCAGGGTGTGGTCGATCCGCTGGGCGGCATCAACACGCTGTGGCCACTGTTTGGCATTGGCAACCAGATGCTGGCCTCGATGGCATTGATTCTGGGTACAGTGGTGCTGTTCAAAATGAAGAAACAGCGTTACGCGTGGGTGACGATTCTGCCAACCGCGTGGCTGTTTGTGACCTCAATGACGGCAGGCTGGCAGAAGATCTTCCATGAGAAGCCGTCCATTGGTTTCCTTGCCCAAGCCAACAAGTTCCGTAAGGGCATTGATGAAGGTGTGATCATCGCGCCGGCAAAAACCGTGGCCGACATGCAAACCATCGTGTTTAGTAATCAGATTAACGCGGCCCTGTGCGGGTTCTTTATGCTGGTGGCCGTCACCATGCTAATTGCCGCCTTCTTTGTCATCCGCCGGGCGTTGCGCAGCCACCTGCCTACCACCCACGAATCTGAAATCTCACTGCGTAAAGAGGTGCGAAATGTCTGAGTCCATTTTTCGCTGGAGAAAACCGGTCGGTGTCTGGCATATCAAGCACTGCTTACCGATCGCAACCGAGACGGCTGGGCAAACTCTTAATCGCTGGCAACGGATCTGGCAGGGACTACAACAAAGTTTTCGCTTAATGGTTGGCGTTCATGACTATCAAACTTATCTGAAGCATATGCGCCAACATCATCCTGGGCAGACGCCAATGGATGAACGCGCCTTCCATCGCTATTGCCTTGAGGCGCGTTTTCCCAGCCAGGCTGGCAAGCTGGGCAAGTGTCCTTGCTGACAAATCTGAGCCCCGATTTTCGGGGCTTTTTCGTGCCATTCTTTAGTGAAAACAAAAATATATTTGGTTTGCATCTTGTGCTGATGCTGGAGGTTGAATACTGTTGCTAAAATAATGAGATACCGACCGCTGAGCATTTCCCCGGAGGAAGTTTCCATGACCGATGAACAAGGGCAAACGCTGCTATACACCTTGTTTGGCACAACCAGCCCTCATTGGCGTTTAACTTCAGATAGCGATGCTCTGCATTTTGCCGAAGACGAGAACGCGCGCACCAATCTGGCGATTGCCCTGACGCCTGCACAGGCAAGCCTGTTACGCGCGATGACGGTTATCACCTCCAGTATCAACCTCACGCTCTCTTTGCATGGATCGCCCGTGCCAATGCACTTTGTGGGGCGCAAAGTGAATCAATCCACCTGGGCCGGCACCTCTTCCGCCTGGGGAGACACCTCTTCCGTGGCCCGTGATTTAACGCTGGGCTTATCTTTCGCTGAGCAAGTGGTTTCTGAAGCTAACTCGGTGATTGTGATCCTTGATCAACGCGGTAACATCCAGCGTTTCAACCGCTTAAGCGAAGAGTATACCGGTCTGAAAGAGCAGGAAGTGATCGGCCGCAACGTATTTCAGCTGTTTATGACCAAGCAGGAAGCGCAGGCTTCGCGTCGTAACATCGCCGGTTTCTTCCGCGATGGCAATTCTTACGAAGTAGAACGCTGGATTAAAACCAAAAAAGGTCAACGACTGTTTCTGTTTCGTAATAAGTTCGTTCACAGTGGTAGCGGGAAAAATGAAATTTTCCTCATCTGTTCTGGAACAGACATCACAGAAGAGCGACGTGCCCAGGAACGCCTGCGCGTGCTCGCCAATACCGATACCGTGACCGGTTTGCCGAACCGTAATGCCATCCATCAACAGATAAGTCTGGCACTGGAACTGGCTAACGGCAGTCAAACCGGCGTGGTTTACCTCGATTTAGACAATTTTAAGAAGGTTAACGACGCTTACGGCCATATGTTTGGCGACCAACTCCTGCAGGCCGTGTCGTTAGCCATTCTGAGCTGCCTTGGCAAAGATCAGACTCTCGCGCGCCTGGGCGGTGATGAGTTTGTGGTGCTGGCCGAACACACCAGCCAGGCGGCGCTGGAAGCGATGGCATCGCGCATTCTTGAGCGCCTGCGCCAGCCGTTCCGCGTCGGCCTGATTGAGGTCTACAGCGGCTGCTCAATTGGTATCGCCCTCGCCCCTTTGCATGGCGAAGATCGCGAAAGCCTGATTCGCAACGCCGATACCGCGATGTATCACGCGAAAGAGAATGGTCGCGGCAAGTTCTGCGTGTTCGCCAACGAGATGAACCAGCGTGTTTTCGAGTATTTATGGCTTGATACCAACCTGCGTAAAGCGCTGGAGCTGGAGCATTTGGTGGTTTACTACCAGCCTAAACTGGACCGCGATGGCGAAGTGCGCAGCGCTGAAGCGCTGGTGCGCTGGAACTCGCCTGAACGCGGTTTGGTGCCGCCTGGAGATTTCATCTCCTATGCCGAAGAGTCCGGCCTGATTGTGCCACTTGGCCGCTGGGTGATGCTTAACGTGTTGCAACAAATCATTCAGTGGCGCAGTGAAGGCATCTACTTAAGAGTTGCGGTTAATGTTTCAGCTAAGCAACTGATTGATCAAAGTATTTACAGCGATTTGAAGCAGGCTTTGAGTGAGGCGGGCCTCAACGATTGTCCGATTGATATCGAATTGACCGAAAGCTGCCTGATCGAAAATGAAGCGGGCGCGCTGTCGTTGATGAAACAGTTCCAGGAGCTGGGTGCTCAGGTTCATCTCGATGATTTTGGTACTGGTTACTCCTCGCTTTCTCAGCTGGCTCGCGTACCCATTGATGCGATTAAGCTTGATCAAAGCTTTGTGCGGAACATCAATAAACAGCCGGTTGCACAGTCACTGGTACGCGCCATTGTTGCTGTGGCTAAAGCCCTTGAGCTGCAGGTGATCGCTGAAGGTATTGAAACTAAAGCCGAAGAAAAGTTCGTGTTAACCAACGGTGTCGATGGACGTCAGGGCTATTATTATGCAAAACCAATGCCCGCAGAACAGCTCGGGCATTGGCTGGCTAAGCATCCTGCCCGCGTTTAACGCTGGTCTGGGTTATCCGGCTTTGCGCAGGGATGCGCTATGACGGTTCTGTAGCTGTACCAGTCGTTCCATGTAAGCAATGTCTTTTGGCTCCAGTGTAAATGCATAATCCACCCAATCTTCCGTGATATCCATTAACTCCGCTCGCGAGAGTTGCAGCACGCGCTGACGCGCTTTCAGCATCGCACGTACACCATTGAGTTTCGGACGTAAGGTATCGATAAAGGTGCGCGTAGTGCGGTATGCGTCGCCTGGCTGGAACACTTTATCCACCAGACCTCGCGTTTCGTACCACTCTGCACTGTGCGATTCCCCTTCACATATCAGCTCTTCGGCCAGCTTCATGCCAGAACGACGCGCCACTAATGAATACCCGCCCATGCCTGGGAACAGGTTGAAAGCAATCTCTGGGAAGCCCATTCTTGCGCTGTTCTGCGCCAGAATGAAGTGATGCGCCAGTGCGGCTTCAAAACCACCACCTAACGCGCTGCCTTCGATCATCGCCAGCGTCACCGCGCCCGTATCAAACCCACGTGCGGCTGAATGGATGCAATCCACACAGGCACGTGCATAAGCCCTGAGCGCTTCACGACGGTTATTACGAATGCACTCCACAAAGAAACGCAAATCTCCCCCGGCATTGAACATCTGTGGCACTAATGAGCCCGTTACCCAGAAATCAATGGGCAGACCAGAACGCTGGGCGGCATAGCTCAGATTCATGATCTCCTCAATTAATTCGTGGTTGAAACTGGGGCGCGGTTGCGCACGCAGCATCATCCACATGGTGTGTCGACCCTCTTCATAGTAGGCCGCCAGCTGGGTGGTTTGTCCGACTTCGGTAAACAATCTGCAAGTTGGTTGGTTAATTACTGTCATAGTCTCATCCTCTAGTTATGTGATGCGTTAAACGCCACATCAGCGTAATCCAGAGTGAGGCCAGACCAAATGAGAGATTGATTTATAAAGTAAAATCCAGAGATATCCCCGACCGAGGGGCCGGGGAAAGATTAGTATGCTTACTTGATGGCGGCACGCTGCCCGACGGCAACATGAGATTGCTTAACGCGTCGTGAATAGACGGCGGTGATGATCGGCACTAATACAGAAGTCACGATAACCGATGTGGCCACCAGTGCAGTGGCAGCTGGCGCGACCGGTTTAAACTGCGGTAGCATCTCGGCGATGAGTACCGGAGTTGCCACCGCTGCGCCTGCGGTACTCGACGCCGCAATGCCCGCCGTACCATCGCCTCCGCCAATAAGTCGGTCAGCCAGAATCAGCGGGATGCCCGTCACAATGATAACCGCAACGCCCAGTAACACGCCGAGCAGGCCGGTTTGCGCGATGACCGCCAGATCAATGGTATTGCCTAGCGCAAAGGCAAAGAAGGGAATCAGTGTGTGTACGGCTTTGCCGAAGAACTCACGTAATTCAGGGTCGAGATTACCCAGTGCAAACCCCACCAGGAAAGGTAATACCGCGCCGACGAAAACGTGAGGCTCAAAGGATGCGATTCCCGCTGTGCCCAGAATCACCATGGTCATCAACGGGCCCGATTCCAGTGACATCAGCACAAAGGCCCCCGCTTCCTCCTTTGAACCGTATTGCTGCATGATAGAGGCATACAACCCGCCGTTGGTCATATCCATCGCTGCGACCAGCGCCAGCGTCGACAATCCGGCAAACATACCGACTTCGACCCCGTTTTCAGGCATAACACGCGAAGCAATCGCAGCCACGACCCACGCCACCGCGATTTTAGTCAACACAAGAGTGCCTGATTTGCGCAGTACTGTGCCGGTGGCACTGAGTTTGATTGACGCACCCATACAGAAGAACCACACCGCCAAAATCGGTACCGTGCCGGTCATTAATCCGTTGGAAAAAGATCCCAAATACTTACCTGCGCCAGGGGAAAACGTGTGGCAAAGTGCGCCCAGAAACAGCGGAATCAGCATCATGCCGCCTGGAATTTTATCGATTGCACGTTTGATATGCATAATTGTGTCACCTTAACTGAGCCAGAAGGAGGTGCGTTATGATTTGCCGGATGGCATGGCAGGCAACATAACCTTTGGCCAGGGAGAAAAAAGTGATCGCAAGTCTATTTATGAAACGTTGTTTTATTTTTAATGAATGATCATTTTATTTTATGACGCGCATCGCCATACTAGTTTAAGCAGGGAAAAAATCAAGGCGCCCACAGGCGCCTTAAAGAGGTAATGAAGGTTACTCCTGCCCGTACCATGCGTTTTTACCGTGCTTACGCAAATAGTGCAGGTCTAGCAAGTTTTGCGATATGGGCGAGATTTCCTCACGTAAGCGCTCTGTGTGCATCGCCATATAGGCGACTTCTTCTAGCACGACCGCACTGTGCACCGCCGCATGCGCGTCTTTACCCCACGCAAAAGGACCGTGTGAATTGATCAACGCGGCAGGGACATCCTGAGGCTGGATACGACGCTGCGCAAATGTCTCAATAATCACTTGCCCGGTGTTCCACTCATACTCTTGCTGAATCTCCTCACGCTTCATCGCACGCGTACAGGGAATGGTGCCGTAAAAGTCATCTGCATGGGTAGTGCCCAGCGCAATGATATCGCGCCCAGCCTGAGCCCAGATGGTGGCATGCCGCGAATGGGTATGAACAATCCCCCCAATCTGTGGCCAGGCAAGATAGAGTGCACGATGGGTGGCAGTATCGGATGAGGGACGCAGTGCCCCTTCCACCACTTTTCCGCTCTCTAAGTCGATAACAACCATATCCTCTTGCTTCATGTTTTCGTACTTCACGCCCGATGGCTTGATCACCAGTAGCCCTCGCTCGCGGTCTACCGCGCTGACGTTGCCCCAGGTAAAGGTGACGAGGTTATAACGTGGTAAATCGAGATTGGCTTCCAGCACCTGCTGCTTGAGGGATTCCAGCATGATTTTTCTCCTGCGAACGGTAATCGCTAAATTGTGCTGATCGACCAGAGAAAATGTTATGGAGCGGATCGCTGTAAAAGCAGCGGAAAGTCGCTGAGCAGACAAAAGTGTGGCTCAGGGCTCCAGGATTAAGACCATTTGACACTGCAGGATGAAGTGCTTTGTTGCGCAACATCTATACTTATGAGGTTGCCTCTGTGCAAACAACAAAGGAGAAAGTCATGACAATAACAATGAAACGTTTCACCGCAGCTGTACTGGCGACCACGTTGGTCATCGGATTGAGCGGTTGTTCAAATTGGTCTAAACGCGACCGTAACACCGCAATTGGTGCCGGTGCTGGCGCCATTGGTGGATCGGTACTGACCAACGGCAGTGCATTAGGAACCGTAGGTGGCGCAGCCGTGGGCGGCATCATCGGCCATCAGGTTTCTAAATAAAAAAGAATGCTTCAGGCTACGCAGCGCATCTACTTAATCACGGGCCACATCCAATGTGGCCCGCTCTTATCTTAGCCGCCGGCTAATTTGACTTTCATGCCTTTGGCTTCGAGCAGGGTTTTGAGCAAATCACGTTTATCCCCTTGAATCTCGATCACGCCATCTTTTAACGCACCGCCACAGCCGCATTTTTTCTTCAACTCTGCGGCCAGTTTGTTCAAGGCGTCATCGTCGAGATCGATACCGGTGATCAGGCACACGCCTTTACCCTTGCGGCCGCTGGTCTGGCGCTGAATTCGCACGATACCATCCCCTTTGGGACGCGGTGCCTTTGCTTCTTCTGTCGTGATTCTCCCGGTTTCCGTGGAGTAAACCAGGCGGTTATCGTCAGCCATTAGGCCTCCTGTAAACTTTGCAGGATCGCGTGCAGTGTGGCGGCGGGATCGTTGGATTGGGTGATCGGACGTCCAATCACCATATAATCCACACCCGCCTGCTTCGCCTGTTGCGGCGTCATGATACGTCGTTGATCGCCCGCATCGCTGCCTTCAGGACGAATACCCGGCGTTACCAGCGCGAAATCCTGGCCAATCACTTGCTTGAAGTGTGCAGCTTCCTGCGCGGAGCAGACCACACCATGCAGGCCGCAATCGCGGGTCAAACGCGCCAGGCGCTCTGCCTGTTCTGCCGGTGAAAGCGTAATGCCGAGCCCTTTAAGATCCTCTGCATCCATGCTCGTTAGTACGGTGACGGCAATCAGTAACGGCGCATCTTTACCAAATGGCACCAAGGCCTCGCGTGCGGCATTCATCATGCGCGCCCCACCGCTGGCGTGGACGTTCACCATCCATACCCCGAGATCGGCTGCGGCAGCCACGGCATGCGCCGTAGTATTCGGGATGTCATGAAACTTTAAGTCGAGAAAAACGTCGAATCCACGTTCCTGCAATGTTTTGACCAGCGAAGGACCAAACAGCGTGAACATCTCTTTGCCCACTTTCAAACGGCACTGGCTCGGATCGATGCGGTCAACAAATTGCAGTGCACTGTTGAGATCATGATAGTCGAGTGCCACCAGAATCGGTGAAGGGGTAACAGGCATAACGTTTCCTCAGAAGCGGGCACCCGCAGGCGCGATGGACAAACGGCAAGCATTCTACCCGCGCACACCGGACAGGACAATCGCACGGCGAAGATTAGACGTTGATTAACGGAAATGGGCACAATGTCTAAGTTGTAATTGGCAGTCTTGAGTTTGTAGTATGTTGTAACTACATCGCGCTTAAACAAGTCAATAAAGCGCGGCCATTACTGGCCGTCGAGCCCGCGGATCGGTTTCACCGAAGACCACGCACGGCATGATGGGCAGTGCCAGTAAAGCGCATGCGCGGTGAAGCCGCACTTCTGGCAGCGATAGCGCGGCTTAGTACGAATTTGCTCACCTACCATGTCGCGCAGCACCATCAGGCTCTCTTTAGCACGCCCGTCCTCTGCTTCATGCAGGTGGAAGTCCATTAAACGATGGAACACACGCATGGTGGGATGGCGTTGCAACTGACGATTGATATATAGCTGTGCCGCTTCCGGGCCCTGCTGCTGTTCCAGGATATCCGCTGCATATAGCTCCGCAGCGGCGCCGGTATTCTCTTCAACACAGCGTTGCAGAAAATGTGCCCAGCCTTCTGGCTGATTCAGACGTTGGTAGCAGGTCTCCAGCATCGGTAAGGTTTCGCTCACCAATTCCTTATCCTGCTCCAGCACGCGCTCCAGATGCACTACGGCTTTTGCATACTCGCCCTTTTCCATAAAGATGCGCCCCATCATGATGGAAACGCGGGCACTTTGATGATCGGCGGATTCACCCTTCTTCAGCAAGTTCATGGCGCGATCAAGGTCATCGCTGCTCATCGCCTGGAGTGCAAGCTCACAGTAAAAGTGGGCGATTTCGCCCTTCTGCTTATCTTTGCCGAGCTTCACCAGTCTTTCGGCGACTTCAATCGCTTTCTGCCAGTCACTGGTGGCCTGATGAATCAGCAACAACTGTTGCAACGCACCGATACGGAAATCCGTTTCATCAATCAACTGGCCGAACATGTCTTCAGCGCGGTCGTACAGCCCTGCCGCCATGTAATCACGGCCCAGTTGCTGAATCGCTAATAAACGTTGTTCATAGCTGAGTGATGCGCTTTCCATTAAGGACTGGTGAATGCGAATTGCGCGGTCAACTTCTCCGCGTGAGCGGAACAGGTTACCGAGCGTCAGGTGTGCTTCGACGGTACCGCTATCCTCTTTTAACATATCCAGAAAGAGGTCTACGGCTTTGTCCTGTTGGTTAGATAGCAGGAAGTTGACGCCAGCAACGTATTCACGCGACAGGCGGTTAGCTTCCTGTTGCTTATCCTGATAGGCACTGCGGCGGCCCATGTACCAGCCATACGCCGCAGCAACAGGAAGAAGCAAAAACAGCAATTCAAGCATCGAAACTTAATCCCGACGACCAGCAGTAGAAGAGGTTGTCACAGCCGTTGATTGTTCGATCTGTGCCTGCATACGTTTCAGCTTGCGCTGCGCATTGGCCAGAGACACACGAATCCGTAACCAGAAAAGACCGCAAATAGCCCATCCGAGCAGGAATCCAGCGCCAAACAGGCAAGCCAGTAAAGTGGAGATGCGGAATTCGCCCTGCGCCAGCAGATAATTAAAGGTGACGATTTGATCATTGTGCGCTCCGAGGGTGACGGAGATGATAAAAATGACCAATACCACGAGAAAAATCAGCAAATATTTCACATTGCGTCCTGTCGAGAGGTTATCCGTTAGAAGTATGCCAAAAAAGCGGCGCTGATGCTGCTTATCCGCGCATCAGTTAGCGCATTTTCTGTAAGGTTGATCGATCATATGGGGGCGCGATCAGAAATTACAATACATCATCACGTTGCGCGATCTCTTGCTGCTCTTCGTGCGGTAACGTGAGTGGTCCACAGAAGCGCTGTGCCAGCCAGGTGGCCAGTGTCACCAACAACCAAGAGATGATAGTGGCCACCACAAGATCGCGCGGCCAGTGCATCCCCAACAGCAAACGGCTGCCCATCACCAGGGTTGCCCAGGCAAACACCACCACCACGGTGACTCTGTGACGACGTGGCCACAGCAAGCCAATCACCATCAACGACCAACTGGCGGCAAACATGGTGTGTCCAGAGGGAAACGCAAACCCGGTTTCAAACGCCCAGTGCTGCTTTAGCCATTGCGGCAATTGGGTGTCATTTGCCAACAAGTTCGAAACCATCTGGCTGCGGCCCTGTCGATTGAGCTGGTAAAATTCTGCTTCATTAATGCCGTGGCTTTTTTCCAGCCACACCACATAGGGGCGCGGCTCCTGCACCTGTTCCTTGATAAAGGATTTCGTGTACTGACCGGCAAGAATGGCACCATTCATGATCAGTATTAACAGGATGGCGGGTTTAAGCCGAAAGCGCAGGCACCATAATGCCCAGGCACTGAGAATGAGACTGGTCAGCGTGCCCCACGGGCTCGTAACCGTTTCTGTTACCCAAAATAATACGCGCAAAAACAGCCCACTTTCACCGGGCTGCCACTGCCAGCCGGATAGCCAGACGCCAAGCGGCATGATCAATAACAGCAACATTCCAAGGGTGGTTCGTTGAGCGATTTTTAACATCCTGTTCCTTTTCGATCCGCCTGATTTAGCAGGCCGTGCATAACTTTAGCTGAAAAAAGAATAACATACCCGTTGCAGCTTGGATAATTGTGCTTTATCACTACAATCACTCTGACTGATTAACGGCTAAAGTTCATGTTGTGGCACAATATTGTCAGTTTTGTCGGGCCAATCGGGCCCGTGCGTTATCATGATGATAGCGCATCCTCTGAAGGTTCTGGAGAGTCACATGCAGCTTAAACGGGTAGCAGAAGCCAAACTGCCCACGCCATGGGGAGATTTCCTGATGGTTGGTTTTGAAGAACTGGCAACCGGCCAGGATCATGTCGCGCTGGTTTACGGTGATGTTAGCGATCACAATCCGGTGCTGGCGCGCGTCCACTCTGAGTGTCTGACTGGCGATGCGCTGTTCAGCCTGCGCTGCGACTGCGGTTTTCAGCTTGAAGCCGCGCTGAACGCCATCGCTGAAGAAGGTCGTGGTGTGCTGTTATATCACCGCCAGGAAGGTCGTAACATTGGTTTGCTGAACAAAATTCGCGCGTATGCCCTGCAGGATAAAGGCTACGATACAGTGGAAGCTAACCATCAACTGGGCTTTGCAGCGGATGAGCGTGATTTCACGCTGTGTGCGGATATGTTCAAACTTCTTGGCGTGAATGAGGTCCGTCTGCTGACCAATAACCCGCGTAAAGTCGAAATCCTCAGCGAAGCGGGCATCAACATTGTTGAGCGCGTGCCTCTGGTGGTAGGGCGTAACCCTAAGAACGCGCACTATCTGGATACCAAAGCGGAAAAAATGGGGCATCTGCTGCCTAAGTCTTAAAGCAGAAAGGAAAAGCCGGGAAATATCCCGGCTTTCTTTTAGTTAAGCATGTTACGAATCACGTAGTGCAAAATGCCATCGTTTTGGTAATAAGTCAGTTCATTACCGGTATCGATTCGGCAGCGTGTTTCGAGGGTTTCCTTGGTGCCATCGGCACGCGTCAGCGTCACTTTCACCGTACAACCAGGTTTCAGCTGGGCAAGGTCGGCCACATCAATAAACTCCTCACCGGTCAACCCCAAGGTTTTGCGCGTCACCCCAGCCGGAAACTCCAGCGGCAGAATGCCCATACCAATCAGGTTAGAGCGATGTATACGTTCAAACGATTCGGAGATAACCACGCGAACACCTTGTAAACGAGGCCCTTTCGCGGCCCAGTCACGACTTGAGCCGGATCCGTATTCTTTCCCGGCGATGACCGCCAAGGGCACGCCCTCTTCCTGATACTTCATCGCCGCATCATAGATAGCCAGTTGCTCATTGCTCGGGAAGTGTTTGGTATAGCCCCCTTCAACGCCAGGCACCATTTCATTGCGAATACGGATATTGGCGAACGTACCGCGCATCATCACTTCATGGTTACCACGACGTGAACCGTAGGAGTTAAAGTCGGTACGCTCTACCCCATGCGACAACAAATAGCGCCCTGCGGGACTTTCCGCTTTGATACTCCCCGCCGGGGAAATGTGGTCAGTGGTGACTGAATCACCCAGCATCGCCAGAATACGCGCCCCCTTGATATCCTGAACCGGTTTCGGCGTTTCCTCCATATCATCAAAGAACGGTGACAGACGAATATAGGTGGACCCTTCATCCCAGTCATAAGTCGCGGCTTCACTGACTTTAATCTGTTGCCACTCTGGCGTGCCATCAAACACTTCCGCGTACTCCTTGTGGAACATGTCACTGGTCACTTTTTGCACCGCAGCGGCAATTTCCTCCGGAGAGGGCCAGATATCCTTGAGGAATACGTCTTTGCCCTGATGATCCTGACCAATGGGGTCACGCTGCAGATTCAGTTTCATGTTACCGGCCAGCGCATAGGCAACCACCAGCGGTGGAGAGGCCAGCCAGTTGGTTTTCACCAGTGGATGAATACGTCCCTCAAAATTGCGGTTACCCGACAACACTGCACCGACCGTCAGATCCCCTTCTTTGATGGCACTTTCAATTACATCCGGTAACGGACCAGAGTTACCGATGCAGGTAGTACAGCCATATCCCACCAGGTTGAAGCCCAGTTCGTCCAGATACGGCGTGAGCTGCGCCACGGCGAGATAATCTGACACCACTTTTGAGCCTGGAGCCAGTGAGGCCTTAACCCAGGGTTTGCGCATTAAGCCACGCTCAACGGCGTTTTTCGCTAAAAGGCCTGCAGCCATTAATACGCTGGGATTGGAGGTATTGGTACAGGACGTAATCGCAGAAATCACCACCGCGCCGTCATCAAGTTGATAACTTTCGCCGGTTTCACTGTCGCGATAGCTGACCGTCTTGTGCGCTTTCTGCGCATGATTCACTTCCAGTTCATTGCTGGCGTCGAATGCGGCGGGAACATCACCCAGCGATACACGATCTTGTGGGCGTTTAGGTCCGGCGAGGCTCGATTCCACTTCGGCCATATCCAGCGCCAGCGTGCTGGTGAACACCGGTTCATCACCAGGGTGACGCCACATGCCCTGCTGTTTCGCATACGCCTCGACCAATGCCACCTGTTCAGGCTCACGGCCGGTGAGCGCCATATAACTCAGGGTGACTTCATCAATCGGGAAGAAACCACAGGTTGCACCATATTCTGGCGCCATATTGGCAATGGTCGCGCGGTCGGCGAGCGGCAAATCAGCTAATCCATCACCGTAAAACTCAACAAATTTCCCCACCACGCCGTGTTTGCGCAGCATCTGCGTGACGGTCAATACCAGGTCAGTGGCGGTTATGCCCGGGCGAAGTTTTCCGGTCAGTTTGAAGCCGACAACATCGGGGATAAGCATGGATACCGGTTGGCCTAACATAGCGGCTTCTGCTTCGATACCGCCCACGCCCCAACCAAGCACACCAAGCGCGTTGATCATCGTGGTATGGGAATCGGTACCTACCAGCGTATCGGGGTAGGCCACTTCTTTGCCGTCCTGGGTTTCATGCCAGACCGACTTGCCCAGATACTCCAGATTGACCTGATGGCAAATCCCAGTGCCGGGCGGCACCACGCGGAAACGGTTGAACGCTTTTTGTCCCCAACGTAGAAACACGTAGCGCTCGTGGTTACGCTCCATTTCGAGGCGCACATTCTCATCGAAGGCTTCATCGTCGCCGAAGTGGTCAACCGTAACAGAATGGTCAATGACAAGATCGACTGGGGAAAGCGGGTTCACTTTGGCAACATCGCCGCCAAGACGCTTAACGGCTTCTCGCATGGCGGCTAAATCAACCACCGCAGGTACACCGGTAAAGTCCTGCATCAGCACGCGTGCAGGGCGATAGGCAATCTCACGGTCGGCATGAGCATCTTTCTGCCAGTCCACCAGCGCCTGAATATCTTCCGCAGTCACAGAATCGCCATCCTGCCAGCGCAGCAGGTTTTCCAGCAGGACTTTCATCGATTTGGGTAAGCGATCAATATTGCCCAGTTGCTGGGCGGCTTTTGGCAGGCTGTAGTAATGATATTTTTCTGCCCGAACGTCCAGCGTATCCTGGCTGTGCTCGCGTAAGGTTAACGACATAACTCCTCCTTTAATGGGCCTTTCTTTAAACCTCAAAAACAGCAAGGTTTAGGTTAAAGATAGACCACATTGTCGTTAACGATTTGATAACAACACGAAATGACACATAAATGCACAAAGAAAAATGCCCCGACGATTGTCAGGGCATGAATAACGGGACGAATAATTTGAGTTATTGAATTACATCATTGCCCACACGGCAGCTGCCCAAAATGCAAATGAAAAGGCATAAACGCTAAACCATGAAAAAGTTGTTGTATTCATTGAGTCACTCCCTCCCGGATTCCGGGCAAAAAAAGTCCACCGTCTTCAGCGTTGTACTGATGACACCGTTTTTTTTAATGCTGAGTGTTAAAGAGACGGGCTTTTAAAATGCCCACCGGATAATCCGGTAAAATGAGGGACGAACATCTATATAAAGAACAGAACGCAGACTGCGTTATTTCGACTTCGGATCCATGAAAGATTCGATAAAGCTACGCTGTTTCTCACTCAGTTCCCACGACGCAGGAATCGCCGCTGGTTGTTCAGCGCTCTTGACTTCTTTCGCTTTGCACGCTGACGTGTTCGGCTGACGCGCAGAAACCGGAGACTTACGGCTGAGTGTATTTGCCCACATGGCTTAACCCCACATACGCCAAATCATTAAAGCCACCACTACCCAGAACAGTGCTGAAGCAGCGAAGACAGTCAACCAAGCTTTGCGACGGGTGTTGCCAGTGCGCTCAACTTTGGTGCTTTTGGTCCGGAAGTCCGGCTGTACAGTTAATCTAGTATTCATAGTTTTTGATAATCACTCTCAATAAAACGATTGTTGACAACGATTAAGATTTAGGACGAATCCTAAACTTGTTAAGACCGAAAATCCAGTTATTTTTATTGAGCACAACGATTAATGCTATTTATCAAAACTCAAAAAATAGATGAGATAAACTTAATCACGAAGCTAACTATTAATTAAAACATCTCATTGTAAATTTGAGTTAAAACTAATTTAGATCCAATCTAAATTAGAGTCTTATTTAAAGAGCCGCTGAAAAAGCCCTTCTTCATCAGCTCTTAACTGGAGTATGGGAATATTCCTGGCGGTCCGCAAAGTAGCAACGTAAAAATTGTGTACTGATTCGCATTTAAGAACTAACAATGAAAAAACATGTGACCTATGTTTCATTTACAAAAAAATAATGAAATTTTTTGAGATTCTTGTGGCGCTAACGGAGGCGGGATTTGCAAGGTGCCAGCAAGACACCTTGACAAAATAATGACTTAAGGAACTATTTGAAAGGTAACTTGATATCGCGGAACATCGCTTCGATGTCCTCATTGGAGCGTAATGCTACCGCTGCATCCACCACATCTCGTGTCAGATGAGGTGCAAAACGTTGAATAAAATCATACATATAGCTACGCAGGAAGGTGCTGCGTCTAAAGCCAATTTTGGTTGTGCTATTGGTAAATATCTCTGAAGCTTCTATCCGCACTAAATCAGGATCTGAAACCGGGTCCACCGCCATGCTGGCAATCACGCCCACGCCAAGCCCTAAGCGCACGTAGGTCTTAATCACGTCTGCATCGGTTGCCGTAAACACAATTCGCGGTGTTAATCCTGCGCGATTAAACGCCGTGTCCAGCTCAGAGCGGCCGGTAAAGCCAAAGGTGTAAGTGACGAGCGGGAAGTCAGCCAACTCTTCAATAGTGACGTTAGATTTGCCCGCCAGTGGATGGTCCGGCGTGACCACAATTGCCCGGTTCCAGTGATAGCATGGCAGCATAATGAGATCGTCATAGAGATGCAGTGCTTCCGTGGCTATAGCGAAGTCTGCATTGCCTTTCGAAACGGCTTCTGCAATTTGTGTAGGCGATCCCTGATGCATATGCAGCGAAACACGAGGATAGCGCTCGATAAAGCCTTTAATCACGCCAGGCAGCGCATAGCGAGCTTGTGTATGCGTGGTGGCCACATACAGAGAACCTTTGTCAGGCCAGGTATGCTCCCCCGCTACCGACTTAATCGCATCCACTTTGGACAACACTTCCCGCGCGATACGGATGATCTCTTCACCGGCTGGCGTCACTTGGGTCAGGTGTTTGCCACTGCGCGCAAATATCTGTACACCGAGTTCATCTTCAAGCATACGAACCTGCTTACTGATGCCGGGTTGTGAGGTGTAAAGCCCTTCGGCGGTCGATGAGACATTTAGATTGTGATTGACCACTTCGACGATGTAGCGCAACTGCTGCAATTTCATAGTTATATCTTCCCGGTAGCGACAGAGGGGCAATCCCAGCAGGCGTGTTTCCGCCCTGATGAAGGTATGGCGAGGGAAAGCGAGTCAGCGAAACGAAAAAAGCTATAACTACTATATCAGTTAAAGAAGGAATGTAGAACGATTAGCTATAAGGATGGTGAAAAGGCCAGCAGATGCTGGCCTTGAGGGGAATTACTTCTTCGCTTCCTGCCACTTACCATCGATATAGAACATCGACCAGCCCGTTGCCTTACCTTCTTTTTCCGAGGAGACATACTGCTGTTTGGTTTTACGGCTGAACCGCACCAGGGTTTTATTGCCTTCCGGGTCGGCGGCCGGCGCCTCTGCAAGGTACTTCAGCTTTTCAGGTAAACGGTCAGCAAAACGCTGCAGCTCTTCCACCAGTGGCGCACGAGTCTCACGTGATTTAGGGAATGTGTTAGCCGCCAAGAATACCCCTGCCGCACCGTCACGCAGAACGAAATAGGCATCTGATTTCTCACATGCCAATTCTGGTAACGGAACCGGATCTTCTTTTGGCGGCGCAACGTCGCCATTACGCAGAATCTTACGGGTGTTTTTACATTCGTCGTTGGTACACGCCATGTACTTACCAAAACGCCCCATTTTCAGGTGCATTTCAGAACCACATTTTTCGCATTCAACGATCGGGCCATCATAACCTTTGATGCGGAATTCGCCCTTCTCGATTTCGTAGCCATCACACTCTGGGTTGTTACCACAGACATGCAATTTACGTTGATTATCGATCAGGTAACTGTCCATCGCCGTGCCACATTTCTGGCAACGACGACGCGCACGCAACGCATTGGTTTCGGCATCATCGCCTTCCAGCACGTTAAGCACTTCGTTTTCCGGAATCAGGTTGATGGTTTGTTTGCAGCGCTCTTTCGGCGGCAAAGCATACCCGGAACAGCCCAGGAATACGCCGGTGCTGGCGGTGCGAATGCCCATTTGACGGCTACAAGTCGGACAGTCAATCGAGGTCAGTACCATCTGGTTCGGCTGCATGCCGCCCTCTTCCGGTTCTTTCTCGGCCTGTCCTAACTGCTGGCTAAAATCGCTAAAGAACGAATCCAGCACCGCCTTCCACTGCGCTTCGTTGTTGGCGACCTGGTCAAGGCTGTTTTCCATGCGTGCGGTGAAGTCATAATTCATCAACTCACGGAAGTTCTCTTCCAGACGGTCGGTAACAATCTCCCCCATTTTTTCAGCGTAGAAGCGGCGGTTTTCCACACGCACGTAACCACGGTCCTGAATAGTCGAGATGATTGATGCGTAGGTCGACGGACGTCCGATACCGCGTTTTTCCAGTTCGCGCACCAGGGACGCTTCACTGAAACGGGCTGGCGGCTTGGTGAAGTGCTGGCTTGGCATCAGCTCTTTGAGATCAAGCATATCGCCGACGTTGACTGGCGGCAGCGTCAGATCGTCATCGTTCTTACGCAGAGCAGGCATTACTTTCGTCCAGCCATCAAAGCGCAGCGTACGGCCTTTGGCCTTCAGTTTGAAGTCTGCCGCGCCTACGGTCAGCGTGGTGGAATCATACTGGGCAGGCACCATCTGGCAGGCGACAAACTGACGCCAGATAAGCTGATAGAGCTTCTGCGCATCAGCTTCCATATCTTTTAACTGTTCCGCAGCGATGTTGACATCAGAAGGACGAATCGCTTCGTGCGCTTCCTGCGAGTTCTCTTTATTGGTGTAGGTAATCGGTGAGTCCGGCAGGTATTTCTTACCGAAGCTCTTCTCAACGTAACCGCGGGCCATCGCCACCGCATCCTGACTCAGGTTGGTGGAGTCGGTACGCATATAGGTGATATGACCGGCCTCGTAGAGACGCTGTGCCATCATCATGGTTTTTTTCACGCCAAAGCCCAGGCGCGTACTCGCTGCCTGTTGCAGCGTTGAGGTAATAAAGGGAGCAGAAGGTTTACTGCTGGTCGGTTTATCTTCACGATCCAGCACTTCAAAACGTGCTTTCTGCAAAATGGCGACAGCGGCTTGTGTTTGCTCGCGGTTAACCGGACGGAAGGCTTTGTCACCCTGATGCGTGACCTGCATGGCCAAATCATCACCCTTCGGCGTGGTGAAATCCGCATCAATATCCCAGTACTCTTCCGGCACAAAGGCTTTGATTTCATGCTCGCGTTCCACCACCAAACGCACGGCAACGGACTGCACGCGACCGGCAGAGAGGCCACGGGCGATCTTCTTCCACAGCAGCGGAGAAACCATATAACCCACGACGCGGTCCATAAAGCGGCGCGCTTGCTGCGCATTGACGCGCTCAATATTCAGTTCACCCGGCTTCTCAAACGCCTGACGAATCGCATTCTTGGTAATTTCGTTAAACACCACACGGCTAAAACGCGTGTCATCGCCACCGATCACTTCCCGCAGGTGCCATGCAATGGCCTCCCCTTCGCGGTCAAGGTCCGTTGCGAGATAGATGTGGTCGGCATCAGCAGCAAGATTTTTCAGCTCGGCAACGACTTTCTCTTTGCCTGGCAGGATTTGATAATCCGCTTCCCAGCCATTCCAGGGATCAACACCCATACGGCTAACCAGCGCGACTTTCTCATCTTTCTTAACCTTTTTACCGCTTTTGGCTTTTTCCCCGTCGGCACTTTTACGGGCAGTTGAACCACTGGTCGGCAAATCACGGATATGACCCACGCTGGATTTCACCACGTAGTCATTGCCGAGGTATTTATTGATTGTTTTGGCCTTTGCCGGGGACTCAACGATGACGAGTGACTTACCCATATGTACCTTTACCTAAATTGAAACGTCCTGATAACGGGAGAGGATTCGAAGCCCCAAAACCCAACGGGTTGAATATTGCTGCCAGCTTTTCACTTTTCAAGGCAGCGGGGATAATCTCAGGTCAGATTGCATCGACTTATGCAACTTTATGATTAGAAGCGAGTTTTCCGTCTGACAGTATCACACATCCGGGTGTGATCTCCCTGAAAGCTGAATCGCCCACACTCTACCTGATAAAATCCGTTACGCAACTTAATTAGCATTCTGTTTAATTTTGCGCCAGTTTTGCTTGCCTTTGTTGATTTGCTGAACATGCCAACTCGCAAGTAATATAGAAGGAGAACAATCGCTGTCAAAAAAGGAGTGCAAAATGTCAGCAGAAACGGAATCTATTTCACACCAGGCGTTACTGGAAATTGCCAATCAAATGATCAAACAGCATGACGATTATTTGGCGGGCATGGAAGCCAATGACGTGATTCAGCAAGGTGAAGTTTTAGTGTTTCGCGGCCCCCATTTTCTTGATGACGAGGGCTTGCCCACGGCCAAAACCACCGCAGTTTTTAATGTCTTTAAACACCTCGCTGTGGTGCTCTCCGCGCAATATCATCTGGCATAAAAAAGCCCGGCATTTGCCGGGCTGGTTTATAACAACGGCTTATCGCCACGCTGCCATATTTTCAGAATTAACCGCTCTGCCGCCATGCTGGCGCTATGAGTGAAGCGGTCCATCATTTTCTTCTTACGTGCAAAATGCACCCCGAGCACAGCAAAACGATCCATCTGTTTGATAATTAGCGCATCGCTGGTGCCGATCTCATCGACCAAGCCTAAATCCAGCGCCTGACGACCGTACCAGTGTTCACCCGTTGCCACTTTATCCAGCTCCAGTGACGGACGCATCTGCTGCACAAAGTCTTTGAACAGCTGATGGGTTTCATTGAGGTCTTCCTGAAACTTCTCACGACCCTCATCGGTATTTTCGCCAAACAGGGTCAACGTGCGTTTGTACTGTCCTGCGGTGTGCAGTTCCACATCAATATCATTGCGTTTCAGCAGACGGTTGAAGTTAGGAATCTGCGCGACCACGCCAATGGAACCAATAATAGAGAAAGGCGCAGCCACAATGCGATCGGCGACGCAGGCCATCATATAGCCGCCGCTGGCAGCCACTTTATCCACCACGGCGGTGAGATGCAGACCGGCATCACGCAGGCGCTGTAACTGAGAAGCCGCCAGGCCGTAACCGTGCACCACACCACCCGGGCTTTCCAGACGAAGTAATACTTCATCACCGGGTTGCGCAACGGCTAACACAGCGGAGATCTCTTCGCGTAATGAGCTGACTTCACCCGCATCCATACTGCCTTTAAATTCCAGCACGTAGAGCGTGGGTTTCGCGGTTTCACTTACACCGGCTTTCGCGTTACGTTTCTCAGACTTGGCTTTGAGTTTTTCTTCTTTTTTATGCTGTTTGAGCCATACTTTTTGTGCCTGCGGCTTCATCTTCGCTAACTGCAGATCTTCTTTCATCTCACGGTATTCGTCATCGAGATGAGTTAAACGCAGCTGCCCGCCGCTGTGACGTTTACGCAGCGCGGCATTGAGCACAATCAGAACAATAGCTGCGATCGCCACCACCACGGTGACGGCCTTGGCCAGAAATAATCCATAGCTGGAGAGTAAATCCATTCTGCCGCCTTATTAAACAGTAAATTACAAACAGTGGCTGAGTGTACCCGCTTTGCAGGCATTCGTCGCCTGAAATGCCCGCAGGCGGCACAGATTGCGAGGTTCAGCGATTGCACCTTGCGGAAAATTGAGGCATAAAGCCCCAAACCCTCACCTGCCAAAGGACATCGCTGTGCATTATCAACCGAAAAGCGATCTGCTGGAAAATCGTATTATCCTGGTGACCGGCGCTTCAGACGGCATTGGCCGTGAAGCTGCCCTCACCTATGCACGCTACGGCGCACGCGTTATTTTGCTGGGCCGCAATGCCGAGACGCTGCAGCAAACGGAACTGGCGATTAACCAGTTGAACAAGCAACAAGCCTCTTCACTACTGCTCGATCTGTCAGTGGCTACACCTGAAAGCTGTCACCAACTGGCGCAACAAGTGGCTGATTTGGTACCGCGGCTGGATGGTGTGCTGCATAATGCTGGCATCCTTGGCGAAATCATCCCGCTGGCTGAGCTTAATCCCGCCGTCTGGCGCGAAGTGATGCAAATTAATCTTGATGCCACCTTCTATCTCACCCAAGCGTTGTTGCCACTTCTGCTGAAATCCGATGCGGGCTCACTGGTGTTCACCACATCAAGCGTCGGTCGTACCGGGCGTTCAGGCTGGGGCGCTTATGCCGTATCAAAATTTGCCACCGAAGGCATGATGCAAGTTTTGGCCGATGAGTATAAAAATCGCCATCTCCGGGTTAACTGCATCAATCCAGGCGGAACACGTACCAAAATGCGCGCCAGTGCTTTTCCGGACGAGAACGCCAACCTGCTGAAAACCCCTGCTGATTTGATGCCGCTCTATCTCTACTTGATGGGAGATGACAGTCGCCGCAAAACCGGTATCAGTTTTGATGCGCAACCAGGACGCAAACCAGGGCCGGCCAGCGCATGAGCGATCGTCACCAGCAACGACAACAGCGTTTAAAAGAGCAGGTGGATGCCCGTATTGCCGCCGCAACGGAAACACGCGGCATTTTGATGGTGTTCACCGGCAATGGGAAAGGCAAAACCACCGCCGCTTTTGGTACCGCCCTGCGTGCCTGTGGACATGGTAAGACGGTTGCTGCAGTTCAGTTTATCAAGGGTGAGTGGCCGAACGGTGAGCGTAATCTGCTGGAACAACATGGGGTTGAGTTTCAGGTGATGTCCACCGGCTTTACCTGGGATACGCAAAACCGTGAAACCGACACCCTGGCCTGTCAGCAGGTGTGGCAGCAGGCGCGGCGCATGCTGGCGGATCCACAACTCGACTTAGTGATTCTCGATGAAATCACCTACATGGTCAGTATGGATTATCTGGATCTGGAGGAGTTGGTGGTGGCATTAAGCCAGCGTCCGGCGCAGCAAAGCGTGATCATCACGGGTCGCGGCTGCCATCGCACATTGCTGGAAATGGCCGATACGATAACGGAGATGCGTCCGGTGAAACATGCTTTTGATGCGGGAATTCAGGCACAGCAAGGAATTGACTGGTAAAGCAGTGACGCCGCACACCGCGGCGTCACTATAGCATCAGGCACCGCGTTTTTTGTTGCCGCTGGTACGACTGCTGCTGCTGCCGCCACGACGCGGGTTACCGCTCACATTGCTGTGGCGTTTCACCGCACGACGGATCTGGTTGGCTTTGGTGCGACGGCGATCTTTTTCCACCGCCACTTTGGTGACAGTTTCTTCCGGCATTTGCACCAGCGTGCGCAAATAGTTAACTGCCGACAGTTCCATCTCCATCCAGCCGCCACGTGGTAAACCTTTAGGCAACTGAATGTCACCGTAGCGTACACGCATCAGACGGCTCACCTGGACACCTACCGCTTCCCACAAACGACGCACTTCACGGTTGCGACCTTCAGTCAGCGTGACGTTGTACCACTGGTTAATGCCTTCGCCGCCCGCAAACTTAATGGTTTTGAACGATGCAGGACCATCTTCCAGTTGCACACCTTTACTTAACTGGCGAATTTTATCGTCATCCACTTCGCCGAATACGCGCACAGCATATTCGCGCTCGACTTCATGGCTTGGGTGCATCAGGCGATTCGCCAACTCACCGTCGGTAGTGAATAACATCAGACCACAGGTGTTAACGTCCAGACGGCCGACAGCAATCCAGCGTGAACCCAGCAGACGCGGCAAGCGGTCAAACACCGTTGGACGGCCTTCCGGGTCATTACGGGTGCACAGCTCACCTTCTGGTTTGTAGTAGGCCAGCACGCGGCACACTTCCGTCGCAGATTCAGCAATCGAAACCAGATGGCCATCGATACGGATCTTCAAGGATTTATCACTTTCGATGCGATCGCCCAGCGTCGCCAGTTTGCCATCGACGCTGACGCGTCCGGCTGAAATCATGGTTTCGATTTCGCGGCGCGAACCGTGACCGGCGCGCGCTAATACTTTCTGTAGTTTCTCGCTCATGGAGCTGCCTCGTTGTCGCCTTCCCAGGCGTCGTGGTAAGAAGAGGTAGGATACAGGGATTACCAATTCCCATATCAGAATCTGTTACCGCTGCGCATTGCTGCTGCAATCTCAGGCGGCCCGCGATTCTACACTAACGCAAGTTTCGTTAACACCTTTTACTTTGCTGCCGATAATAAAGGCCAAAGGCTGCGTCGAACGATCAGGACCAATGATTGATATATTTACGTCGCTGATAGATAGACCAGTAAATCGCTTCTGCGCTCTTCGCCAAGTCACTGAATTTTTACTCTTTGCCTGCGTCATCTTCAACCTGGTGATTATTTCCACTTTAGCTGCGTGATACATTAGCGCTTTTCAAGGCTACATAGGTAGCATTGCGAACCGCGCTTAAGGATAATCCCAAACATAAAATCTAAAGCCAAATCGCAAAACAGGATAAAACTCTATTCAACCGGGATAAATAAGGCTCATCATGCCAGTAAATTTAAATTGTTAGTTAATTGGCTCTGCAGGTTGGATTAAGTCTGTATTTTCGCATTATTTGATTCAGATTAAATATGATGAATTGTTCTGATGAGAAATGTGTGTAAAATTTAACTCTGAAATCCAGTGTGCCGTATTAATAAAAACGTAATTTTTACTATTTACACTCGATTACCTAACAAGCCATTAACGATCACAGTGTTGTTTCGTTGATAATATAAACCGGCGCACGCGGAAACGATGCGTTAATTCATTCACGGAATGAATTTAATTTGCATGTCGAAAGTCTTCACCAGGGATTTTACTGACATGCATGAAATGAAGGCAATACAACATGAGAACCTCCCTGCTTTGGCCTGCGCTCGCCGCGCTGGCACTGAGCGGTTGTTCCGTGGGCCACACTGAGTACAGTCGTGCGGCGCTTGAACACGTTGATATGAGCGTGACAGGCATCCCGACGGTACTGGGTTTGGGTATCCTCGGCACCACCATTCCACTGACACCAGAATACAGTCTGACGGCTGCACACGTGGCAACCACGGCTGTCCAGCGTGTGAAGGCTTATCACCCCTATTGTGATGTTGCCATTATCTACCATAAAAATAGCCCTGAAACGCTGGCCAAATTCCGCACCAGTAAAGTGGGCGAGCCCATTAAGATGTACGGTTACAGCTTTATTTCTGCCATGCCAGTGGAATCGAGCGGCGTTAATTTAGCGCGCACCGCGATTACCAATAAATGGAATAAAAAACCGTGCATGGCAATGGCATCAAATGCTGGAGTTGTGCAGGGAATGTCAGGCGGCGCAGTATATAATGCTGACCAGACTATTGGTGGTGTGATTGTGGGTTATAGCCATGAAATATCCAATGTGCGTAGTAAGCAAGTCATCCTGAAAGATGTCTCACTGTATATTCCGTACGGCGATTTCAAACATTGGCTGGAACAAAATATTGGCCAGACGACCTTATCGACGCCTGACCACGCGTGATTAAAGGAACGGACGCGTATCGCCTACCCCTTCACGCACCACGATCGGTGAATCGCTGGTGAGATCGATAACGGTGGTTGGCTGTTGCCCAAGGGTGCCGCCATCAATAATCAGATCCACCAGCTTACCGATGCTGTACTGAATCTCTTCGGGGTCGGATTCTGTAAAGTCATTGCCTGGCAACATCAGTGAAGTCGACATCATCGGCTCATTCAGACGCTCCAGCAGCGCCAATGCTACTGGATTGGACGGCACGCGAAGACCGATGGTTTTGCGTTTATCATTCATCAAACGGCGTGGCACTTCTTTGGTCGCTTTGAGAATGAAGGTGTAGTTACCTGGCGTATTGTTTTTCAGAATACGAAACGCGGTGTTATCCACCTGCGAATAGGTCGACAACTCAGACAGATCACGACACATCAAAGTAAAGTTGTGATTACCGTCCAACTGACGAATGCGGCAGATACGCTCCATGGCATTCTTCTCTTCCAGTCGGCAACCTAACGCGTAACCCGAATCAGTGGGATAGACGATAACGGACCCTTTATTCAGATAATCAACCGCCTGATTAATCAAGCGTGGCTGCGGATTGTCGGGATGAATGTGAAAAAGTTGACTCATAAAAACCTCATATCACCTGTCAGCAACAGCCACTGCGGGCGCCAGCTCAGGAAAGCGTTCCCAAATGGGTTCAACACCACCCGGCAACCACAATTTGCGCCCCAGTTCTATCCACGGACAAGGTAAGTGAAAATCTGACCCCTGCGATGCCGCCAGCTTATTATCGCGCGCATATGTCGCAAGCTGGGTGCGTTCGTTGGGTGCCTGCTGACACTGCGCGACTTCCATTGCATCCCCACCCGCTTCTGCGAAATGGGCAATCAGCCTTTTTAGCCATTTGGCAGACAAGCCATAACGACCTGGATGTGCGAGTACGGCAACGCCGCCAGAATGATGAATGGCATCAATAGCTTGTTTAATTGTACACCATTGCGGTGGCACGTAGCCGGTTTTCCCACGCGCAAGATAACTCTTAAACACCTGCGCCATATTGTTCGCTTTGCCGATCTCAACCAGGTAACGCGCAAAATGGCCTCGGGTAATTACCCCGCCCTGTGCCAGACGCTGTGCGCCGGCCAGCGCATCAGGGATGCGCGCCCGCTCCAGTCGCTCAGCAATCTGTAGCGCGCGATCAACACGGCATTGATGCTGCTGGGCAAGAAATTCGCTGAGTACCGGGTGCTGGCAATCGATGTTCAAACCCACAATATGAATTTCGTGGTTCTCCCACAGCGTCGATGCTTCTAACCCCGCCAGGACACGAATGGGCAGATCGTGTTGCAGCACGGCGTCTTGTGCTTCCGCCACACCGGCAACCGTGTCGTGATCGGTAATCGCGAGCACACCAACCTTCATCTCAACGGCACGCTGCACCAGTGCAGTGGGTGTCAGTAAACCATCAGATGCTTGTGTATGGCTGTGTAAATCATATAGAGGAAAACGGGCGATATCCGACAAGGTCACTCCAGCAACTGCATAAACCGGCGGGCATGATAACGATTTTGACCGTGACTGAAAAAGGGTATTGACATTTTTCGCCTGAACCAGTTAACTAGTACACAAGTTCACACGTAACGGGTATTTAATCATGGCATTTTTCGGTACGCATGCAAAAGGTTGGTGGCGCGATGATCCCTTGAACGGGCGACGTCGTCGTGCACAATTTGCGTAACCGCTGTGCAGATACCTGAGCCCGCCACCGAGCGGGCTTTTTTTTGAGCGAAATTCAGAGAATCCAATAATGGCTAATGCGAAACCTACAGTGAAGTTGATTACCGGTACCGCGCCCTACCGCGAAGATCCGGCCGCAGTGTTCCATCAAATTTGCGGCGCACGTCCAGCAACGTTGCTGCTCGAATCCGCCGATATCGACAGCAAACAGAATCTGAAAAGCTTGCTGATTGTCGACAGTGCCCTGCGCATCAGTGCAATGGGCAATGTCGTCACGCTGCAGGCCCTGTCCGAAAACGGTCGCGCTATCCTGCCGCTGCTGGATGAAGCACTGCCAGCCGACGTGCGAATTGAAGCGCGCCCAGATGGACGCGAGCTGCACTTCCCGCAACCGCAGGGTTTGCATGATGAAGATTCGCGCCTGAAAGCGTTGTCAGTGTTTGATGCACTCCGCCTGATTCCGCAGCTGGTAAATAGCCCGGCTGAAGAACGCGAAGCGATGTTCCTGGGTGGTCTGTTCGCTTACGACCTGGTCGCGGGCTTCGAAGACCTGCCTGCATTACGTAATGAACAGAGCTGCCCAGACTACTGCTTCTATCTGGCCGAAACTTTACTGGTGATTGACCACCAGACGCGCAGCGCCCGCTTGCAGGCAAGCCTGTTTAGCCCTTCAACCAGTGAATTCCAGCGTCTGCAAAGCCGCATCGAGCAGCTGCGTGGTCAAATGGCGCAACCTGCCACCGCGTTGCCGGTGCAGCGCGTTGAGCACATGACGCTGAGCACGAACCAAAGCGACGAAGAGTATTGCAGCGTTGTGCGTGAGATGCAGGAAGCGATTCGCATCGGTGAAATTTTCCAGGTGGTGCCTTCGCGTCGCTTCTCACTGCCGTGCCCTTCACCGCTGGCGGCTTATGACACGCTGAAGCACAGCAACCCCAGCCCATACATGTTCTTTATGCAGGACCAGGATTTCGCGCTGTTTGGTGCTTCACCCGAAAGCTCACTGAAATATGACGCCACCTCGCGTCAGATTGAGATCTACCCGATTGCGGGCACACGTCCACGCGGACGTCATGCTGATGGCTCGCTGGATCGTGACCTCGACAGCCGTATCGAGCTGGAAATGCGCACCGACCACAAAGAGCTGGCCGAACACCTGATGCTGGTGGACCTTGCCCGTAACGATCTGGCGCGCATCTGTGTACCTGGCAGCCGCTATGTCGCCGACCTGACGAAAGTAGACCGCTACTCGTTTGTGATGCATCTGGTCTCTCGTGTCGTCGGCTCGCTGCGTAACGACCTTGATGTCCTGCACGCCTACCGCGCCTGCATGAATATGGGCACATTGAGCGGTGCACCTAAGGTACGCGCCATGCAATTGATCGCTGAGAAAGAAGGCACGCGTCGCGGCAGCTACGGCGGTGCAGTGGGTTACTTCACGGCACACGGCGACCTCGACACCTGCATCGTGATTCGCTCCGCGTGGGTGGAAGACGGTGTAGCAACCGTGCAGGCCGGTGCCGGCGTGGTGCTGGACTCACAACCTCAAGCCGAAGCGGATGAAAGCCGCAATAAAGCGCGCGCGGTATTGCGTGCCATCGCCACTGCCCATCATTGCAAGGAGATTTTCTGATGGCCGACATCCTGCTGCTCGATAATATCGACTCCTTTACTTACAACCTCGTTGATCAGCTGCGCACCTTTGGCCACAACGTGGTGATCTACCGTAATAACGTACCGGCTGAAGTGCTGATTGAGCGCCTGCAGCAGATGGAGAATCCGGTGTTGATGCTGTCGCCGGGCCCGGGTGCACCGAAGGATGCCGGTTGCATGCCGGCGCTGTTACAAGCGCTGCGTGGACGTCTGCCGATCATCGGTATTTGCCTCGGCCATCAGGCGATTGTCGAAGCTTACGGCGGCCATGTTGGCCAGGCAGGCGAGATCCTGCACGGTAAAGCCTCTTCGATTAATCATGATGGTGAAGCGATGTTCACCGGCCTGAGCAATCCGTTGCCTGTTGCGCGTTACCACTCGCTGGTGGGCAGCAACACCCCTGCCGAATTAACCGTGAACGCCAGCTACAACGGCATGGTGATGGCCGTGCGCCACGATGCTGACCGTGTATGTGGCTTCCAGTTCCACCCCGAATCCATCCTCACCACCCAGGGTGCGCGTCTGTTAGAGCAAACGCTGGCCTGGGCGCTGGCGAAATAATAGGGAGATTATGATGCAAACTATTCTGGAAAAACTGTATCAGGCAGAGACTCTGAGCCAGGCTGAAAGCCACCAGCTGTTCAGCGCCATTATTAAAGGCCAGCTTGAACCGACCCAACTCGCCGCAGCGCTGATCGCCATGAAAGTCCGTGGCGAGCGCCCGGAAGAGATCGCCGGTGCGGCCACGGCACTGTTAGAAGACGCGAAGCCGTTCCCTAGTCCCGACTACACCTTTGCAGATATCGTCGGCACCGGCGGTGACGGCAGCAACAGCATTAACATCTCAACGGCCAGTGCCTTTGTCGCCGCCACCTGCGGTTTGAAAGTCGCTAAGCATGGCAACCGCAGCGTTTCCAGCAAATCGGGATCTTCCGACCTGCTGGCGGCGTTCGGTATTGACCTGGATATGCCCGCGGAGAAAGCACGCAAGGCGTTGGACGACCTTAACGTTTGCTTCCTGTTTGCACCGCAGTATCACAGCGGTTTCCGCCACGCGATGCCGGTTCGCCAGCAGTTGAAAACCCGCACACTGTTCAATGTGTTGGGGCCGCTGATCAACCCCGCTCGCCCACCACTGGCGGTGATTGGGGTGTACAGCCCGGAGCTGGTGTTACCGATTGCACAAACCCTTAAGGTGTTGGGATATCAGCGTGCTGCCGTGGTACATGGTGGCGGCATGGACGAAGTGGCGCTGCACAGCCCAACGCAGGTTGCTGAGCTGCGCGACGGTGAAATTACCGGTTATCAGCTAACGCCGGAAGACTTTGGTTTCAGCTTCCATGATAAAGAAGCGCTGGCAGGCGGCACGCCGGAAGAAAACCGTGACATTCTGGCGCGTTTACTCCAGGGTAAAGGCCAGCCGGCACATGAGCAGGCCGTTGCGGTCAACGTCGCAATGTTGCTGAAAGTATTCGGAAATGAAGATTTGCGTGACAATGCGCAGCGTGCCATCACTGCAATTCGCAGCGGACAGGCTTACGAACGCGTTGTTGCTCTGGCAGCGAGAGGATGAGATGAGCATTAAGGGCACTGTTTTAGAGAAAATTGTTCAGGACAAAGCCGTTTGGGTAGAAGCACGTAAGGCGCAGCAGCCACTGGCCACCTTCCAGAGCAGCTTGCAGCCGGCGGGACGTCACTTTTACGATGCCTTGCGTGGCACACGCACAGTATTCATCCTTGAATGCAAAAAGGCGTCTCCGTCAAAGGGTCTGATTCGCGAAGATTTTGATCCTGCAACCATTGCCGGCGTGTATCGCCATTATGCCTCCGCCGTTTCTGTGTTAACGGATGAAAAATATTTCCAGGGCGACTTTGAGTTCCTGCCGATTGTCAGTGCGGCGATTACGCAACCGGTGCTGTGCAAAGACTTTATCATCGATCCTTACCAGATTTACCTCGCTCGCCATTATCAGGCTGACGCCATCCTACTGATGCTGTCGGTGCTGGATGATGAGCAGTATCAGCAACTCGCGGCCGTGGCCCACAGCCTGAAGATGGGCGTGCTGACAGAAGTGAGTAATGAAGAAGAGCTGGAGCGCGCTATTGCGCTGGAAGCGAAAGTGGTGGGCATCAATAACCGCGATCTGCGTGATTTGTCTATCGACCTGAATCGCACCCGCCAACTGGCACCGCGCTTGGGCCACGGTGTGACGGTGATCAGCGAGTCCGGTATTCACAACTACGCCCAGGTGCGTGAGCTGAGCCACTTCGCCAACGGCTTCTTGATTGGTTCTGCACTGATGGAAGAAGCCGATCTGAACGCTGGCGTACGCCGTGTTCTGATGGGTGACAACAAAGTGTGCGGTCTGACCCGCCCTGAAGATGCGCGCAGTGCGCACGAAGCCGGTGCCATCTATGGTGGCGTGATCTTTGCTGAAGGTTCGCCGCGCAAAGTCACTACCACACAAGCACAAACTCTGATTGCGGCTGCGCCCCTGAAGTACGTTGGCGTATTCCGCAATAACAGCATCAGTGACATTGTCTCTCAGGCGACGTCACTGCATCTTGCTGCCGTGCAACTTCACGGTGATGAAGATCAAGCGTTTGTCGCAGAGTTGCGCAGCGCACTGCCTGAAGAGGTGAAAATTTGGAAGGCGCTGAGCATCAGCAACAGCCTTCCAGCACGCGATTGGCCGCACGTTGACCGTTACGTGTTTGATAATGGCCAAGGCGGTACAGGACAGCGTTTTGACTGGTCATTGCTGCAGGGTGAAGACCTGAGCAATGTGCTGCTGGCAGGTGGGTTAAGTGCCGACAACTGCGTTGAAGCTGCACAACTCGGCTGCGCCGGTCTGGACTTCAACTCCGGCGTGGAATCCGCGCCAGGCATCAAAGATGCCAGTAAAGTCGCGGCGGTATTCCGCACGCTGCGCGCCTATTAATTTCGCGAGTCCGCCTTTGCGCGGACCGAATAAGGAAGATGAAAAGATGACCACGTTATTGAATCCCTATTTTGGCGAGTTTGGCGGTCAATATGTTCCGCAAATTCTGATGCCAGCTCTGCGTCAGTTAGAAAATGCATTTGTGGAAGCCCAGCGCGATCCTGAGTTCCAGGCGGAATTCACCGACCTGCTGAAAAACTATGCCGGTCGTCCGACCGCACTGACCTTGTGCAGTAACCTGACCAAAGGCACCAAAACCCGCCTCTACCTCAAGCGAGAAGACTTACTGCACGGCGGTGCGCACAAGACCAACCAGGTGTTGGGTCAGGCGCTGCTCGCTAAACGTATGGGCAAGAATGAGATCATTGCTGAGACGGGCGCTGGCCAGCACGGTGTCGCTTCTGCACTGGCGTGCGCCCTGCTGGGCATGAAGTGCCGTATTTATATGGGTGCAAAAGACGTTGAGCGCCAGTCACCGAATGTGTTCCGTATGCGCCTGATGGGTGCGGAAGTGATCCCGGTACACAGCGGCTCCGCGACGCTGAAAGATGCCTGTAACGAAGCACTGCGTGACTGGTCTGGCAGTTATGAAACGGCGCACTACATGCTTGGCACGGCGGCAGGTCCGCACCCCTTCCCAACCATCGTACGTGAATTCCAACGCATGATTGGTGAGGAAACCAAAGCACAGATTCTTGAGCGCGAAGGACGTTTACCTGACGCCGTGCTGGCCTGTGTCGGCGGCGGTTCAAATGCTATCGGTATGTTTGCCGACTTTATCGATGAAACCAGCGTTGGCTTGATCGGCGTTGAACCGGCAGGTCACGGTATCGAAACCGGTGAGCACGGTGCGCCATTGAAACACGGTCGCGTGGGCATCTACTTCGGAATGAAAGCCCCGATGATGCAAACGGAAGAGGGACAGATTGAGGAGTCTTACTCGATTTCTGCTGGTCTTGATTTCCCTTCAGTTGGGCCGCAGCACGCACATCTGAACAGCATTGGTCGCGCTGAGTACGTGTCGATTACCGATGACGAAGCGCTGTCTGCTTTTAAAGAACTGTGCCGCGCCGAAGGGATTATTCCCGCGCTGGAGTCCTCACACGCACTGGCACACGCCCTGAAAATGATCCGCGAAAACCCAGAAAAAGAGCAGCTGCTGGTGGTTAACTTGTCTGGCCGCGGCGACAAAGACATCTTTACCGTTCACGATATTTTGAAAGCTAAGGGAGAGATCTGATGGAGCGTTATAATCAGCTGTTTCAACGCCTGTCGGCGAAAAAAGAAGGGGCATTTGTACCTTTCGTCACGATCGGTGATCCCTCTCCGGAATTGTCGCTGAAAATTATTGATACCCTCGTTGAAGGTGGTGCAGATGCGTTAGAACTGGGTATTCCGTTCTCCGACCCGTTGGCTGACGGCCCTACCATTCAAAGCGCGACCTTACGTGCATTCGCCTCTGGCACCACCGTCGCGCAATGCTTCGAAATTCTGGCCGCTGTGCGCCAGAAATACCCTGAGCTACCGATTGGTTTGCTGATGTATGCCAACCTGGTGTTTAGCAAAGGCATCGACAACTTCTATGCGCAATGTGAGGCAGTGGGCGTCGATTCTGTGTTAGTTGCCGATGTGCCGATCGAGGAGTCCGCCCCGTTCCGTCAGGCGGCGATGCGTCATAACGTCGCACCGATCTTCATCTGCCCGCCAAACGCGGATGATGACTTGCTGCGTGAGATTGCCTCACACGGCCGTGGTTACACTTACCTGCTGTCACGTGCTGGTGTAACAGGGGCTGAGAATCGCGCCAGCCAGCCACTGCATCACCTGATCGCGAAATTGAGCGAATACCATGCAGCCCCGCCGTTGCAGGGCTTTGGTATCTCAGAAGCGAGCCAGGTCAAAGAAGCGATTGCCGCAGGCGCAGCGGGTGCGATTTCCGGTTCTGCTATCGTCAAAATCATCGAACGCAACCAGAACGATCCTACGACGCTGCTTGCAGAACTGAAAGCCTTTGTCAGCAACCTGAAAGCCGGCACTCGTTAAACTTTATAGGCCTTATCAGCATTCGCAGATGAGGCCTTTCTCCACACTCCCCCTTCGTTACGTTTTTTAAACTTTTTCACACTCCGCGATTTGCTGATTCGTCCAGGTCAGACCACAATTAATTGCACCGTCTCGTTGCGGTGAAACACCATCTAAGACAGGGAGATAACCAATGAATTTTTTCAAAGTCGTTGCAGGATTTTTGATGGCTGCAGTTATGGCGCTGACACTCAGCGCTTGTGCGCCAACCGCTACACAGGAAGGGACCGGGGGTTACATTGATGACACGGTGATTACCACCAAAGTCAAAGCCCAGTTGCTGAATGACGATTCCCTGAAATCGACAGAGATCAACGTCGAAACCTTTAAGGGCAAAGTGCAGTTGAGTGGTTTTGTTAGCTCACCGCAGATGGCGAACCGTGCAGTGACGGTGACCCGCAGCGTGCAAGGGGTGAAATCTGTCGTCAACAATATGCAGATTAAGTAACCGTTAAGTGATGAAAACACGGGCGGCCCTTGGGTCGCCCGTTTTGCTTCTGACACAGGTTAGAAGCGGTAACCGACACCAAAGAAGAACACCCACGGATCGATACGCGTATTGATGTTCTGCTGCTCACCATTGGCTTTGAACTTCACCTCGGTATCAATATCCATGTACCACAGTGAGGCGTTCAGCATCCAGTCGCGGTTGATTTGATAATCCATCCCCACCTGACCGGCGATACCCCATGAGTCTTTAACGCTTAAGTCGCTTAAGCCTGCATCCTGGCCGGTCTGATTGAATTTGGCATCGTAGAAGGTGGTGTAGTTGATACCCACGCCCACGTAAGGACGCACCGGGCTTTTACTGTCAAAGAAGTAATACTGTGCCATCAGCGTAGGCGGGAGCTGACGCACGGTCGCCAGGTTGCCGGTTGCCCCTAAGCCCACCTTATGGCGGAACGGTGTGGCAGCCAGCAGTTCTACGCCGATGTTGTCCGTCGCCATGTAGGTGAAGGTTAAGCCAAGCTGTGTATCGTTGCTGACGTTAAAGCCGCCCATACCCAGCACATTATCAGAGCCTTCGGTTGGACGGACGGTCGCGCTACCGGCGCGCATAAAGAAATCACCCGCTTCATGAGCCAGTGCCAGTTGAGGAATCGCCAGTGCCATCAGCAGCGCGCATTTTGCCAGTTTCATTTTCACTCCTTTGCCGAAAAGTAGGGTCTTAATGGGGTTGCGGCACAAGATCTAACCCTTTTTCAGTAAAAGATCATCTGTATCAATTCAAATTAATCACTTAAAAAACAATGAATTGATTCAGATCAATTTTGGCTTTGCGCGAGAATTAAAAAACCTGAGATTGCCGCCTGACACCACCTTTTCCCATGCAGGTGCATTCAGGGCTTTCCCGACTTTTTCACCCTTCTTTACCTGTAATGACAGAAAGTTATGGGTTTGCGGGTGCCAGCCAGCCTGTAGAACATGTACAATCGCCAGGTTAATTAACCCGGTTCCATCAAGGAGAGTACATGTCTATCACGGCAAGCTCGTTATACCGTGACACAGGAAATTTTCTGCGCCATCAGCTGGTTACTATTGTGCTGATGGCATTGCTGACGTCATTTATTACGGTGATCGTCGGTCATGCATTAACGCCAGGTGAAGATCAGTTATCGCTGCTCAGCCAGGCCGATGACAGCGCAACCTCACTGTTTGAGCTGGTGCAGAATATGTCGCCGGATCAACAGCGCATCCTGCTACGCGCTTCGGCTGCTGGCACCTTTGCCGCCTTGATTGGCAATACCCTGCTGCTCGGTGGCATGTTGTGCCTGATCCCGTTGGTCTCTAACGGCCAGCGTGTCAGCGCCCTGCGTGCCATTGGCGCCTCAGCCCCCCTGCTGCCGAAGCTGCTGCTGCAGACCTTCCTCATTACGTTGCTGGTGCAAATCGGCTTTATGGTACTCATGGTGCCGGGCGTGATTTTGGCCATTTTGCTCTCACTGGCGCCAGTCATGCTGGTGAGTGAGAAAATGGGTGTCATCGGTGCCATGCGCGCCAGCATGAAGCTGGCGTGGAAAAACATGAAAGTCATCGCCCCCGCCATCGTGTTGTGGTTATTGGCTAAAATTGTGTTGATGTTCCTGGTCTCGTCACTCACCGTATTGCCGGTCAATATCGCTTCGGTGGTGATGAATGCGCTGGGTAACCTGGTGTCAGCCATTCTGATTATTTATTTGTATCGACTGTATATGTTGTTACGTTAACCACTCTGGCGCTCCCCGGAGCGCCTTAGCTGAACGATCCCGTCCTCACTGGAAACACTATGAAGCAGTTACTCGATTTTCTTCCCTTGGTGGTTTTCTTTATCTTCTACAAGCTGTACGACATCTTTGTCGCCTCTGGTGCATTGATCGTTGCCACTGGCCTTGCCTTGGTCGTGAGCTGGGTGCTGTACCGTAAGCTGGAAAAAATGACCATCTTCACGTTTGTGCTGGTGGCAGTTTTCGGTACGTTGACGCTGGTGTTCCACAACGATGAATTCATCAAATGGAAAGTCACCGTGATCTACTCCCTGTTCGCGCTGGCATTGCTGTATAGCCAGTGGTTTATGAAGCAGCCGCTGATTCAAACTATGCTGGGTAAAGAGCTCCAGCTGCCAGGCGCAGTGTGGCGTCGGCTGAATGTGGCATGGGCGATCTTTTTCCTCGCCTGCGGTGTGGTAAATATCTACGTAGCATTTTGGTTATCACAAGAGTTTTGGGTTAACTTTAAAGTGTTCGGTCTGACCGGCCTGACCCTACTGTTTACTCTGTTAAGCGGCGTGTACATCTGGCGACAGATGCCGCAACAAGAACAAAAATAAGCCATCCTGCCCGACACTGTCGGGCTTCTCTTCACCTGCAGAAGAATTGAGCAATGGACGAAAAACATAAATTGCCGCAAGGCGAGATGGTGTCGCGCACCCTGGCGATGCCAGCGGATACCAATGCCAATGGCGATATCTTTGGCGGCTGGTTGATGTCACAGATGGATATGGGCGGTGCCATCATGGCCAAGGAGATTGCAGAAGGCCGTGTGGTGACCGTTCGTGTTGATGGGATGTCGTTCCTGAAGCCGGTGGCTGTGGGAGATGTTGTGAGCTGCTATGCCCGCTGCATCCGCACCGGCAACAGTTCGATGACCATCAACGTCGAAGTGTGGATCAAAAAAGTGTCGTCTGAACCGATTGGTCAAACCTACTGTGCCACCGAAGCGGTATTCGTGTACGTCGCGGTTGATCACTCAGGTAAATCGCGACCATTACCGTCGGAAAAAGCGAACCTCGCTGAATAAATGCCATTAAAAAAGCGGTCATTGACCGCTTTTTTCTTCGTCCGCTTGCGACATTATTCGATGTTTGCGCCGCCGTTGATACGGAACACGATATTCATCGTCAATCCTTTACCTGGTCGACCCGGCTGATAACGCCACTTCTTCATCGCTTGCTTCACTTCACGCTCGAACATGTTGCGCGGCTCGGCTGAGAGAATTTCCACATTATCGACGCGCCCATCACTGTCTACATCAAATTGAACGCGCACGCGGCCTTCAACGCGCAGTGCGAATGCGCGGGCCGGATAGGCAGGCTTACTGACATTCATCGCTTTCGGGCCGTCAGAGACCGTTTGTGTCGGCGCAGGGTTGGCTTTCGGCGCTGTGGTCGGACGCGTCTGCGTCGTCGGAATATCCTGCTTGACGGGATTCTCCTGCGGTTTCACTTCTTTGCGCGGCTTCGGCTCGACCTTCTTCTCTACCTTTGGTTTCGGTTTAGGTTTTGGCTTCGGCTCAGGCTTGGGAATCGGCACCGGTTCCACTTTCGGCGGTTCTGGCGCGACTTCAGGTTCCGGCTCAGGCTCCGGTGGTGGCGGAGTGACCACGGCCGGTGCGGGCTCCGGCTGCACTTCGGGTGCCACCATGGTCACGCTGATCGGCTGGGATGCTTTCGGAACCTCAATGGTCTGATGAAACGATGCATAGAGAATGCCCGCGATAACCGAACCGTGAAGAACCACGGATAAAATCATAGCCACGGGGGTACGAGCAGGAAGAGGCGTAGTCAACGTCGTCATATCAGTCATATTCATTGAGTGAAGGGCAGATTTTAAATGCAAATAGCAATCAGTTTCAATAAGCGATGTGCAACCGATGACCAGAAAGTCTTTTTTTAACCCAAATGGCGCTCTGAGCCAGTGTCATTATCTTTCATTTGCACTCTGATTAACGATCACTTAACGTGTCTCGCAATTTCGGCAAGTCTAACGGGAGTACCCCATCGTGCTTTACGTCATTTATGCGGAAGATACCGCAGATTCACTGGAAAAACGCAACTCCGTACGCCCTGCGCATCTCGCGCGCTTGCAGTTACTGCAGGATGAAGGTCGTCTGATCGCTGCTGGCCCCTTGCCTGCTGTCGACAGCAACGATCCCGGCCCTGCTGGTTTTACCGGTTCAGTGATTATTGCTGAGTTTTCGTCTCTGGAAACGGCGCAATCCTGGGCCAATGACGACCCTTACATTGCCGCTGGCGTGTACGAGAAAGTAGCGGTGAAACCTTTCAAACGCGTATTCTAAAAGATGTGGCAGTCGGTTTTACTGTTGATCGCCGTGTTTGCGCTGATTGGCAGAGCAGTGTGGGTCTGGCGTCGACAGGGTTGGCGCCAGGCAAGACAGCACATCGTGATGCTGGTGGTGCTGGCCGCAGCACTACAGATTGTTAACGTATCCCTGGTGTTACGCGGCGCTTAATGGCCGCGTAAGCCTTTCACATATTCTGGTTGATGAACAGAATAGAGCGGCGATGTTCCTGCGCCACCTGATGACGGATGGTATGGATACGTTTGTAGCGACGTGACTGCCCTTCCAGCCAGCGAGCACGACGGCGGTGTACCTGACGTAACATTCTCCAGCGCGCCACTTCATTTCTGCTTCGTTTCATCACATCCTCTCAGACAGGCTAAACTCGCCGGGCATTATAAAGATTTGATTGAAAATGCCAAATCGAAAGCTTCATTGAACTGTCATTCACGATTAAAGGTTTCACTAGTGCGGATCAGCACGTAAACTTTCCTCATCAAAGCGCGAACGGGATGTCCACTTAATGACCACATTTTATACCCTTCTCAGTTGGTTGCTGCTGTTTGGCTACTGGTTGCTGATTGCGGGTGTCACACTGCGTATTCTGATGAAACGCCGTGCCGTGACCTCTGCAATGGCCTGGTTGCTGATCATCTACATTCTGCCGCTGGTGGGTATCATCGCGTATCTGTCTTTTGGTGAGTTACACCTCGGTAAACGCCGTGCGGAACGCGCTCGCACCATGTGGCCTTCCACCGCCAAATGGCTTAACGACCTCAAACAATGTCGCCATATCTTTGCCACAGAGCACAGTGATGTTGCACGCTCGCTGTTTGATCTGTGTCGCCATCGGCAAGGCATTGCAGGCGTAAAAGGCAACCAGCTGCAACTCCTGACCAGTTCAGATGACGTAATGCACGCCCTAATCCGCGACATCCAGCTGGCACGTCATAATATCGAGATGGTGTTTTATATCTGGCAACCCGGTGGCCTGGCAGATGAGGTGGCCGAATCATTGATGGCCGCCTCGCGTCGTGGGGTACATTGTCGCCTGATGCTGGATTCCGCAGGCAGTGTGGCGTTCTTCCGCAGTCCATGGGCCAACATGATGCGTAATGCAGGCATTGATGTTGTTGAAGCCTTACAAGTCAGCTTGCTGCGCGTCTTCTTGCGTCGTATGGACTTACGTCAACATCGCAAAGTGGTATTGATCGATAACTACATCGCCTACACCGGTAGCATGAATCTGGTCGACCCGCGTTTCTTTAAACAGGATGCGGGCGTGGGCCAATGGATTGATCTGATGGCCCGCATGGAGGGCCCTGTCGCCACCACCATGGGGATTGTTTACGCCTGTGACTGGGAGATCGAAACCGGCAAGCGCATTCTCCCCCCGGCTCCTGATGCCAACATCATGCCGTTTGAGCAGGAAAGCGGTCATATCATTCAGGTTATCGCTTCTGGCCCCGGTTTCCCTGAAGACATGATTCATCAGGCGTTGCTGACAGCGGTCTATTCCGCGCGTGAGCAGCTGATTATGACCACGCCCTACTTCGTGCCGAGCGACGACCTGCTGCATGCCATTTGCACCGCTGCGCTGCGAGGGGTTGAAGTCAGCATTGTGGTGCCTCGCCACAACGACTCCTTGTTAGTCGGATGGGCCAGCCGCGCCTTCTTCACTGAACTGCTCGAAGCGGGCGTGAAAATTTACCAGTTCGAAGATGGTTTACTGCATACCAAGAGCGTGTTGGTCGATGGCCAGCTCAGCCTGGTCGGGACCGTTAATCTGGATATGCGCAGCCTGTGGCTCAATTTTGAAATCACCCTTGTGGTCGATGATGATGGCTTTGGCAGCGATTTGGCTACCGTCCAGGATGATTACATCGCCCGTTCACGCTTGCTGGATGGTGCGCGCTGGGCGAAACGTGCGTGGTGGCAGCGGATCGTTGAACGACTGTTTTACTTCTTTAGTCCTTTACTGTAAAACGAGCGAAAATATTACCGCCTCAGGCAAGCAGGAATGACTATGGATTTAAATAATCGCCTTACCGAAGATGAAACGCTGGAACAGGCTTACGACATTTTTCTCGAGCTAGCTGGCGATAATCTTGATCCCGCTGACATCATTCTGTTCAATCTGCAGTTTGAAGAACGCGGCGGCGCAGAGCTGTTTGATCCCGCGGAAGACTGGCAGGAACATGTCGATTTCGATCTCAACCCAGATTTCTTCGCGGAAGTGGTGATTGGTTTGGGTGAAGCAGACGGTGAACCGATTACGGATGTGTTTGCCCGCGTGTTGCTGTGCCGCGAGAAAGACCACAAGCTGTGCCACATTCTGTGGCGTGAATGATCTGCAGCCAAAGATAAAATAACGCCGGGCATCTGCCCGGCGTTTTTATTTCCAGCTTAAAGCGGATCGACCTTCAAACAGGATACCGCATGGCGGAAACTGCCCTCCAGCAACGGACGCGTTTTGGCACATTCCGGCCCGGCAATCGGACAACGCGTGCGGAACACGCAGCCCGACGGTGGATTGATGGGCGAAGGCAACTCCCCTTCCAGCAACTGGATCTGCTTATTCTTCTCCAGATCGGGATCCGGGATCGGCACCGCCGACATCAGCGCACGGGTATACGGATGTTGCGGGTTATTGTACACCGAGTCGTACGTGCCCAGCTCCACCGCATGGCCAAGATACATCACCAACACGCGATCGGAGATGTGCTTCACCACCGCCAGGTCGTGCGCGATGAAGATCAGTGATAATCCCATCTCACGCTGCAACTTTTGCAGCAGGTTAACCACCTGCGCCTGAATCGACACATCCAGCGCCGATACTGGCTCATCACAGATAATCAGTTTAGGCTCCAGGATCAGTGCACGCGCAATACCAATACGCTGACACTGTCCACCGGAAAACTCATGCGGATAACGGTTGATGAGGTTAGGCAACAGACCCACCTTCATCATCATATTCTTCACCTTATCCTTCACTTCCTGTTTAGGCATCTTCGGATAATAAGTGCGCAGCGGTTCCGCGATGATGTCACCGATGGTCATGCGTGGGTTTAACGAGGCCAGCGGGTCCTGGAAGATCATCTGGATATCGCTGCGCGCCTGACGCCACTCATCCTGACTTTGCCCCAGTAAATCGCGCCCCAGCCAGGCTACACGACCGTCAGTAGCTTTCACCAGACCGATAATGGCACGTGCCAGCGTCGATTTACCGCAGCCCGACTCACCCACCACGCCCAGGGTTTCACCCTCGTAAAGACGCAGGCTAACGCCATCCACCGCTTTAAGGGTTTTAGCTGGCTGCCAGAACCACTGCTTGCCGTCTTTAATCTCGAAATGCACCTTAAGATCGGCAATTTCCAGTAAGACTTTCTTCTCTTCGATGACGGTGCTCATACCAATTCCTCCACCGGTTTGAAGCAGGCACGCAGACGACCTTCAGCAAAAGGTTCAAGCGGCGGCGATTTCGCGCATACGTCCATAGCATAGGCACAGCGCGGCTGGAACGGGCAGCCCTGCGGCAAGCGCAGCAGGTTCGGCGGGTTGCCAGGAATGGTGGTCAGTGACTCCCCTTCTTCCGCATCCAGACGCGGCACGGCGCTCAGCAGGCCGATGGAATAAGGATGCGCTGGTTGATAGAACACATCGCGCGCGCGACCGTATTCCATGGTCCGACCGGCGTACATCACCAGCACTTTGTCACAGATGCCAGCAACCACACCGAGGTCGTGGGTAATCATGATGATGGCAGTATTGAATTCGCGTTTCAGCTCGTTCAGTAATGTCATGATCTGCGCCTGTACCGTTACATCCAGCGCCGTCGTGGGCTCATCCGCAATCAGCAACTTAGGACGGCACAGCAACGCCATCGCAATCATCACGCGCTGACGCATGCCGCCTGAAAACTCATGCGGGAACATCTTCATGCGTTTACGCGCTTCCGGCATTTTTACCGCATCCAGCATGCGTACTGACTCTTCAAACGCCTGCGCACTGTTCATGCCTTTATGCAGTTTGAGCACTTCCATCAACTGCTCGCCCACGCGCATATACGGGTTAAGCGAGGTCATCGGATCCTGGAAAATCATCGCAATCTGCTCGGCACGCAGTTTGTTCAGTTTGTTCTCCGGCAGGTTAAGGATCTCTTCGCCGTTGAACTTTGCCGAGCCGCCAATACGGCCGTTTTTCGCCAGTAAGCCCATCAAAGCAAAGGCGGTTTGCGATTTACCTGAACCTGACTCACCGACAATGCCCAGGGTTTCCCCTGCGCGCAGTGAGAAGTTAAGATCGTTGACTGCGGTCACATCACCATCGTGCGTGCCAAAGGTCACGCGCAGGTCTTTGACGTCCAGCAACAGGTTACTGTTTCCCGCACGCGCAGCCATGGCTGGCTGAAATTCATGAATAGTCATCGGGAAACTCCTTAACGATCTTTCGGGTCGAGGGCATCACGCAGGCCATCGCCGATAAAGTTAAAACAGAACAGCGTAACCACGAGGAAACCCGCCGGGAACATCAGCAACCATGGCGATACTTCCATGGAGTTGGCGCCATCACTCAGTAACGCGCCCCAGCTGCTCAGGGGTTCTTGCGTACCCAACCCCAGGAAGCTGAGGAAGGATTCAAACAGAATCATACTCGGCACCAGCAGCGAGGCGTATACCACCACCACGCCTAACACGTTCGGCACAATATGACGCAGTACAATGTTGAAGGTGGAAACGCCACCCACTTGCGCCGCTTCAATAAACTCTTTGCGCTTCAGGCCCAGTGTTTGCCCGCGCACAATTCGCGCCATATCCAGCCACGACACCATGCCGATAGCCACAAAGATCAGCAGAATATTACGGCCGAAGAAGGTCACCAGCAGGATCACGAAGAACATAAACGGGAAGGAGTTGAGGATTTCCAGGATACGCATCATCACGGAGTCGATTTTGCCGCCGAGATAACCCGCCAGCGAGCCGTAAAGCGTGCCGACCAGCACCGCGATCAGGGCTGAGGCAATCCCGACCATGAGTGAGATACGTCCGCCAATCGCCACACGCACCAGCAGATCGCGTCCTGAAGAGTCTGTACCAAACCAATGGCCTGATACCGTATCCGGTGCAGCCGACATCATGCCCCAGTCGGTGTCATCATATTTAAACTGTGACAATACCGGTGCAAAGACCACAAACAGCGTAATCACCAACAGCACCAGCAAACTGATCAGCGCGGCGCGGTTATGGATGAAGCGACGACGCGCATCCTGCCACAGGCTGCGCCCTTCGACTTCCAGTTTTTCACTGAAGGCATCCAGAGCTTCGCTGTTTTTCTTACTTAACATCATGGGCGAACTCCACCATCAGTAACGAATTTTTGGATCGATCACTGCGTACAGCACATCAACGATCGCATTAAACAGAATAGTCAGCACGCCGACCAAAATGGTCAGACTCATCACCAGCGAGTAGTCACGGTTTAACGCGCCGTTAACGAACAGCTGGCCAATGCCCGGCAACCCGTAAATGGATTCGATCACCATCGAACCGGTGATGATGCCGACGAACGCCGGTCCCATATAGGAAAGTACAGGGAGCATGGCGGGCTTGAGGGCGTGGCGTAAAACAATACGACGCAGCGGTAACCCTTTGGCGCGCGCGGTGCGGATAAAGTTAGAGTGCATCACTTCAATCATCGAGCCACGCGTAATTCGCGCGATGCTGGCGATGTAGGCCAGTGACAGTGCCACCATCGGCAGCAACATATAATTCCATTGTCCGCCGTTCCAGCCGCCGCCAGGCAACCAGCGCAGGGTGATGGCGAAAACCAACACCAGCAGCGGCGCAACGACAAAGCTGGGTATCACCACGCCCGTCATGGCGACCCCCATCACCGCATAGTCCCACAGGCTATTCTGCTTGAGTGCGGCAATCACGCCAGCGGTTACCCCCAGCACTACCGCCAGGAAAAACGCGGCCAGGCCCAGTTTGGCTGAAACCGGGAAGGCGTGACCGACCAAATAGTTGACTGAGTAGTCTTTGTATTTAAACGACGGACCAAAATCGCCATGTGCCAGCTGTACCAGATAACTGACATACTGCTTACCGATGGGATCGTTGAGATGATATTTGGCTTCGATATTCGCCATCACTTCAGGCGACAGCGTACGCTCGCCGGTAAACGGACTGCCGGGTGCCAGTCGCATCATAAAGAAGGAGATGGTAATCAAGATAAAGAGCGTCGGGATCGCTTCCAGAAGCCGACGCAGGATGAATTTTAACATTGCCGTACCTACCAGGCTGTTGCTTCACAAAGTCAAAAAGGCGGTGCCGCAGCACCGCCACTGTCGATAGCCTGAGTGCTATTAATGTTTAATGATATACAGGTTTTTATCGAGGGTTTTATCCAGCGGATCGTTGCCGGTGTAACCACCCACATACGGTTTCACCAGACGCGCGTTCACGTAGTAGTAAACAGGCACGATGGTGCTGTCTTTATCCAGGATCTGCTCAGCTTTCTGGTAATCCGCAACACGGGCTTTATCATCTACCGCTTTCACCGCATCGTGGATCACTTTATCGAAGTCTGCGCTCTTATAATGTGAGGTGTTACTGCTGCTGTCAGACAGCATGATGTTCAGGAACGATGTCGGTTCGTTATAGTCTGCGCACCAGGCGGCACGGGACACATCGAAGTTGCCCTGATGACGGGTGTCCAGGAAGGTCTTCCACTCCTGGTTTTCCAGCTTGATGTTCACGCCAATGTTTTTCTTCCAGATAGAAGAGGCGGCAATGGCTAACTTCTTGTGCAGATCGGAGGTGTTGTACAGCAGGTTGAAGGTCAGTGGCTTATCTGCGGTATAACCCGCTTCGGCCAGCAGTTTCTTCGCTTCTTCATTACGCTTGTTCTGATCCCACTTGAACCAGTCTGGTGGCAACAGTTCCATGCCATCGGTAGCCGGAGGCGTGAAGCTGTATGCAGGCAACTGACCTTGCGCCAGTACCTTGTTAACCATGATGTCACGATCCAGACCCAGTTTCAGTGCGGTACGCACGCGTGGATCGGTGAATGGCGCTTTCTGGTTGTTGATTTCATAGTAATAGGTGCAGAGGTATGGCTTCACCATCAACTCTTTGCCGTTGTCACGCTGCAGCTTTTTGAACAGCTCAATCGGCATGTTGTTATAGGTGATGTCGCTGCCGTTCTCAGAGAAGTAGCGGTTGACGTCACTGACTTCGGAGTTGATTGGCAGGAAGGTCACTTTGTTCAGCACAGTATGCGCGTTGTCCCAGTACTCTGGGTTACGCACGATGGTCACGCGCTCGTTAATTACGTGAGATTCCAGCTTAAATGCGCCGTTGCCCACCCAGTTCTGTGGCTGCGTCCACTGGTCGCCAAACTTATCAATAGCAGGCTTATACACTGGAGACATCACTGAGTTGATCAGCAGCTTATAGAAGTAAGGGACTGGCTCACTCAGGGTCACTTGCAGAGTGTGATCGTCGAGCGCTTTCACGCCCAAATCAGTGACAGGTTTTTTACCCGCGATGATGTCGTCAACGTTCTCGATATGGCCGTACTGCGGATAGCTGGCGTAAGGAGAGGCCGTTTTCGGATCGACCAGACGCTGCCAGCTGTACACGAAATCTTGTGCAGTGACAGGCTCACCGTTAGACCATTTGGCGTTCTTGCGCAGGTGGAAAGTCCAGACTTTGAAATCTTTGTTTTCCCAGCTTTCTGCCACGCCCGGAATCGGCTTGCCATCGCTGTCGCTGATGATCAGACCTTCGTACAGGTCACGGGCGATGTTATCTTCCGGCACACCTTCAATTTTATGCGGGTCCAGTGACTGAACTTCGTCACCATTGCCACGTACCAGTTCCTGTTTTGCTGCCAATTCAACGCCTGCTGGTACTGTCGCTGCCAGCGCGGCATTCCCTGCCAGCGCGCCGATTGCTGCAAGAACGCCAGCGGCAATCAGGCTTTTTTTCGTGATGTTGTTCATTATTACGCTCCAGTTTTATTATCGTCACCGGGTCGGTCAACCGCCCAGCGTACCCCGTTTCCGGGAGATCTCTGCCTGTCTGAACAGAGATCACTACCACCCTTCAGGGTTTACTTCAGTAACGTGCCGCCCGACTGTAGCGCCGGATCGGCTCATTACTCAATGTTTCTTTATGTAATAGTATTTCAATGCCAGCATATCCTGCGGATCTTTACCGGTGTAACCCCCTACCCAAGGCTTCACCAGACGCACACTCACCCGGTAATAAACCGGAATAATGGCGGAATCTTTATCCAACTGGGCTTCAGCTTGTTGATACAAGGCCGCACGCTGAGCGTCATCGGTTACGGTCAGGGTTTGCGCCATCAATTTGTCAAACGTATCGCTATGATAAAACGCGGTATTGATCGATGACCCACTCAACAGCATATTGAGGAATGTGGAGGGTTCGTTGTAATCCGAACACCAGGTTGCGCGCACCACGTCGTACTGTGCCTGGCGGCGCGTTTCCAGCAGCGTTTTCCACTCCTGATTCTGTAACGTGACCTCGGCGCCGAGGTTTTTCTGCCACATTGAAGCCGCGGCAATCGCCTGCCGTTTATTCTGCTCCGAAGTGTTATACAACAGCGTGAATTGCAGTGGGTGCTGCGGCGTGAACCCCGCTTCAGCCAGCAATTGCTTCGCGCTGGCATTGCGCTCAGCTTGCGTCTGCTTCGACCAGGATGGCGCCTCAGGCGTGATCCCGTGCGTGAACGGCGGCGTCAGGCCATATGCTGGGATCTGCCCCTGCCCCATGATTTTGTCGGCGATGATGTCACGGTCGAGGGTTAGCTTGAGTGCGGTTCTGACACGGGCATCAGTGAACGGCGCTTTTTTATTGTTGATTTCGTAATAGAAGGTGCAAAGCAGTGGGCTGACTTTTACCTGCTCACCCAGGTCTTGCTGTAATTTCTTAAACAAGTCTGGTGGCACAACGCTATTGGTCATATCCGAGCCGCCACTGCGGTAGCGATTAATATCGCTATTTTCAGACGTGAGCGGCAGTAATATGCCCTCATCAATTACCGTGTGAGGGTTGTCCCAGTAACGTGGATTACGCTTGAGAACGATTTTCTCATTGACCACCCAATCAGCCAGCGTATAGGCACCATTCCCTACATAGTGTTGAGGCTGAGTCCACTGCTCACCCCATTTCTCAATGGCAGCACGGTACACCGGCTTCATCGCGGTGTGGGCCAGCATGTCGATAAAATAGGGAACGGGTTCTGAGAGAGTGACCTGAAGATGATGGTCATCCAGCGCCTTGACGCCCAATTCAGTGGGAGAGGCTTGACCGGCCAGAATAGAATCAATATTGGCGATATGGGCGGCTTGCAGGTAACTGGCATAAGGTGATGCCGTTTTCGGGTCAGCCAGGCGCTGCCAACTGTAAACGAAATCTTGCGCGGTCACCGGCTCGCCATTGCTCCATTGAGCATTATCACGCAAAGTAAACGTCCAGATACGGCCATGATCGTTGCGCCAGGAAGAGGCCACACCCGGAACAATTTGCCCGTTATTATCCGTCTCTACCAATCCTTCCAGTAAATTTCGAATCACATTGGACTCGGGCACACCTTCGGTTTTTTGCGGATCTAACGAGGCGACTTCGCTGCCATTGTTAATCACAATGCGCTGTGTTTCTGCCAATGGCACGCCCGCTGAAACTTCTGCTGCCTGACTGTGTGCAATTATCCCCGACAAGCAGAGCGCCAGGAGAGAAGGCGCCGCTTTTTTCGCTGCCATGCTTTTCATCAACAAATATCAACCTTAAAACATTAACCCGCTAGCGAGTAAGCAAGAAGCGTACTCATTTGACACCAGCGGATAAAAAATTTGCGATGTGCCGAAAATTATCAGAACAAATGCCCGCACGCCAAAGCCAAACAGCAAAAATGTTAGCTGATTCTCTTTTATCACGGACATGCCCACAGTAATAGTGTTAATTTTTACACTGAAAAATCAATCAACATCCTGATATATATAATTTAAATCTATTTTTTGTGGAAGTTTTGTACAAGCAAAATTCTTAAGCGCATAAAATCGAAATTAATCTGCATTAGCAAGGTTTAACGACACAATAAATTGATTATGGCGATTAAAGCCTTATATAAATTTCGTGAAAAACAGGCGTTAAAGAAAAAAACACTGTGACAATTATCACAAAGATAAGTGATAAAAGTGGCGGTGAGAGAAGTAATAGTAGCAAAAGTGATGCTGGAGAGGCTCTATTAAGCGAGATGAATATTTTCACCCTATTGGTGCAAATAATTCACAGATTGCACCAATATGGATCAATGGAGAGTTATCTAAGAAAAATAACCCTGCCTTTAATTGAGCAAGCCTGGGAAAATGGCTTTCATTCCGGTGACCACAAATTCAATTCCCAACGCCATCAATAGCAAACCCATTATACGGGTAATAACGTTAATGCCGGTTTGCCCTAACACGCGCACCATTAATGGCGCTGCACGGAACAGCAACCAACAACAAAATGCAAAAATGGCAATGGCAATGGTAAAACCTATCAAATTCGGCCAACTGTGATAGCGCGTGCTCCAAACGATAGTAGAGCTGATAGCACCGGGCCCCGCCATCAAGGGTAACGCTAACGGAACCACACCAATGCTCTCACGTATCGCCGTCTCTGACTTCTCCTGCTTGTTCTGCTTGTCCTCGCCCAGCTTGCCACTGATCATCGACATCGCAATGGTCACTACCAGAATGCCACCAGCAATACGGAATGAGTCGATAGAGATACCAAACAGATGCAGGATTGCATCCCCCAGGAACAGTGACGTCCAGAGAATGATCGCCACAGCCAGATTCGCCGTGAAGTTGGTTTTATTTCGCTCAGCAGCGGCTTGATAGCTGGTCATGCTGATGAACACCGGGATGATGCCCACGGGATTGACCAAGGCAAACAGACCGACAAAAAATTTAATATAGCCGGAAAAATCAAGTAGCACAGGATTCAAAGTGAGCTCCGGAAAATGTGTGTTTAAAAAAACGCGCTTAATGTAGTGCAAAAGCCCGATGAAAAACCAGTGGGTCAGGCAGAAATTTATGCTGCCATTTTTGCCAGAATCCAGTTTATTTATCTGCGGTTAGCGTCCAGTGCACACCCTTCATCAAATCCGTCCCGGCCAGAAGCCCCGCGAAAGTTACTTTAGTTGCGAAAGTCAGTGCTGAATGGTGTCAGCTTGGATGCCAATTGATCTGCATCAAAATTCAGCTACCTCATCGGGGGTAATCTTACCGCATCGAAACTTGTTACAGAGACACAGGCTTCTTGACCAGGAAACCCTTTTAGTAAGCAACGGCAAATCACCGCCATCCTGAGCAACGTATAAGCATAGCGCGACTATACTTCTGAACTCAGGCTTGTTTACTAAAAGAGTTTAACTTCCTTCAGGAGAGTACTATGGCCGTTACTAATGTTGCCGAGCTTAATGCACTGGTTGAGCGTGTTAAAAAGGCACAGCGTGAATTCGCCAATTTTAGCCAAGAACAAGTTGATACCATTTTCCGCGCTGCTGCACTTGCCGCCGCTGATGCCCGCATCCCCCTCGCTAAGATGGCTGTTGCCGAATCCGGTATGGGCATTGTTGAAGATAAAGTGATCAAGAACCACTTCGCTTCAGAGTACATCTACAACGCCTATAAAGATGAGAAAACCTGCGGTGTGTTAGACACCGATGACACTTTCGGCACCATCACTATCGCCGAGCCGATTGGCCTGATCTGCGGTATTGTGCCGACCACTAACCCAACCTCTACCGCTATCTTTAAAGCACTCATCAGCCTGAAAACGCGTAACGGCATTATCTTCTCACCGCATCCACGCGCCAAAGACGCCACCAACAAAGCAGCGGATATCGTGCTGCAGGCGGCCATTGCTGCCGGTGCGCCGAAGGATATTATTGGCTGGATTGACGCGCCTTCTGTCGAGCTGTCTAACCAACTGATGCACCATCCAGACATCAACCTGATTCTGGCCACCGGTGGCCCAGGCATGGTGAAAGCCGCCTACAGTTCAGGTAAACCAGCAATTGGTGTGGGTGCCGGTAACACGCCAGTGGTGATCGATGAGACCGCGGATATCAAACGTGCAGTTGCTTCAATTCTGATGTCCAAAACCTTCGACAACGGCGTTATCTGTGCGTCTGAACAGTCCGTCATTGTGGTTGATTCCGTCTACGATGCCGTTCGCGAGCGCTTCGCCACCCATGGCGGATATCTGCTGCAAGGTAAAGAGTTGAAAGCGATTCAGGACATCATCCTGAAAAACGGCGCGCTTAACGCCGCCATTGTGGGTCAACCGGCTTATAAGATTGCTGAATTGGCCGGCATTAGCGTGCCTGCTTCAACCAAAATTCTGATTGGTGAAGTGAAGCTGGTTGATGAATCTGAGCCTTTTGCTCATGAAAAACTGTCGCCGACGCTGGCCATGTATCGTGCGAAGGATTATCACGATGCGGTAGATAAAGCAGAGAAACTGGTTGCCATGGGCGGTATCGGTCACACCTCTTGTCTGTACACCGACCAGGATAACCAGCACGAACGTGTGCACTACTTCGGCGACAAGATGAAGACGGCACGTATCTTGATTAATACCCCGGCTTCACAAGGCGGTATCGGTGACCTGTACAACTTCAAACTTGCGCCATCATTAACGCTGGGCTGTGGTTCATGGGGTGGTAACTCCATTTCTGAAAACGTGGGACCTAAACATCTCATCAACAAGAAAACCGTGGCCAAGCGAGCTGAAAATATGTTGTGGCATAAACTTCCGAAGTCTATTTACTTCCGTCGTGGCTCACTGCCCATTGCACTTGAAGAGGTCGCCACTGACGGTGCAAAACGCGCCTTTATCGTGACTGACCGCTTCTTGTTCAACAATGGCTATGCGGATCAGGTCACTCGCGTACTGAAATCCCACGGTATCGAAACCGAAGTCTTCTTTGAAGTGGAAGCTGACCCAACCCTGAGCATCGTGCGTAAAGGTGCGGAGCAGATGAACAGCTTCAAACCGGATGTGATTATCGCCTTGGGTGGTGGTTCACCGATGGATGCCGCGAAAATTATGTGGGTGATGTACGAACATCCAGAAACCCATTTCGAAGAACTGGCACTGCGCTTTATGGATATCCGTAAACGCATCTACAAGTTCCCGAAAATGGGCGTAAAAGCGCGCATGGTGGCGATTACCACCACGTCCGGCACGGGTTCAGAAGTGACTCCGTTTGCGGTGGTCACAGACGATGCGACCGGTCAGAAATATCCATTAGCGGATTATGCCCTGACGCCTGACATGGCGATTGTCGATGCTAACTTAGTCATGGATATGCCGCGTTCCCTCTGTGCATTTGGAGGTCTGGATGCCGTAACCCACTCACTGGAAGCCTATGTCTCAGTACTGGCCAACGAGTACTCTGACGGACAAGCCCTGCAAGCGTTGAAACTGCTGAAAGAGAACCTGCCAGCCAGCTATCGCGAAGGTGCCAAAAACCCCGTTGCGCGTGAGCGTGTGCACAATGCGGCCACCATTGCCGGTATCGCCTTTGCTAACGCCTTCCTGGGCGTGTGTCACTCAATGGCGCATAAATTGGGCTCAGAGTTCCATATCCCACATGGCCTGGCTAACGCCCTGCTGATTTGTAACGTCATCCGTTATAACGCGAATGATAACCCAACTAAGCAGACGGCATTCAGCCAGTATGACCGTCCACAGGCTCGCCGTCGTTATGCGGAAATTGCCGACCACTTGGGCCTGAGCGCCGAAGGTGACCGCACCGCACAGAAAATTGAAAAACTGCTGGCATGGCTGGAAGAGATGAAAACCCAGTTGGGTATTCCAACATCCATTCGTGAAGCGGGCGTACAGGAAGCGGACTTCCTGGCGAAAGTCGATAAACTGGCAGACGATGCCTTTGATGACCAGTGTACCGGTGCTAACCCGCGCTACCCACTGATCGCTGAACTGAAACAAATCATGCTGGATACCTTCTACGGCCGTGAATTCTCAGAGTCAGAGAGCGCTACTGCTGAACTCGTCGATGAGAAAGCGGTGAAAGTTGAGAAGAAAACCAAGAAAGCATAAGTTGTCATAAATAAAAAACCCGCTGCGGCGGGTTTTTTTTATGTTGGCATGATCAAACAGGAGAGGAATGCGAGCCGTAAATGGCTTTCAATGAACCTTCATCTATCGCTTGCTTATAGTGTTTACGGCACACCGAAATATAGCGTTCGTTGCCACCAATAACCACCTGCTCACCTTCGCTGAAAGGTTTTCCATTGGCATCCAGGCGCAACACCATACTGGCTTTGCGACCACAATGGCAGATGGTTTTTAGCTCAACCAGTTTATCCGCCCACGCCAGCAAATATTGGCTCCCCACGAAGAGTTCTCCGCGAAAATCGGTGCGTAGTCCATAACACAATACCGGAATATCCATATTGTCGACCACATCAGACAAGGATCTGACTTGTTCACGCGTCAGGAACTGGCTTTCATCAACCAGAACGCAATGAACCGGTTGCTTCGCGTGTTCATCCGCTATTTGCTGGTCTAGTTTCGTTTGAGCGTTATATAAAAAGGCGGGAGACGAAAGACCAATACGTGAACTAACCTTACCCGCACCAAAGCGGTCATCTATCTCGGCGGTATACACTAATGTCCGCATGCCACGCTCCTGGTAGTTATAGGAAGACTGTAGCAAAGCCGTTGATTTCCCCGCGTTCATTGCGGAGTAATAAAAATAAAGTTGAGCCATGTGCAAAATCTCATCGCAGCGCAATTCAGATGTCGCGCAGTCTACCATAAACGCGCGATCCTGTAGCGATGCATTATTTTTATCGTTTGTTCAAATTAACACCATTAATGACTGAGTGATTCAGTCTCAGCCTTAAACCGCACGTTTTGACAAAGAAGGTCGTGTGCTGACATTTTATTCAACTTTATTACCGCTAAGTGTAAGGATTCGGGCATTGCACTGTTGTGAAGCAGGAAAAATCAAGGTGGTAAAAAAACAGAGAAAGTTAAATATATTTTGCAGGTCGCTTTAAAATGGCATTCCTGACTTTTACTTTACGTTTTACATTTTAATCTGGCTATTGCAGTTATTTTTTCGCCCCACTATTATGATTCGGCAGAACAACTCCCATTTATTATATTTTGAGATTAGGACAATGAGCGAAGCACTTAAAATTCTTAATAATATCCGTACATTGCGCGCGCAAGCTCGGGAATGCTCTCTGGAAACACTGGAAGAGATGCTGGAAAAACTCGAAGTTGTGGTGAATGAGCGTCGTGAAGAAGAGACGCATGCACAGGCGGAAAATGCAGAACGTAGTCGCAAGCTGGAACAATACCGTGAAATGCTGATTGCTGATGGTATCGATCCAAACGAATTGCTGCAGGCGCTGTCAGAGACCAAAGCACCAGGAAAAGCCAAGCGTGCTGCGCGTCCAGCGAAATATTCCTATGTTGATGAAAACGGTGAAAACCGTACCTGGACTGGTCAGGGCCGCACGCCAGCAGTGATTAAAAAAGCCATCGAAGAACAAGGCAAACAACTGGACGATTTCCTGCTGTAATCACATCAGAGCTTCGCATTGTGAAAGGCAATAACGCTGTTTCACTTTACACCGGGTAAGAAAAAGGAAGCCACTGGCTTCCTTTTTTATGCTGCGCTGTTACTGGTAAAAATCGCGATACCAATCCACAAAGTTTTGTACGCCAATCTCTACACCCGTTTGCGGGCGGAAATTAATCGCCTCATACAACGGCTGCGTATCGGCGCTGGTGCCAGGCACATCACCCGGTTGCATAGGCAGCATGTTTTTGTTCGCCTCAATACCCAACGCTTTCTCCAGTGATTCGATATAGGTCATCAGGCTGGTTGGCTGGCTATTTCCGATATTGTAGACGCGATAAGGTGCAGAACTTGATGCAGGAGAGCCCTCTTCTACGGTCCAGCTTTCGTCGGCCTGCGGAATAACGTTTTGCAGGCGCACAATCGCTTCAGCGATATCATCAATGTAGGTAAAGTCACGCGTCATTTGCCCGCGGTTATATACATCAATTTGCTCACCAGCCAGCATGGCACGCGTGAACTTAAATAGCGCCATATCGGGACGGCCCCATGGACCATAAACAGTGAAGAAGCGTAAACCGGTAGTAGGTAACTGATACAAATGTGAATAGGTATGCGACATCAATTCATTAGCTTTTTTGGTGGCCGCATACAATGAAATAGGATGGTCAACTGAGTCATCAGTTGAAAAAGGCATTTTACGATTCAGTCCATACACGGAACTGGATGAGGCATAAAGCAGGTGGCCAATTTTATGGTGACGACAGCCTTCCAGAATATTCAGATGGCCAATTAAATTGGCATCCGCATAGGCGTGAGGGTTTTCAATGGAATAACGCACCCCTGCCTGGGCACCCAAATGAATAACGCGCTCAAAGCCGTGCTGGGTAAACAGAGAAGAAATGGCCTGGCGGTCTGCCAGGTCCATTTTGATGAAAATAAATTCAGGGTGCTGAAGGATCTGATCCAGGCGAGCCTGTTTAAGGCTGACGTCATAATAGTCATTCAGGTTGTCTATACCGACAACCTGGTGACCGGCGGCCAGCAAACGCTGACTTACATGAAATCCAATAAATCCTGCCGCGCCGGTGACCAGAAACTTCATACTTCCCTCATTTATTCTATGATTTGGATTGACGCTCCGCGGCCAATTGCATAATAAGTAAAGCCGCGTTTGCTGATACGTTCCGGATCATACAGGTTACGACCATCAAAAATCACGGGTTGTTTTAACGCGGTTTTGATAACGTCGAAATCTGGTGCACGGAAATTCTGCCATTCAGTACAGATAACTAAGCCATCTGCGCCCTGAAGTGCAGCTTCTTTCGTGCCCGTCAGCTTCAGGTCGTCACGATGACCATAGATGCGTTGGGCTTCTTCCATCGCTTCTGGGTCAAATGCCTGAATAGTCGCACCCGCTTCCCACAGCGTTTCCATCAGCACACGGCTGGAGGCTTCACGCATGTCGTCCGTATTGGGTTTGAAGGCCAGTCCCCACAGTGCAAACGTCTTGCCGCGCAAATCGTCGCCAAAATGGCGCTTGATAAAGCTTGGCAGTTTGTTTTTCTGCGAGTCGTTCACATCTTCTACCGCCTGTAACAGGCGCGGCGTGTAACCAATAGACTCAGCAGTACGAATCAGCGCCTGCACGTCTTTCGGGAAGCACGAACCACCGTAGCCACAGCCAGGGTAGATGAAGTGGTAACCAATGCGTGAATCCGATCCAATCCCCTGACGCACTTTCTCAACGTCGGCTCCCAGACGTTCTGCCAGGTTTGAGATCTCGTTCATAAAGCTGATTTTGGTGGCCAGCATGCAGTTTGCCGCGTACTTGGTCAGCTCTGCACTGCGGATATCCATCAAAATCATACGGTCGTGATTACGATTAAACGGCTCGTAGAGTTCACGCAGCAGTTCAACCACATCATCGTTATCGGTACCCACGACAATACGCTCAGGACGCATACAATCGTTTACTGCAGCCCCTTCCTTGAGGAATTCAGGGTTAGAAACCACATCAAACGGGATGTTAACATCACGTTTTTGCAATGTTTCTGTCATCACTGCACGCACGCGATCCGCCGTCCCGACAGGCACTGTGGATTTGTCGATAACGACTTTATGATCGCTCATGTGCGCGGCAATGGTGCGCGCAACTGCAGTCACATATTTCAGATCGGCAGAACCGTCTTCATCCGGCGGGGTTCCCACTGCAATAAATTGCATCACGCCGTGGTTAACACCCTCTTCTGCATTGGTGCTGAACTTCAGGCGGCCCGCTTCATAGTTAGACATCACCAGCGGCGTCAAACCCGGTTCGAAAATCGGAATATGGCCTTTTTTCAGGTTTTCGACTTTCTTTTCATCGACATCAATACAGAGAACGTCATGTCCGACTTCAGCTAACACTGCAGCCTGAACCAGACCGACATAGCCGATACCAAATACAGTGACTTTCATTGAATTATCCTGTGTTTAATGAATTACTTTTTGTTGCCTACCGCGCCTTCAAGCCATTGAGTAAAGTCTTTACCCAGCACCGGATGACGTACACCGTACTCAACAAAAGCTTGCATATAACCCAGTTTGTTACCGCAGTCATGGCTCACACCGGTCAGGTGGTAAGCTTCTACGGTCTCTTTTTCCATCAGCATGGCGATGGAGTCAGTCAGCTGAACTTCGCCACCTGCGCCCGGAGGGGTTTTTGCCAACAGCGGCCAGATATCCGCTGACAGCACGTAACGGCCCACAACCGCGAGGTTAGAAGGTGCTTCAGACGCTTTCGGCTTCTCAACAACACCCACCATTGGCGCGCTCTGGCCTGGGGCGAGGTCGGCACCTTTGCAGTCAACCACACCGTAAGCGGTCACGTCGGCTACTGGCTCAACCATGATTTGACTACGGCCGCTTTCTTCATAACGCGCCAGCATTTCTGCCAGGTTGTCTTTAGTAGGATCGGATTCGTATTCATCAATAATCACATCCGGCAGGATGACCGCAACTGGCTCATCACCCACCAGTGGATGTGCACACATCACTGCGTGGCCCAGGCCTTTGGCAATACCCTGACGAACCTGCATGATGGTGACATGTGGTGGGCAGATAGACTGGATTTCATCCAGCAACTGACGCTTAACGCGTTTTTCCAGCATAGATTCCAGTTCGAAACTGGTATCAAAATGGTTTTCGATGGCGTTTTTAGATGAGTGGGTGACCAGCACAATCTCATTAATGCCCGCAGCAATACACTCATTCACGACATATTGGATCAGCGGCTTATCGACCAGCGGTAACATCTCTTTTGGAATAGCTTTGGTAGCAGGCAGCATACGCGTACCCAGACCCGCAACCGGGATTACCGCTTTTTTTACTTTAGACTTATAGGCAGACATCTAAATACCTCTCTTAATAGGCCGTTCAAGTTAATACTTGATATGTCGGTTTAAAAACGAAATGAGTATATCAGTTACTATCAGACGGATTTATCCTGGATGGAGTTAATCCGCGGAATTTAAGACTATTACCCAAGTGTAAAGCTTACCCTTGGCCCTGTCTCCAACCCGCGAAAAATATAAATCCAACCGCTTATTCTTCAGCCGAAAGCATCAGGCGAAGCCTGCCGCCCGCGCCCCACACATGGCATTGCCAGGCATCGGCACGTTGGCTGATTTGATTGAGGTGCGTGCTGCCCATAGTACCAAGCGGCACGCCATTACTGAGTTGAATCTGGTGGGTGTTGATGTGCAACGTTGCGTTAAGTCCAGCGGAGACCAGAATCAGATTTTTCAGCTGACGATGGTAGTAACCGACCAGTAATGGGAACTGCCCACTGAGATTGGCCTGACGCAGCAGCATGTTGACCTGCCTGAGCAAGCCGTTCAGTTCTGGCAGACGTTGATTCTGCCCAGAAAGTTGTTCCTGTAACAATCCATTGAACAATGCGCGCAACAACAATGCCGCCAGTACGCCGTTATCACCCGCGCGGGTGACGTCCAGGCAGTAGAAGGCGAGATCCTTGTCCGATAGCGCAGCAATATCCAGCACCAGACCCGGCTGCTCCGCCATCGTCAGTTGACGATAATTAATCCGGCAGTTGGCAATGGTTTGTTGCACGGGAGGCTGCAACTGTTTGAGCAGTTTAGACGCGGCTAGCGGATCGCGGACCAGCGCGTCCCAGTCCTGGAACAACTGTTCATCTTCTTCAACTTTTGAGGTGAACATCGAAGGATAAAGACATTCATAAACCGCTTCACGGAAACGTTCGAGGTCTTTAAGAGGTTTAAGCAACACATCCTGCACGCCAAGCCGCAGCACATGCGCAATGTCGGCCATATTCTGCGTGGCGGAAATGATCAAGATAGGGACGCTATTGCCGCGACTGCGGATGCGCTCAACAAACTGAATGCCGCCCATACGCGGCATTTCCAAATCGCAAATCACCAGATCCACCGCCTGCGCTGACAGCAGCGTTAAGCCATCCAGGCCATCGCCGGCTTCCAGCGTACTGGCGCCCAGACCCGCCAGCATGTTGTCCAGTAATGAACGGAAAACGACCTCATCTTCGACAATGAGTATTTTTTTGCCGATTAGTGGCTTTTCCATTCTCTCCCCCTGTGTACCAGATATTTCAATAGTGGTTCATAAAACGCAGTTGCGCCTTTCAGAATTGACTGAAGTCGCAAAAGCTGTGAATGAACAACCTGATTATCTGCCACGGACCAGCGGTAATAGTTCATCCATTTTTTTCTCAACAGCGGCTTTACCTGCCGCGATGGCTTCTTCTGCACGATGAAAATCCAATGTGGATATCTGCGGACAAAACGGTTGGATCAGGACATCCGGCGGATCCCCTGCCATGCGATTACGCTTCAAACGGTTTTCCAGTATCTGGATCGAGGTTGACATAATCTCCATCGCACCCGGCGTTTGATTGGCCCGGCGATGCGTCAATCCCAGAATGCGCTGGCGCAGTTTCTTGCCCCAACTGAGGGCTTCAGCGGCGGCTTCTTCTTCACCGCTTTGTGGCGTGACCGACAACAGATCCTGCTGCATCAAATGCGCGTCATGTTGTAGATCAACCGCGATAACAATGTCAGCGCCGAGTGCACGCGTGAGCGAAATCGGCACCGGATTCACCACCGCACCATCCACCAGCCAGTAACCATTGTAGCTAACCGGAGGTAACAGGCCTGGCATGCTGCATGACGCGCGAACCGCCTGGTGGAGATCACCCTCCGTTAACCATAGCTCACGCCCGGTACTTAAATTTGACGCGACAACACCAAAAGGTTTGTCGCACCCTTCGATAAATTCATTGGGAATCAACTGGCGAATATGGCTAAACACGCGGTCGCCGCGTAACAATCCTCCGCGCTGCCAGGAGAGATCCATTAAGCGGATGACGTCCCAATAACGGAATGCACTGACCCATTTCTCCATCAGACCGAGTCGGCCATTCACGTAAGCTGATCCCACTAAAGCACCGACAGAACAGCCAGCAACCACGTCAACTTCAATCCCGGCGCGCTCTAAAGCATTGATAACACCTATATGCGCCCAGCCTTTGGCAGCACCTGAACCCAGAGCCAGCCCAATTCTTACCTTTCTCATCGCACCTCGTGATTCATCTGGTACGTAGCATCACACTCAGCAGTCGGCTACCATAGCGCACACGTTAATTTAGTTTAATCACTCACAGGAGATGACGTGTCCGAAAAGTGCCCCTGCTGCAGCGGAAAGCAGTATAGCTCATGTTGCCAACCCTTTCTGAGTGGCCATGATATCCCCACCAGCGCTGAACAATTGATGCGGTCACGTTATACCGCCTATGTTGAGAAGAATGCCGCCTATCTGGCATCGACCTGGCACTCCAGTCAGCGCGTGGCAGACCTTGAGACGCTATTATCCGAAAGTTTTACCAACACTGAATGGCTGGGTCTGAATGTAACCCGTTGTATTAATGGAAACCATGTTAATGAAGCCTTTGTGACCTTTTTTGCGCGTTACCGCGAAAAAGAGCGGACTTCAGCCATCTATGAATGTTCACGCTTTCTTCGTGAGGATCAACGCTGGTACTATGTAGACGGTACAACGCCGGAATTAGGGCGTAACGATCGCTGTCCTTGTGGCTCCGATAAAAAATACAAAAAATGTTGTGGTTAATCTGGACAGATGCACAACGGCTTTACCATTCATCGCTTTGACAGGACTCTGATCGAGATGCAAGCGCCAAACACGCAACGAAAAGTTTTACGAACCATTTGCCCTGATGCAAAAGGCCTGATCGCTAAGATCACCAACATTTGCTACAAGCACGAACTCAACATTGTGCAGAACAATGAGTTTGTCGATCACCGTACCGGGCGCTTTTTCATGCGCACAGAGCTTGAAGGGATTTTCAACGACAACACCTTGCTGGCCGATCTCGACAGCGCGCTGCCAGCTGGCTCGGTGCGTGAACTGCAGAGCGCAGGACGCCGCCGCGTGGTAATTCTGGTCACCAAAGAAGCGCACTGCCTGGGTGATTTACTGATGAAAAGCGCCTTTGGGGGTCTCGATATGGAGATCGCCGCGGTCATCGGTAACCATGAAACCTTGCGTTCACTGGTCGAGCGTTTCGATATTCCGTTCGTGCTGGTGAGCCACGAAGGATTAACCCGTGAAGAGCACGACAATCGCATGGGTGACGAAATCGATCGTTACCAACCGGATTACGTCGTGTTAGCGAAATATATGCGTGTGCTGACGCCGGCCTTTGTGCAGCGTTACCCGAATCAGATCATCAATATTCACCACTCGTTCCTGCCCGCGTTCATCGGCGCTCGTCCTTACCACCAGGCGTATGAGCGCGGCGTGAAGATCATTGGCGCAACGGCACACTATGTGAATGATAACCTTGATGAAGGTCCAATCATTATGCAGGACGTCATCAATGTCGATCACAGCTATACCGCAGAAGAGATGATGCGTGCCGGACGTGATGTTGAGAAGAATGTATTGAGCCGTGCACTGTATAAAGTGCTGGGTCAGCGGGTGTTCGTTTACGGCAACCGCACCATCATTCTTTAATCTGTGCGGCGCTGAATTGTGCAACTCTTCAGCGCCACGCGTGAAAAGTGGTCAAACGATTCATAATTTCGTTTTCAGCGCTTTACAGTCAGAGCGCATTTGGTATGATGCGCCCCGCTTTCAGGCACTTTAATTCAGGCCAGTGGCGGGATTCCCGAGCGGCCAAAGGGAGCAGACTGTAAATCTGCCGTCATCGACTTCGAAGGTTCGAATCCTTCTCCCGCCACCATCTGAATTAACTCCTCGCCTGAATCATAAAGAGCTTCATATCCCAGGCGGGATTCCCGAGCGGCCAAAGGGAGCAGACTGTAAATCTGCCGTCATCGACTTCGAAGGTTCGAATCCTTCTCCCGCCACCATCCAATATTCTCCCATTCCTAATCAGCTACAAACTCTCACATAAAGCACTTGAGAAGGATGAGAAGCTTCGACCGAAGGTTCGAGTCGAACGCAGTGAGACTACCTTCCGATCCAATCCATGACTTTTAAGCGAAAACTCGTTACCATCCCGGCATACTTTTGCGGAAAAAAATGGCAGCGAAATGAAATTCATCTCTTTCAACATCAACGGCTTGCGCGCTCGCCCTCATCAGCTTGAAGCGCTGGTTGAGCAGCATCAGCCGGACGTTATCGGCCTGCAAGAAACCAAAGTTCATGACGACATGTTCCCGCTCGAAGATGTCAGCAAACTGGGTTACAACGTCTTTTATCACGGCCAGAAAGGCCATTACGGTGTGGCGTTGCTCACCAAGCAGCAACCTGTCTCTGTACGCCGTGGTTTTCCCGGTGATGATGAGGATTCACAACGCCGCTTAATCATGGCGGAAATCCCGAGTCCAATCGGCGACATTACCGTGATTAACGGCTATTTCCCGCAAGGTGAGAGCCGCGACCACCCGACCAAATTCCCGGCGAAAGAGAAGTTTTATCGCGATCTACAAGATTATCTTGAGCAGCAGCTGGCCGTCGATAAACCGGTGCTGATCATGGGTGATATGAACATCAGCAGCACCGATCTGGATATTGGCATTGGCGAAGACAACCGCAAACGCTGGTTGCGCACCGGTAAATGTTCATTCCTGCCAGAAGAGCGTGAGTGGATGGATCGCCTGATGAACTGGGGCTTGGTTGATACCTGGCGTGACAAATACCCCGATACCAACGATCGCTTCTCGTGGTTCGATTACCGTTCTAAAGGATTCGATGACAACCGCGGTCTGCGTATCGATCTGCTGCTGGCCAGCCAGCCGCTGGCCTCGCGTTGCATTGAGAGTGGGATCGATTACGACATCCGCAGCATGGAAAAACCGTCAGATCACGCGCCAGTGTGGTCAACATTTAAACTGTGATGAAGCTGCGTGGCGCCTAACGCCACGCGCTTTTATTTGATGATTTTCCAGATCAGCGGGTTGGTTCCCAGTACTTTCTCATCGCGCCCGCATTGCAACAGCACACCTTCTGCTTTTACCACTGCACCTTCCGAATAACTGCGGTTTTCATAAGTACAGCACTGCATGCAGTTGCTCTGCTGAGTGTTCTGTCCCTGCGTCCAGACTTCCGGTGGCATATCCACCACCACATCAGTATTTCCCATGCTTCTTTCCGGCTGGCGGTTGGCTTGTGCAGCCGTGCTGCACATCACCATCAGGCTCAGCACTACGAGAGCATAACGCATCACTCTGTCTCCTTGGTTTTACGCCGGGTCGATTTCGGTTTCGCTTTACGCTTGCCTGCCGGTGCGGCAATGCCTCTAAACGACTGTAATGACGGTCGCTGGCGCGCTTCGCCAATCAACCCAATCAAGGTGCTGACCAGCGGCTGCATAAACTCATCGTAACGGCAGGCTTTCTCACTGATACGAGTCAATGTCGATTCCCAATGCGCTGTCATGTCCGGTCGCGCCGCCATTTCAGGTAAGGCATGAATCAACGCCCTTCCCGCTTCCGTTGAATGAATATAGCGGCCTTTTTTGACCAGAAATGTTCGACGGAACAACAATTCGATAATGCCCGCGCGCGTCGCTTCCGTTCCTAAACCATCGGTCGCACGCAGCACTTTCTTTAATTCTTTATCCTGTACAAAACGCGCGATGCCGGTCATCGCGGATAACAGCGTGGCATCCGTGAAGGGGCGCGGCGGCTGTGTCTGCTTTGCCAACACTTCACCGCGCTCGCACAACAGCTCATCGCCTTTACTCACTACCGGCAGCGGCGTTCCGTCATTCTCTTCATCCCGCTCTTTGCTGCCCAGCAAAGCGCGCCATCCGGCTTCAGCCAGAAAACGGGCTTTGGCGATAAACTTACCGCCGCCAATATCGAGGTCAATGACGCATTTACGGAATATCGCATCAGGGCAAAACTGCATCAGATACTGACGCGCGACTAAACCGTAAATGTTAGCTTCGTTTTCCGTCAGATTGACTTTACTGGCACGCGCCGTGGGAATGATGGCGTGGTGAGCATCGACTTTTTTATCGTCCCAGCAGCGATTTTTCTGATCGGGATTGAAGTCCGCTGGCGGCGTCAGGTTGGGTTGATGCGCCTGAATGGCGTTCAGCACCGCGTGGCGGCCCGCAAAGTGTTCATCCGGTAAATAGCGGCTGTCAGAACGGGGATAGGTAATCAGCTTGTGGGTTTCATACAAACGCTGACAGCAATCCAGCACGTTCTGCGCACTCAAACCAAAGCGCTTAGCCGCCTCGATTTGCAGGCTGGAGAGTGAAAACGGCAGCGGCGCCGTATCCGACTCGCGTTTATCGTTGTAGCCAGTCACCAGCGCCGGCTTGCCATTGATGCGCTCTAATACGTGATCGGCCAATGGGCGATGCAGCAGGCGGCCTTCATCATCCTGCCAGGGTTCACAGGCATCACTGGGCACCCAGGTGGCAATAAAGCGCTCATCTTTCGGCGTGACGATGTGCGCCTTCACTTCAAAATAATCTTTCGGGATAAAGTTCTCGATCTCTTCATCACGACGCACTACCAGCCCCAGCACGGGTGTCTGCACGCGCCCCACCGATAAGACACCATCGTAACCGGCATTACGCCCTAGCAGTGTCCAGGCACGCGTCATATTGATGCCATAGAGCCAGTCCGCGCGGGCACGGGCCAGCGCAGAGACACACAGCGGGATGAACTCACGGTTTTCACGCAGACGCCCTACCGCACGCTCCACTGCTGCCGGGTTAAGATCGTTTATCAGGCAGCGTTGAACTTTTTGCCGTTTTTCCGGCGGCAACTGCAAATAATCCAGCACTTCATCCACCAGCAACTGGCCTTCACGGTCCGGGTCACCGGCGTGGACCACTTCAGTTGCCTGTTGCAGCAAGCCTTCAATCACCTTGAGCTGCTTCGCCACCGAGGGGCGCGGCTGCAGGCGCCACTTTTCCGGGATGATCGGCAGATCAGCCAGATTCCAGCGGGCATAACGGCTGTCGTAGCTTTCTGGCTGCGCCTGTTCAAGCAGATGACCCACACACCAGGTCACCATCTGGTCATTACCACAGGCAATAAAACCATCACCGCGACGATGCGGTTTTGGCAGGACATCAGCAATGGCGCGCGCCAGACTGGGTTTTTCGGCAATAAACAAACGCATGTGTGGCGTCGATCCTTTAACGTCAGTTCACGACTGTAATGAGTGGATGAGCATGATCAGCAGCAAACAGCGCACCTATTGCTGTCGCCTGCACGCCGGCTAATGCAGCACAACGCTGGAAAGCGTCCACCTCGCTGGGTTGCACCGCCACCAGCAGTCCACCTGAAGTTTGTGGGTCACACAGTAATGCACGCGTGGCCTGATCCATTGGGGAAATATGCGCACCATAGCTGGCGAAATTGCGCTCAGTACCGCCAGGCACCGCGCCTAACACGATGTAATCATCCACGCCAGGTAACCGCGGAACCTGCGCGACCACCACTTCCGCTCGTAAGCCAGAACCCTGGCAAATTTCATTCAGGTGGCCCAGCAAACCAAAACCGGTGACGTCCGTCATGGCACTGACGCCGGCCAGTTTCGCAAACTCTGCGCCAGCGCTATTCAGCTGACACATCACCTCTGCCGCCAGCGTCTGATGCTCAGGACGCAGCAGCCCTTTTTTCTCCGCGGTGGTCAGGATACCAATGCCCAGTGGCTTGGTCAGGAAAAGCTGACAACCCGCCAATGCCGCGCTGTTCTTCTTCACGCGCGCCACATCAACGATCCCGGTGACAGCCAGACCAAAGATCGGTTCTGGCGCATCAATAGAGTGCCCACCCGCCAGCGCAATACCTGCCGCCTGGCACGCCGCTCGTCCACCTTCAATCACCTGTTGCGCCACCTCAGGGCTGAGGACGTTTATCGGCCATCCGAGGATCGCAATCGCCATGATCGGTTTACCGCCCATGGCATAGATATCACTGATGGCATTGGTGGCCGCGATACGGCCAAAAGTGTAAGGATCGTCCACGATAGGCATGAAGAAATCGGTGGTGCTGACCACCGCCGTACCGTTACCCAGATCGTAGACGGCGGCATCATCACGGGTTTCATTGCCCACTAGCAGTTGTGGATCGTGAAAAGGCGTCAGCTCACTGCGTAGAATGGTTTCCAGCACCTGCGGAGATATTTTGCAGCCGCAGCCAGCCCCATGGCTGTATTGCGTCAAACGAAGCGGTTCACTCATGGCGGGTTCCTTATGCGCTGTACAGAAGGCGTTATGTTAGCCTGGCTGCCAGCCGGTGGTAAGTGTTGCGCGACCTAACCTCGATCTTTCGCACACGCGGTGTGCAATCTTTGCAACCGCGCTCACCCTGCAGCAGAAACCCGCTGTTGTCTGTCAGAAATAACTGACAAATTGTGCCGTATCGGGTGCCACCACGGTGGTGTTGGCTTTAAGCTGTGGCGTGCCGAGGTAAAGGAAACCCACAATCGCGTCTTGCTCACGGCAGCCAAAGGCTTCACGAACAGCCACATTATCGGTCCAGGGGCCGCTGCGCCAGATACCGTTAAAGCCCTGCGCTACTGCCGCCATCTGCATCGCCATCACCGCGCAGCCCGCTGAAACCAGCTGTTCCCAGTGTGGCACTTTGGCATGTTCTTCACAGCGCGCCACCACAGTAATGATCATCGGCGCTCTGAATGGGGCCGATGCCGCCTTTTCGATGGCTTTATCATCCTGATGAGTGTCACGCGCTGCCTGCTCCAGCAGCTTAGCGAAACGTTCACGACCCTCATTCTCAACAATGATGAAACGCCAGGGCTGCAGTGTGCCGTGATCTGGCGCGCGTAATCCTGCATGCAAAATGTTTTGCAGCGCCTCACCTGCGGGTGCCGGTTCTGCAAGGCGTGATGCTGAACGACGGTTAACTAATAAATCCAATGCATCCATGATTATTCTCCCGTGAATAAAAAGCGTCGGCTAATCCTGGCACAGCGCGATCTTTTGTAACAGTCTGGCGCGATTTCCTGCTGACATTTCGCACGCCGCTCTTTAGGATGAAGCCAACATCGGGGCAGAGCGCGTGGCGACTGCCCTGTTACGTGAATATGGAGAGTTTATGCGCACATTGTGGCGAATTATTGCCGGTCTGTTCCGCTGGAGCTGGCGGGTGTTAAATTTCATTCGGGAATTTATTCTTAATTTATTCCTTATTGTTCTGATTCTGGCTGGCGTTGGCATCTGGTTACAGCTTTCCAGCGCCAGCAGCAGTGAGCCCGTGCAACAAGGTGCGCTGAAAGTTGATTTAAGCGGTGTACTGGTGGATAAGCCTTCCGTCAGCAATCGTCTGAGCCGCATCAGTCGTCAGCTGTTGGGTGCCAGCAGCGACCGCTTGCAGGAAAACTCTTTGTTCGATGTGGTGGATGCGATTCGTCAGGCGAAGACCGACAAGAACATTACCGGCATCGTGCTGGACTTGCGTGACTTCGCCGGGGGCGATCAACCGTCGCTGCAGTATGTGGGCAAAGCACTGCGTGAATTCCGCGATACGGGCAAACCCATCTATGCGATTGGTGACAGCTACAGCCAGGCGCAATATTACATCGCCAGCTATGCGACCAAAATCTACCTGTCACCGCAAGGTACGGTTGATCTGCACGGCTTCGCCACCAACGGCCTGTATTACAAATCCTTACTGGAGAAGTTAAAGGTCAACTCACACGTCTTCCGCGTCGGGACCTATAAATCCGCCGTTGAGCCCTTCCTGCGTGATGATATGTCACCCGAAGCCCGTGATGCCGATGGTCGTTGGATAGGTCAGCTGTGGCAGAACTACCTGAACACCGTTGCCGCCAACCGCCAGATCACGCCAGACCAACTCTTCCCTGGCGCAGCAGGCATCATTAGCGGCTTGCAGGCTGTCGATGGTGATACCGCCAAGTATGCACTGAACAATAAACTGGTTGATGTACTGGATAGCCGTGCTGCCGCAGACCAGGAGTTGGTGAAAACCTTCGGTTGGGATAAGGCCAATAACGATTATCGCAACGTCAGCATTTATGATTACACCGTGAAACAACCGCAGCAGGATCAGGATGGCAATATTGCCGTGATCTTCGCCAGCGGCGCCATCATGGATGGAGAAGAGACGGCGGGCAACGTGGGCGGCGATACCACCGCGTCACAGATTCGTGATGCACGCCTCGATCCGAAAATCAAAGCCATTGTCCTGCGCGTGAACAGCCCAGGCGGCAGCGTTTCCGCCTCAGAAGCGATTCGTGAAGAGCTGGCCGCCGCGCATGATGCCGGCAAACCGGTGGTGGTTTCCATGGGCGGTATGGCGGCTTCAGGCGGCTATTGGATCTCAACGCCAGCGGATTACATCGTGGCAGCACCGAGCACGCTCACCGGATCGATCGGCATTTTCGGGGTGATCAACACCGTCGAGAACAGCCTGAGCAGCATTGGTGTGCACACCGACGGCGTCGCCACTTCCCCGCTGGCTGACGTGGCGACCACCAAAGCCTTGCCGACTGAAGTGCAGCAATTGATGCAACTGACCATTGAGAACGGTTATCGCAACTTTGTTGGCCTGGTGGCGACATCGCGCCATAAGACACCTGAGCAGATCAATGCTATCGCGCAAGGTCACGTCTGGACGGGTAGCGATGCGAAAGCCAATGGTTTAGTCGATGCACTGGGTGATTTTGACGACGCCGTGGCGAAAGCCGCCGAGTTGGCAAAAGTCGCTAAGCCACAACTGAGCTGGTATCAGGATGATCCAGGCATGATCGATTTGCTGCTCAATCAGATGAACGCGTCGGCTCAAGCCATGCTGCCTGCTGCACTCAAAGTGTGGCTGCCTGCGCCAATGCTGGATGTGATGAGCGCAGTGAAAGATCAGCCAGGTTTGATGAATAACCTTAACGATCCACAAAATCGTTACGCGTTCTGCCTGAACTGCAGCAACGTACGTTAATCTTTACAGCCCGGCCGCTGGTCGGGCTGCTTTTCGCTGTTAATCCCCTTATACTGCGCGTTTTACGGCAAGTCTGAGTTCCTCATGCAAAAGAAAAACATCTACGTAGCCTACACGGGCGGTACTATCGGTATGCAACGCTCTGCTCAGGGCTACATTCCGGTTTCCGGTCATCTGCAGCAGCAACTGGCGAACATGCCAGAGTTCCATCGGCCTGAGATGCCGAATTTTACCATCCACGAATATCATCCTTTGATGGACTCGTCAGACATGACGCCAGCGGATTGGCAATCGATTGCTGACGATATCAAGCAGAACTATGACCAGTATGATGGCTTCGTGATCCTGCATGGCACCGATACCATGGCGTTTACCGCCTCGGCGTTATCTTTCATGCTGGAAAATCTGTCCAAACCCGTCATCGTTACCGGTTCACAGATTCCATTGGCTGAGTTGCGCTCAGATGGCCAACAGAACCTGCTCAATTCGTTGTATGTCGCGGCGAATTATCCCATTAGTGAAGTCGCGCTGTTCTTTAACAACACGCTGTTCCGCGGCAACCGAACCACCAAAGCCCACGCCGATGGCTTTAATGCATTTGCTTCACCTAACCTGTCACCGCTGCTGGAAGCCGGCATTCACATTCGCAAGCTGAATACCCCTGCGGCACCGCAAGGCAAAGGCGACCTGATCGTGCATCCCATTACGCCGCAGCCCATCGGTGTGGTCACCATTTATCCGGGCATCTCCGCGGATGTGGTGCGCAATTTCCTGCGCCAGCCGGTGAAAGCATTGATTCTTCGCTCCTATGGCGTGGGAAATGCGCCGCAAAACGCTGAGTTTTTGGCTGAGCTTCATCAGGCCAGCGATCGCGGCATTGTGGTAGTGAACCTCACGCAGTGCATGTCCGGCAAAGTGAATATGGGCGGCTACGCCACCGGTAACGCACTTGAGCATGCAGGCGTCATCAGTGGTTTTGACCTCACCGTTGAGGCTACGTTAACAAAACTGCACTTTTTGTTGAGCCAAAATCTCACCAGCACTGAAATTCGTGCCAAAATGCAACAGAATTTACGCGGCGAATTGACCGACGACTGATACGGAGCGAGATGTAATGAAGCGGGCATTGATAATCATCGATATTCAGAACGATTTTTGCCCCGGCGGCCCTATGGCGGTGCGTGAAGGTGATCAAACGGTTGCCGTTGCCAATCGTTACGCACGTGAATTCCGTGATCGGGGTGAATGCGTTGTGGCATTACAGGACTGGCACCCAGCCAATCATGGCAGCTTCGCCTCAGTATCAGGCGAACCGGTTTACACCTTGGGTGAGTTAAACGGTCTGGCACAGATCTGGTGGCCCGATCATGGGGTTGAAAACTCTGTCGGTGCCGATTTTCATCCCGATCTGGACCGTAGCCTGATTGACGCGGTTTTCCACAAAGGCGGTGACGTTGAGGTGGACAGTTACAGCGCATTCTTTGACAACGGCCATCGCCGTAAAACTGAGCTGGACAGCTGGCTACGTGAACGGAACATCAGCGACCTGGTGGTGCTGGGTCTTGCCACCGATTACTGCGTGAAGTACAGCGTGCTGGATGCGCTGGAATTGGGTTACAACGTTGAAGTGGTAAAAGAGGGTTGCCGTGGCGTGAACCTCAATCCAGATGACAGTGAAATTGCCATCGCCCAAATGGAAGCACAGGGTGCGGTAATAATCTGAAAAATGGGCTGGTGAAAACCAGCCCATTTGCCTGTCAGTGCAGGTTGATACGTGTCACTTCCGATTCAATGCCGAAATCTTCCTTCAACTGCTTTTTCGACTTCATCACCATTTCACCACCCTTGCCGATGGTCATATGCTGTGGATCGTCGTTATGACGCGCCTGCCACAGCATCACCAGCTGCAGACAGTTTTCACGTTGTTCCGGCGTTAACGCCACACCATCCGGCCATTTGCCAGTTTCCACGGCACTGGCCAAACGCTCGTAAACTTCCGGCGTCATCGCTGCCAGCATCGCTTCCAGTTCTTGTTTCATGCTCAGCCCTCTTGCTGATTGCCCTGCTCATCGCTAAAGCTTAGCGATGCGGAGTTAACGCAATAACGCTCACCGGTAGGCTGTGGGCCATCCGGGAAGACATGGCCGAGATGTGCATCGCAATTGCCACAACGAATTTCCACACGGTGCATGCCATGCGAATCATCTTCCAGATAACGGATAGCATCATCACTGTAAGGCTGATAGAAGCTTGGCCAGCCACAGCCTGAATCGTATTTGGAGTCGGAGAGAAACAGAGGTGAGTTGCACACTAAGCAGTGGTAAATGCCTTCCTGCTTGTTATGCAGCAGTGCGCCACTGAAAGGCGGTTCCGTGCCGCGATGCTGAGTGACATAACGCTGCATCTCTGAAAGCTGCGCGATTTTTGCCTCGGGTGCGGTGTCTTTAGCCATTTTGAGTTCCGGAGTGTCATTCTGTAAAAATCGACTAGTATTCTAACAAACGAACAACATCTTCATGGTCTTTTTTCGTGCGAACCCATTCGACACGACTGCCACAGCGCAAAATTGTGACGTCGATCACCCTTTGCAAAAGTCATCCCTTTTCGGTCGGTATTCGGCGTAACATAGGCGCGCAATAAGGGTGCTGCGTAAGCGATTGCGCAACGAATTATTCCTGGCGTTGGAATTGACCTGTCGCAACAATTGACACGATTCCGCTTGACGCCTGGTAAGGTTTTTGTAATTTTACAGCCAACCTTTTATTCACTAACAAATAGCTGGTGGAATATATGACTATCAAAGTAGGTATCAACGGTTTTGGCCGTATCGGTCGCATCGTTTTCCGTGCTGCACAGCAGCGTTCTGACATCGAAATCGTTGCAATCAACGACCTGCTCGACGCGGATTACATGGCTTATATGCTGAAGTATGACTCTACGCACGGTCGTTTCGACGGCACCGTAGAAGTTAAAGACGGCGCGCTGATTGTTAACGGCAAGAAAATCCGTGTTACCGCTGAGAAAGACCCGGCTAACCTGAAATGGGATGAAGTGGGTGTTGACGTTGTTGCTGAAGCAACCGGTATCTTCCTGACCGACGAAACCGCTCGTAAACACATTCAGGCTGGCGCGAAGAAAGTTGTTCTGACTGGTCCATCTAAAGATGCGACCCCAATGTTTGTTCGCGGTGCAAACTTCGACAAATACCAAGGCCAGGATATCGTTTCTAACGCATCTTGCACCACTAACTGCCTGGCTCCACTGGCTAAAGTTATCAACGATCACTTCGGTATCGTTGAAGGCCTGATGACCACCGTTCACGCAACTACCGCAACGCAGAAAACTGTTGATGGCCCGTCTCACAAAGACTGGCGCGGCGGCCGTGGCGCAGCTCAGAACATCATCCCTTCATCTACCGGTGCTGCGAAAGCAGTTGGCGTGGTTCTGCCAGAGCTGAACGGTAAACTGACTGGTATGGCGTTCCGCGTTCCTACCCCGAACGTGTCTGTTGTTGACCTGACTGTTCGTCTGGAAAAACCAGCAACTTACAAAGAAATCTGTGCCGTTATCAAAGCTGAATCTGAAGGCAAGATGAAAGGCGTTCTGGGTTACATCGAAGACGACGTCGTATCTACCGACTTCAACGGCGAAACCCTGACTTCAGTATTCGATGCTAAAGCCGGTATCGCACTGAACGACAACTTCGTGAAACTGGTTTCATGGTACGACAACGAAACTGGCTACTCACACAAAGTTCTGGATCTGATTGCACTGGTTGCTGCTAAGTAAGCAACTAGCGAAACAGACAAGGGGTGACTTCGGTCGCCCCTTTTTTTTCATTTGGAAGAAGAGAAGGTCTGACGATGCAAGATAAAATTTATGCTTTGCCGGTGGTGAATCAGATCACCCCTTACCTGTCACAGCGCCAACTGGGTGACTTGCCGATTGTGGTGATCAGCCATCCTAAGGTGCGTGCCGCCATCGCACTGCAAGGCGCTCATCTGCTCTCCTGGCAACCGAGTGGGCAGCAACCGGTAATCTGGCTCAGTGAGAAGACGCCCTTCACTACGGGCAAGGCATTTCGCGGTGGCGTACCTGTCTGCTGGCCGTGGTTTGGCCCGGCTGGCGAACCTGCGCATGGCTTTGCACGTAATCAGCCATGGACACTCACCGCGCACGATGAGAACGAAGATGCGGTGATGCTGACCTTCACGCTGGAGAGTAATGCCCAGACCAAAAAGCTCTGGCCGCACGATTTCACCCTGCTCGCCCGCTTCCGTATCGCCGAACACTGCGAAATAGAGCTTGAAGCCTGGGGCGATTATGAAGCCACCGCCGCGCTGCATACCTACTTCCAGATTGCTGACATCGCGCAGGTTGAAGTGAGTGGCTTAGGCAATAGTTACATTGATAAAGTGAACGCAAATACCTTGGGCAGTTCAGCGGATGGTAAACAAACCTATCCCGACCGCGTGGATCGTATTCACACCGCTGCAGAAGATTGCAGCGTGATCCACGATAAAGGCGGCAAGCGTCAAATCGAAGTGTATCATCACTATCAAAGTGACGTTGTCACCTGGAATCCGGGCCCGGAACTGTCATGCAGCATGGCGGATATGCCGAACGAAGGCTACAAAACCATGGTTTGCGTGGAGACGGCGCGCATTAATAAGCCGATGAAAAGCGCCGGTGAATCCCCTGCACGTCTCGGTACCACGCTGCGCGTGCGTAACAAATAAGTCTTTGCGGCGCACTCGCGCCGCTACACCACATCCAATCCGGTCCTGTGCTGCGGTGCCGGAAACGCCCGGTCGATAATCGTCAACTCCTCTGCCGTTAACGTAACGTTCAGGGCGGCGGCATTTTCCGTCACATGCTTGATGCTGCTGGCTTTAGGAATCGCGATAATACCCTGGTCGCGAATAACCCATGCCAACAGCAATTGCGCCACACTGATGCCCCTCTGTTGTGCAATCTGCTGGAGATGCGGCTCATCAAACAGGGACTGGCGTAAGCGTCCCGCTTGTGCCAGCGGGCAATAGGCCATAATCGGCACGCTGCGTTGCTGACAAGTTGGTAACAGATCATATTCAATGCCACGAGATGCCAGATGATAAAGCACCTGATTGGTTAAGCAGCCCTCTCCGCCCGCTTCACCCCACAACTCTTGCATATCTTCGGTATCGAAGTTCGACACGCCCCAATGGCGAATTTTACCCTGCTGTTGCAGCATCTCCATGGCGCGCACCGTCTCTTCCAGCGGCACATTGCCGCGCCAGTGCAGCAGGTAGAGATCAAGGTAATCGGTCTGCAAGCGCCGCAAACTGCGTTCACAGGCGTCAATGGCATCGATTTCACCTGCGTTCCACGGATAGACCTTTGACACCAACCAGGCTTGCTCGCGGCGCCCGCGCAATGCCTCACCCACAACCTCCTCTGCGCCGCCTTCTGCGTACATCTCGGCGGTATCAATCAGTTTGAGGCCAAGATCCAAACCCGCCTGCAGTGCGCCGACTTCGGCATTGCGTTGCGCCGCATTTTCGCCCATGTACCAGGTGCCTTGTCCAATAGCAGGTAAAGGTGATTCATCACGAAACTGAATGGTTTTCATTACGCCTCCGGTTGCGCCATTTGTGGGCGCTGTATTGGTGCAATGTAAAAAAAACGCCTCTTGGCGAGGCGTTTATTCAAATCATCAGAAGCTGTAGCTAATGCCGGTCCAGACCGTGAACTGCCCGCTTTTGTCGACCATTGGGCTGTCTTTGATTTCACTGTCAAATCGGGTATAGCGTCCCGAGAAACTGGCGTTCCAGCTATCACTGATCTGATAGCTGGCATTCATTTCAACATAAGGCGACCAACTGTCATCGGGTTGATACTGCGCAATGCCCGTTCTGGCGCTCTCATGCGATGAAACACCATAGTAATAACGGTTCTGATTGGCGCTGTTCCACATCGCACCGATACCCGGCGTCAGGCTAAATGCGCCAAAATCGAAGCGATACAGATAGGTAAGATCCCAAATCATCCCATTGCTGTTATTCAACACATCACCGAGCAATGCGGTGCGCACGATGCCCCAGTCAGCAACATGACGATAACTGGCACCCGCCATCAGGGTCATGCGGCGCTTGTCCAGCGCTTTCATATCGCCCAGATCGTTGTCTTTCGGATCGTACTGCTGCGGTGAGCCCAGCACTGTTAGAGACAGCTGGTTCTGCGGGTCTTTCCACAGGTAGTAACCGCCTTGCAGACTGCGGAACCAGAAGTTTTCGCCCTCGTAGTTGATGACAGGAATCGGCAGATAACGGTCTTGTCCTCCACGGTAAGGCGATTGGGCATAAATAACCGAGGCACCAAGAGATAAGGGTTCTGCATGAGTGCTGAACGCCGCAAAATAACAAGGAACAGCGAGAGCAAGCGCTTTAAGTTTGAAATGGTTCACAATTTATTCAGTCCATAAATATAACAATCACACGCAGAGTCTAACCAATTTTTTGCTTTGGGTTAATGTTAAATCAGGGATGTTTATCACCCCAGCGGAATTGTCTGAGGCATTTCATCAGCCAGCACGTACCAACGGATTGCCTTAGCGCTTATGAGACTTTGTTATTGATATATCGCTAAATAAGGTGAAAAGTGGCTGCAGGTTTTCTGAATGCCTTCTACAGTTAAAAGTAAGACGAGACTTTTAGTTCGAGCAGAGTAACCATAAGAATTGTGTATCCCGATAAAAAAACGTCAGGTTGGCATAAGGGTTGCTGTACTCAATAAAGAATATCTTCCGGGAGCTGCAAACGTATCTAATTTCGCTCCTTTACCTGTGCTAAAAACGAAAGGACGGGCATCGCTATGAATATATTCGATCACTATCGTCAGCGCTATGAAGCTGCCAAGGACGAAGAGTTCACACTGCAGGAGTTCCTTGCTGTCTGTAAGCAGGATCGCAGTGCATACGCCAACGCTGCAGAACGACTATTGATGGCTATCGGTGAGCCAGTAATGGTTGATACGGCGCAAGAGCCACGCCTTTCCAGAATCTTCTCTAACCGCGTCATGGGGCGTTATCCCGCCTTCGAAGAGTTTTATGGTATGGAGGAAGCGATTGAACAGATCGTCTCTTACCTGAAACATGCTGCGCAAGGCCTGGAAGAGAAGAAACAAATCCTCTATTTACTGGGACCGGTCGGTGGCGGTAAGTCGTCCCTCGCCGAGCGCTTGAAAGCGTTAATGCAGCGCGTTCCGATTTACGTGCTGAGTGCCGAAGGCGAACGTAGCCCGGTGAATGACCACCCACTTTGCCTGTTCAACCCGCAGGAAGATGCCAATATTCTGGAAAAAGAGTATGGCGTACCGCGGCGTTACCTGGGCACCATCATGTCTCCGTGGGCCGCGAAACGCCTGCATGACTTTGGTGGCGATATCACCCGTTTCAAAGTGGTGAAGGTCTGGCCTTCTATTCTGGAACAGGTCGCCATTGCCAAAACGGAACCGGGTGATGAGAACAACCAGGATATCTCTGCGCTGGTCGGTAAAGTCGACATCCGTAAACTGGAAAACCACGCGCAAAACGATCCGGATGCTTACGGCTACTCTGGCGCACTGTGCCGGGCAAACCAAGGCATCATGGAATTTGTTGAGATGTTCAAAGCACCGATTAAAGTGCTGCATCCGCTGCTGACCGCCACTCAGGAAGGTAACTATAACGGTACTGAGGGCATCTCTGCCCTGCCGTTTAATGGCATCATCCTGGCGCACTCCAACGAATCTGAGTGGGTGACGTTCCGCAACAACAAGAACAATGAAGCCTTCCTTGACCGCGTATACATCGTCAAAGTGCCGTACTGCTTACGTGTGTCGGAAGAGATCAAAATTTATGACAAGCTGCTTAATCACAGTGAGTTGACCACCGCACCTTGCGCCCCAGGCACGCTGGAAACCCTGGCACGCTTCTCGATCCTGTCACGCCTGAAAGATCCGGAAAACTCCAGCATCTATTCCAAAATGCGGGTGTATGACGGTGAGAGCCTGAAAGATACCGACCCGAAAGCGAAATCCTGGCAGGAGTATCATGACTACGCGGGGGTGGATGAGGGTATGAACGGTCTGTCGACCCGTTTTGCCTTTAAGATTCTGTCGCGCGTCTTTAACTTTGACCACGCTGAAGTGGCCGCCAACCCGGTACACCTGTTCTACGTGCTGGAGCAACAGATTGAGCGTGAGCAGTTCCCGCAGGATCTGGCTGAGAAGTACCTTGAGCACCTGAAAGGCTATCTGATCCCGAAATATGCCGAGTTTATTGGTAAAGAGATTCAGACGGCTTATCTGGAATCTTACTCTGAATATGGTCAGAACATCTTTGACCGCTATGTCACCTACGCTGATTTCTGGATTCAGGATCAAGAGTATCGCGATCCCGATACCGGACAGCTGTTTGACCGCGAATCACTGAACGCCGAGCTGGAAAAGATCGAGAAACCTGCCGGGATCAGTAACCCGAAAGATTTCCGTAACGAGATCGTCAACTTTGTGCTGCGTGCTCGTGCGCAGAATAGTGGACGTAATCCAAACTGGACCAGTTACGAAAAACTGCGCACGGTCATTGAGAAGAAAATGTTCTCCAATACCGAAGAGCTGCTGCCGGTGATTTCGTTCAATACCAAGACCTCAACGGACGAACAGAAAAAACACGATGATTTTGTCGACCGCATGATGGAGAAAGGCTATACCCGCAAGCAGGTGCGCCTGCTGTGTGAATGGTATCTGCGCGTGCGTAAATCTTCATAATCGTTACCTGTAAGCTATGCGGCGCTGCGGCGCCGTAACAGGAGGCCGGAATATTCCGGCCTGGCTTGCGCTGTAGTTTGGGGGAGTTTTATGGCCTATTTCATCGATCGGCGTCTGAACGGTAAAAACAAAAGCGCCGTCAATCGGCAGCGCTTTCTGCGCCGTTACAAGTCGCAAATCAAGCAGTCGATCTCCGAGGCCATCAACAAGCGTTCGGTCACCGACGTGGAGAGCGGCGAATCGGTCTCGATTCCTATTGATGACATCAATGAGCCGATTTTCCACCAGGGGCGCGGCGGCAGTCGCCATCGTGTTCACCCTGGGAACGACCATTTTGTGCAGAATGACCGCATTGAACGTCCTCAAGGTGGCGGTGGCGGTGGAGGCAGTGGTCAAGGCAATGCCAGCCAGGACGGTGAAGGCCAGGACGAATTTGTCTTCCAGATATCGAAAGATGAGTATCTTGACCTGCTGTTTGAAGACCTGGCCCTGCCGAATCTGAAGAAAAATCAGCATCGGCAGCTGAATGAATACAAAACACACCGTGCTGGCTTCACCTCGAATGGAGTACCCGCCAACATCAGTGTGGTGCGCTCACTGCAAAACTCACTGGCACGCCGCACGGCGATGACCGCCGGTAAGCGTCGTATGCTGCATGAGCTGGAAGCCACGTTGACTGAAGTAGAAAACAGTGAGCCGGCGCAATTGCTGGAAGAAGAGCGACTGCGCAAAGAAATTGCCGAGTTGCGTGCGCGTATTGAGCGGGTGCCGTTTATTGACACCTTTGATCTGCGCTATAAAAACTTTGAAAAACGGCCGGAACCCTCCAGCCAGGCAGTCATGTTCTGCCTGATGGACGTATCCGGGTCGATGGACCAAGCCACCAAAGACATGGCCAAGCGTTTTTATATTCTGCTCTATCTGTTCCTGAGCCGAACCTATAAAAATGTCGAGGTGGTTTACATCCGTCACCACACGCAGGCGAAAGAGGTGGATGAGCAAGAGTTCTTCTACTCGCAGGAAACCGGCGGCACCATCGTGTCCAGTGCGCTGAAGCTGATGGATGAGGTGGTGAAAGAGCGCTATGACCCAGCACAGTGGAATATTTACGCGGCGCAGGCGTCAGATGGCGATAACTGGGCGGACGATTCTCCCCTGTGCCACGAGATCCTCGCCAAGCATATTTTGCCGGTAGTACGTTATTACAGCTATATCGAGATCACCCGCCGTGCGCATCAAACGCTATGGCGTGAGTATGAACATCTGCAGGCGATGTTCGATAACTTCGCGATTCAGCACATCCGTGAGCCCGAAGACATCTATCCGGTATTTAGAGAACTTTTCCACAAACAGGTTGCTGAAGCCTGATATCCGAGCCGGTCACTGACCGGCTTTTTCTTTTCCGCGCCCGCTCTCATTTACCTGAAACTCCCGCTGATTTTTCACACAAACTTAACCATCTATGGGATAGTGCTCGTTAGATTGAAAAAATGTTGAATTAAGCGCTGACAAGCTATTGATAAGGCATTATCTTTTCAGCTTGTCTGTGTGATTATCCCCGCAGTTTGTTTTATCCGTCCGTTAGCGCAGGAGAACGCCGTTGAATGCCAGCATGATTTACAGTTTGTTCATTATTGGTTCCGTGCTGGTTGCAGCAAGTATTCTTCTGAGTTCGTTCTCATCTCGCCTTGGCATCCCGATTTTGGTGATATTCCTCGCGCTTGGCATGCTGGCGGGTGTTGACGGTATCGGCGGCATCGCCTTTGATAATTATCCCGTGGCCTACCTGGTCTCCAACCTTGCGCTGGCCATCATTCTGCTGGATGGCGGCATGCGGACCAAAGCCAGTTCGTTCAAGGTCGCTCTGGGTCCAGCGTTGTCATTAGCCACCGTTGGCGTGATGATCACCGCGGGCTTAACCGGTGTGGCGGCTGCCTGGCTGTTCAAGCTCGATTTGATGCAAGGTTTCCTGATTGGCGCCATCATTGGCTCTACCGACGCCGCAGCCGTATTCTCGCTGCTGGGCGATAAAGGGCTTAATGAGCGTGTCAGCTCAACGTTAGAAATTGAATCGGGCAGTAACGACCCGATGGCGGTGTTTCTCACCATCACGCTGATCGACATGATTCAGCAGGGCCAGACCGGTTTAAGCTGGATGTTTGTGGTACACCTGGTGCAGCAGTTTGGTCTTGGCATTGTGCTGGGATTGGGCGGCGGCTGGGCACTGCAGCAGTTAATTAACCGTATTAATCTGGCACAGGGTTTATATCCTCTGCTGGCCGTCAGCGGCGGCATCATTGTTTTCGCTTTGACCACGGTGATGGAAGGCAGCGGCATTCTGGCTGTTTACCTTTGTGGCTTCCTGTTAGGCAACAGCCCAATCCGTAACCGTCACGGCATTCTGCAAACCTTCGACGGCATGGCATGGCTCAGCCAGATTGGCATGTTTATCGTGCTCGGTTTGTTGGTCACCCCTTCCGATTTGTGGCACATCGCGGTACCCGCGATGATTCTGTCACTGTGGCTGATTCTGGTGGCGCGCCCGCTATCCATTCTGGTCGGTCTGCTGCCATTCAAAGGGTTTACCGGACGTGAGCGTATCTTCATCAGTTGGGTGGGGTTACGCGGCGCGGTGCCGATCATCCTTGCAGTGTTCCCGATGATGGCGGGCATGGAAAATTCCAAGCTCTACTTCAACATCGCTTTCTTCGTGGTGTTAGTGTCATTGATGCTGCAGGGCACGTCACTCGGTTATGCCGCTAAACGCGCCAAAGTCGTGGTACCCCCTACCGCTTCACCGATTAGCCGTGTAGGGCTGGATATCCATCCGGAAAACCCGTGGGAACAGTTTGTCTACCAGCTTGGTGCGGACAAGTGGTGTGTCGGCGCGGCGCTACGAGACTTACAGATGCCACGCGAGACACGCATCGCTGCGCTGTTCCGCGACAATGCACTGATGCATCCGAATGGCAGCACGCGCCTCAAAGAAGGCGATGTGTTGTGCGTTATTGGTCGCGAGCGTGATTTGCCCGCATTGGGTAAAATGTTTAGCCAGTCACCGCCTGTAGCCCTCGACCAACGCTTCTTCGGGGACTTCATTCTCGATGCCGAGGCACGATTGCGCGATGTGGCGCAGATTTACGGTTTAGAGTTAGACGAAGAGACCAACGATCAGCAGTCACTCGGCCAACTCGTTATGGGGTTACTTGGCAGCACGCCGGTGGTGGGTGACCAGGTGGAGTGGAATCAACTGACCTGGACCGTCGCCGAAAAAGAAGATAACCAAATCGTTAAAATTGGTGTGCGCGTCATGGAAGACAAAGAGTAATCCGAAGCGCTTTAACCCCCAAACTGCGCGTGAGCGACTATGATCACTATTCCACCCAGCATAAACGGGAGAATAGGATGGGACACGTGGTAAAGATTGGTCGTTACGAGATCGTTGATGCAGAACTGAATGCTGAAAATTTAGAGACCGTCAGCATTCCCTGCAATACCAACCCCGGCCTGAGTTACCAACTCGACGGCTGGGATCATGACACCAGTGTGCTGGCGTGGATTGATGGCGAACCCATCGATCTGGCGATCGGACACTATGACAAGCAGCAAGACCGCTGGGTATTAAAAAAACCTGCCTGATTTTTCCATACCGCCATCCGCTTCGTATGGCGGTCATTCCTAAAAGCAGTCTTAAAATGAAGCGTTCTATCGTCGGATTTTTTACTTTTAACCTTATAATTCAATTCGATAGCTCATAATTTCTTTAGTCATTTATTTCCTTTTCAGACTATTTCCATATTAACTCTGTCAAATAACTCCTGCATACTCTTAAACGTTGCTGCAGCTTTTTGTGACGCAATTCACGTCTCAAACGGTCCTTTCGGTGCAGCGCTTGTGGCAGTTTTGATTCATATCGCGCTGAAAAATAAATTCTTTCCTGTTTCAGCGGACCACACCTGAGCGCGTACTTGATTCTGGTCAGGCCATCTTTTACTTAAGAAAAGAGAGCAGGTTTTATGGCAAGTACATTGGTAATGAATAATGCAACCCGCTCATGGAGCGGACTGCGTAAAAATCTCATCGCGAAAGTCGCTTTAAGTTTCTCAGATTTAATTGCATTAAATCTGGCATTGTTCTTATCTGCGGCCACCGTTCAGGGTATTTGGGGAGAACTGGACACCTTTATTCCGCCGCAGCAAATCGAATACCGCTTTATCGCACAACTCGGGCTATCGGTTCTTTGCACCGCCTGGTTTTGGGTGCGTATGCGTCATTACACTTATCGCAAACCCTTCTGGTTCGAGTTGAAAGAAATTGTAAAAACCCTGTTCGTGTTCTCACTGCTGGATTTGGCACTGATCGCCTTCTCCAAATGGGATTTCTCGCGCATGGTGTGGGTGTTTAGCTGGACTTACGCTCTGTTGCTGTTGCCACTGATGCGTGCCGTGGTGAAACGCGCCATAAACCGTGCGGGTCAATGGCAGAAAGAAACCATCATTATTGGTTCGGGTAAAAATGCCATGGAAGCTTACGCTGCGTTGCAGAGTGAAGAGATCCTTGGCTATAACGTGCAGGCGTTCATTTCACTGGAAGATGAAAACCGTCCTGACAATGTTAATGGCGTGCCGGTGATTACCTGGAAAGATATCAACTGGCAAACCATGGACCGTGACAACACGCAATTTATCGTCGCCACTGAATTTGAACAGCAAGTGGTGCGCGATAAATGGCTAAAGTTCCTCTCTAAAATGAAATGTCGTTCAATTTCCGTTATACCTACTCTGCGCGGCGTGCCCCTTTACGGCACGGATATGTCTTTCATCTTCAGCCATGAAGTGATGATTTTGCGCGTCAGCAACAACCTGGCAAAGCGCTCATCTCGTTTCCTCAAGCGTGCCTTCGATATTGTGGTGGCATCCCTGTTGCTGCTGTTCCTGGCTCCGGTATTCGGCCTGCTGTGCGCCATGGTGAAACGCGATGGGGGAAATGCGATTTATGGTCACGAACGTGTTGGACAGGATGGCAAGAAATTTAAATGCCTGAAATTCCGCTCAATGGTCACCAACTCGCAAGAAGTGCTGCAAAATCTGCTGGCGACCAGCGAGGAAGCACGTGCGGAATGGGATCGGGATTTCAAACTGAAGAACGACCCGCGCATCACCAAAATTGGCGGCTTCTTACGTAAAACCAGCATGGATGAACTGCCGCAACTGTGGAATGTGATTCGCGGCGAAATGAGTCTGGTCGGTCCGCGTCCGGTGATTGAAGCTGAACTGGAACGCTATGCAGGTGATGTGGATTATTACCTGATGGCAAAACCGGGCATGACCGGCCTGTGGCAGGTTAGTGGACGTAACGATATTGACTACGATACCCGCGTCTATTTCGACTCCTGGTATGTGAAAAACTGGGCACTGTGGACTGATATCGCCATTCTGTTTAAAACGGCTGGCGTAGTCTTGCGTCGCGACGGCGCTTACTAATCCCCTAAAGGCGATGTCTGTGCGCGACCGGCAGACATCGTTTTTTTATTCCTTCCCTTTTCTCTGCTAACTCTTTACCCTTCCCGCTTGTTTAACAGGTTGTTTCTGGTTCGTAATGCAAAAATTTACCCTGCTACTTTTAAGCCTGGTGCTGCTGGCGCCGCTTGGTATTGATCTTTATCTCCCTACACTTCCGCAAATTGCTGAGGGCCTTAACAGCCCGGTCAGTTTGATTCAGACCACCATTCCCCTGTTTTTGCTGGTGATGGGCATCGGTCAGTTGGTGACGGGGCCATTAGTCGATAATTATGGACGTAAGCCGATCGCTTTAATTGGGCTGGCGCTCTATATCATCGGCAGCGCTAATGCGGCGACGGCCACCGCGTGGCCCATCTTCTTCCTGGCACGACTCATTCAGGGATGTGCTGTATGTTGCAGTGCGGTTGTCGCCTTTAGTGGGGTACGCGACCGTTTAAGCGGCGATGAAGCCGCGCGCGCCTATGGTTTTCTCAATGGCGCATTAAATATTGTTCCGGCGCTTGCTCCGCTGCTGGGCGGTATCCTTGCCGAAGCCTACGGCTGGCGTGCACCGTTCTGGTTCCTGTGCAGTTATGCCGCGGTGATTGGTGTGATAGTGGTGTTCTTCCTGCCGGAAACACGCCCTGCGGATACCCTGCGAGTTAAAGGTTTGCCGCTGGCACAGTATGCCGCGATTGCGCGCGAACCGCGCTTCCTCGCGTTTGCCTTTGCGAATGCCGGTGCACTGGGCATGGTGCTGACGTATGTTTCGCTCGCGCCGCATGTTTTGATGACCGAAGGTGGCCTCACGCCGCTGCAGTTCTCGTTTGCCTTTGGTGCCAACGGTTTTTGGATCATGTTGGTCAGTGCGTTTGTGAATAAAACCATCCGTAAAGCCGGGCGGCCCTTCTGTCTGGCGATGGGCTTTTTCACCATGTTAGTGGGCGCCATCTTACTGGTTGCTGGAATGCATCTATTCCCTGCTGCATGGCAGACTCACTGGGCGTTATACATGATTCCGGTAGCCGTCTCGGTAGCGGGCTTAGCCTTTACGGTCGGACCTGCCACCAGCTATGCGCTGGAGCCGTATCAACAGCAGGCCGGTGTGGCAGCCGCTTTACAGGGCTTTATTCAGATGGCATGTGGAGCAGGCGGCAGTCTAATCATTGTCGCATTACCGGTCGCGGAGAAATCGGCACTGGCATTGATGATGCTATTAGGTGCAGCGCTGGCACTGATGGCCTGGCGCTGCAGTAAGAAAATGCACGGCAGTGTGACCGCGCTTAAATAACACTAACCGGCACGCGGGGCGCGAGCGCACACATCAGCTCGTAGCCCACCGTTCCCGCGGCTTTCGCGACTTCATCGATTTTCACCTGATTGCCCCATAGCTCCACTTTCGAGCCGATTCCCGCCTGCGGACAAGGTTCAAGATCAATCATCATCATATCCATGGAAATCGCGCCCAGCGTTTGGGTGCGAATACCCTCAACAGACACGGGCGTGCCCGTTGGCGCATGTCGCGGATAGCCATCAGCGTAGCCACAGGCAACAATACCAATACGCTGCGAAGCTGAGGCATGGTAACGATAGCCGTAGCCCACCCCGTCACCGGCAGTGAGTTGCTGTACGCCAATAATCTCACTGCTCAGCGTCATCACTGGTTGCAAGCCGGTGCTGGCAATATCCTGCCAGTCACCGCTTGGGGAGGCACCATACAGAATGATGCCAGGCCGTAACCAGTCAAAATGCGCTTCCGGATGCCACAAGGTTGCTGCCGAGTTGGAAAGAGAACGTGGGCAGTTGAGACCTTCTGCTGCCAGCTCTACCCGCTTCATTGGCTCAATCAAACCTTCTGGATTTTCCGCATCGGCGAAGTGCGCCATCAGCGTCATCTCGCCAACATTTGGTAGTTCACGCAGTTTTTGCCACGCCGCATGGGCCTGCTCAGGTCGGAAGCCCAGGCGGTTCATGCCGCTGTTGATCTTCAGATAGATATCAATCGGTGCCGAGAGCGTGGCTTTCGCCAGCGCCTGGATTTGCCAGTTACTGTGCACGCTGGTGGTCAGACGGTAACGATCAATCAGCGTTAGATCTTCCGCATGGAAAAAACCTTCCAGCAGCAGGATCGGCTTTTTCCAGCCCTGCTCGCGCAGCAGAATCGCTTCTTCCATGTTCAGCAACGCGAAACCATCAGTCTGCGCCAGGCTCTGCCAAACGCGGCTGATTCCGTGTCCGTAAGCGTTGGCTTTCACCACCGACCAGATACGCGACTGCGGTGCCGCCTGACGAACAATCGCCAGATTGTGGCTCAGCGCCTGTTGATTGATGGTTGCGCCAATAGGACGTGACATGCGTGTGCTCTCCCTGAGGTCTCAACGCGCCGCGTTAGCGTTGCGCAACGGCGACGAATGGGCTTCGAAACCTGGCAAATAGCGCAGCACCGAGAGATCGTCTGCAGCAATTGCCGGTTTCTGACCGGAAATCAAATCGGCCAACAGCTGACCGGAACCACAGGCCATGGTCCATCCCAGCGTACCGTGACCGGTATTGAGATAGAGATTGGAGAGCGGCGTGCGCCCAACAATCGGCGTACCGTCTGGCGTCATAGGGCGCAATCCGGTCCAGAACGTGGCCTGTTCAACAAAACCACCTTCAGGATAAAGATCGCTGACCACCATCTCCAGCGTTTCACGTCGTGCTGGCGTCAGTTTGGTGTTAAAACCAACAATTTCCGCCATACCACCGACGCGGATACGATCGTCAAAGCGCGTTACCGCCACTTTGTAGGTCTCATCGAGAATTGTGGAAACCGGTGCGGCCTCAGGATTCTTAATCGGGATGGTGAGTGAGTAGCCTTTAAGCGGATAAACCGGGATGGCGATAATATCTTTGAGCAGCGCGGTCGAATAGGAACCAAAGGCCACCACGTAGGCATCGGCTTTAATCACTTCGTCGCCACACTTCACGCCGTAGATCCGATTACCTTCGCGCAGCAACTGATCCACTTCCATGTTGTAGCGGAAGGTCACGCCAGCGGCGGCGGCCATATCCGCTAAGCGTTGGGTAAAGAGTTGGCAGTCACCGGTTTCATCATTCGGCAGACGCAAACCGCCAGTGAGTTTGTGGGCGGTGGCCGCTAACGCCGGTTCAACACTGTGAAGCTGGTGTGCTTCCAGCAGCTCGTAAGGCACGCCAGCGTCTTTCAACACGGCGATATCTTTGCTGGCACTGTCGAACTGCTGCTGCGTGCGGAAGAGCTGTAGCGTTCCGCCTTGTCGACCTTCATAGGCAATGCCAGTTGTGGCACGCAGGGTTTTCAGGCAATCACGGCTGTATTCCGCAATCCGCACCATGCGGCCTTTGTTCTCTTGATAGTGGCGCATGTCGCAATTGCGCAGCATATTCCACATCCACTCCAGCTGGAATTTACTGCCATCGAGGCGAACCGCCAGAGGCGCGTGGCGCTGGAACATCCATTTAACAGCCTTCAAGGGCACACCCGGTGCCGCCCAAGGCGCAGCATAGCCGGGGGAGATCTGCCCGGCGTTACCGGCACTGGTCTCCAGAGCGGCAGCGGGCTGGCGATCGATCACCGTGACTTCATGCCCCGCCTGTGCCAGATACCATGCACTTGCCACCCCGACAACCCCACTTCCAAGAATCACTACGCGCATAAGCCCCTCGTCGCGGCAAAAAGCATAATCAACTATGAATGCCGCCTGCATTAGCATAACCAGACGACTGATTTAATCTTACATTCGACAGATACATTTCACATGTTTTTCACGTTCCTGCACACAGAAATCATGAGGCAGTGCAAAAATCAGGATTTTTTATGCCATAAAACCATTAACCAGCGATTTATTATGCGGAAGGCAGTGCTTTTATCTTTTTTCAGTACAAAGCGCCACAGTCATATAATGCACTTATAAACAGCATTTTATCCTGCCATTAAAAATAAAACCCGCATTTGTCATTAGCAAAACCTTAAGCAGCGAATTTTGAATGATTTTGTGCCAAAAGAATTCGTTTGAGTTCCGGTTTCGGATAAGCGACAGTGGACTATCATTGAAGTGTTCGCTCAGTTTTTTTGGGCCGTCTTTCTCAGGATGAAGCCTTAAACGATCGTGACAGGTGACAATCCGTTGCCTGCCGCTTGCAAAACAGAGGTGCGCTATGACGACAATCTTTGACGAGCCAACCCGGAGCAGTAAACGACTCAGTGATGGGCCAGACTGGACATTCGAATTGCTCGATGTCTATCTGGCAGAGATCGACCGCGTGGCGAAAAGCTACGGGCTTGATACCTATCCGCATCAAATCGAAGTCATCACCTCCGAGCAAATGATGGATGCCTACTCCAGCGTGGGGATGCCAATCAACTATGCACACTGGTCGTTCGGGAAGAAATTCATTGAAACCGAACAGCGCTATAAGCATGGCCAGCAGGGGCTGGCTTACGAAATAGTGATCAATTCCAATCCGTGTATCGCCTATCTGATGGAAGAGAACACCATGACCATGCAGGCGCTGGTCATGGCGCACGCCTGTTACGGTCACAACTCTTTCTTCAAAAATAATTATCTATTCCGCAGTTGGACCGATGCCAGCTCCATTGTCGATTACCTGCTGTTTGCACGTAATTACATCTCCGACTGCGAAGAGCGATTCGGCGTCGAGGAGGTCGAACGTCTGCTCGACTCCTGCCATGCGTTGATGAACTACGGCGTGGATCGCTATAAACGCCCGCAAAAAATCTCACTGCAGGAAGAGAAGGCGCGACAGAAAAGCCGTGAAGAGTATCTGCAAAGCCAGGTGAATACCCTGTGGCGTACCCTGCCGCGTAAAGAGAAGGAGTCGGTGCACGTTGAGGCCTCACGTTACCCGTCTGAGCCGCAGGAAAACTTGCTGTACTTTATGGAAAAGAATGCCCCGTTGCTCGAGTCCTGGCAGCGTGAAGTGCTGCGTATTGTACGCAAGGTCAGCCAGTATTTTTACCCGCAAAAACAGACCCAGGTGATGAACGAAGGGTGGGCAACCTTCTGGCATTACACCATCCTGAATCACCTGTATGACGAAGGTAAGGTGTCGGAACGCTTTATGATGGAGTTCCTGCACAGTCACACTAATGTGGTGTATCAACCTCCGTATAACAGCCAGTGGTACAACGGCATCAACCCGTACGCACTTGGCTTTGCCATGTTCCAGGACATCAAGCGTATCTGCCAGTCACCGACAGAGGAAGATCGTTACTGGTTCCCAGACATCGCGGGTTCTGACTGGTTGAAAACGCTGCACTTTGCCATGCGTGAATTCAAGGACGAGAGCTTTATTAGTCAGTTCCTGTCGCCGAAAGTGATGCGTGATTTCCGTTTGTTTACGGTGATGGATGACGATCGCAATAATTTCCTGGAAATTGCCGCGATTCATGATGAAGCCGGTTACCGCGCGATACGACAGCAGTTGTCGGCGCAGTACAACCTCAGCAATCTTGAACCGAACATTCAGGTGTACAACGTCGATCTGCGTGGTGACCGTTCGCTGACGCTGCGCTATGTGCCACAACAGCGTGCACCACTCGACAAAAGCCGCAAGGAAGTGCTCAAGCATGTGAATCGCTTGTGGGGCTTCGATGTCATTCTGGAACAGCAGAATGAGGATGGGAGCGTCGAACTGCTTGATCGCGCGCCGACACGCGGCCCCGCCTTGTAAGGCATAAAAAAACCGGACTGATGAGGTCCGGTTTTTTTTATCGCTTGCTGGCTAAATCGTCCGGCATGCTCTTCTGCATACTGTGCCAAATCTCGCCACTGCGACGTCCATAATCGCGCACGCAATCCACAATCTGATCCTGCGTCGGATTAACGCTGCACAAGTCTGCCAGTTGGCGGTAGAAATTGCGTGCCTGCTGACGCGCCTCTGGGTTGGAGAAATAGTGGCGTCCAACGCGGGTATACAGCCCTTTCAGCCCATTAAGGATCAAACCATAAATGGGGTTGCCCGAGGCAAACGCTAAACCACGAAACACACGATAATCCAGTTCGGTGTAGGCTTCTGCCTTATCCTCTTCCGCTAACGCGCTTTCTAACACTTCACGCGCTTTATCAGGATGGTGGCGCAGTGCGCGGCTGATAAAGATCGACGCGATATTGGTTCGCACTGACAGCAGGTTATCAATCAACTGGGGCACGCTATCGTGATCAAGGCGGGCCAGAGTTTCCAGGATGTTTAAACCTGAGGTTTCCCAGAAATCATTCACGCGCGTCGGTTTACCATGTTGAATGGTCAGCCAACCATCACGTGCCAGACGCTGTAACACTTCTCGTAGCGTGGTACGGGTGACGCCAATCAGTTCAGAAAGCTCACGTTCGGCAGGTAGGATCGACCCCGGCGGAAAACGACTGTTCCAGATGCTTTCAATAATATACTCTTCAGCAAATCCTGCGGGGCTTTGCGCCTTAATCACCATAGCATTTATTTCTCATTGCTTTCTTTGTCGTAATGGCACTCATCATACCAGAGGGCCTATAGCGTAAATAGCCTGACAACTGATTAAAAGCGCGCGCTGGCGCAAAAATTCAGTCTTGTCATCCTCGTGGTGACGGTAAAAACGCACTCGTTTACGTTGTGCTGTCCGCGTGTCACTCCTTATCCAGGAAGAAAATGCCATTATTTTTGGCCTGGATCAGGCTTAAGTCATTTTTGTACATGATTTTTTCCCCTTACCTGGCTGGCACGGTTACGCTTTTGGTTTACACTGCGAAGCATTAACGGTTACAGGATAAGCAATATGTTGCGATATTTAAATCAATGCTCACGAGGTCGCGGAGCATGGTTATTGTTGGCTCTTACAGCTCTGGCTTTTGAACTCACCGCACTGTTTTTTCAACACGTCATGGGGCTAAAACCCTGTGTGATGTGCATTTATGAACGTTGTGCCTTATTTGGCGTGATGGGCGCAGGCATTGTCGGCGCGTTTGCCCCTAAAAGCTTGCCCGTGCGTTGGGCAGCGATCCTGATTTGGCTCTACAGTGCCTACAAAGGTTTGATGCTTTCCATTGAGCACACCAACATTCAGCTTCATCCTAATCCGTTTGTGACCTGTGATTTCGCCGCCCGTTTCCCAAGCTGGCTGCCACTGGATAAGTGGTTGCCGTCAGTGTTTGTGGCGAGTGGCGATTGCGCTGAACGTAGCTGGACCTTCCTGACATGGAGCATGCCGCAGTGGATGATTGTGATCTTCGCGGCTTACCTGCTGGTGGGTGCATTGGTATTAATCGCACAACCGTTCAAACCTAAACGTCGCGATCTTTTCGGTCGTTAAGCCCAAATGAAACAGGCAGCCAAGGCTGCCTGTTTTTCTTATCCGTTACGATCGGGTCGATCGATAATGTGGTCTTCCCAGTCGCGCACTTCACTTTCCCGCACCGCTATATAGCGCACAGAAATACGCTGCGCATGCATCGCCTTCTTCGAACCCGCCACCAGCGGATGCCAGGCCGGCAGTGTGCCACCCTCGCCTAACAGACGGTAGGCACAGGTACGCGGCAGCCAGTTAAAGGTGGTGAGGTTTTCCCGCGTCAGCTTGATGCAATCTTCTTCATACTCAAAGCGGCGCTCGTAATTACGGCACTGACAGGTTTTGATGTTCAGTTGATTGCAGGCAACGTTGGTAAAGTAAATTTCGTCGGTGTCCGCATCCTGCAACTTGTTCAGGCAGCACTGGCCGCAGCCGTCACACAGCGATTCCCACTCTGCGTCGTCCATTTGGTCAAGGCGTTTTGTTTGCCAGAAAGGTTGTTCAGTCATAATGGCGGTCCGGGTTGTGCAACAAGACCGCACCTTATAAAGGTTCAGGTGCGGTGATGCAAGTTTTACAGTACGCGCGTGGTAATACCGTGACCTGCCAGCGAGATTTCAAGTTTATCGCCAGAACGCATTGGGCCCACGCCTTCAGGGGTGCCAGTCAGCACCACATCGCCTGCGCGCAGCGTGAAATACTGGCTCATGTAGGCAATTAGCGGCAGAATTTTGTGGATCATATCGGCGGTGGAACCGTGCTGACGCACTTCGCCATTGACCACCAGTTTCAACTCAGTATCTTGCGGATCGCCACTGAATTCGGCCACCGGGATAAAGCCTGACAGCGGGCATGAGTTATCGAAGCCTTTGGATTTTTCCCACGGCTGGCCCGCTTTCTTTAAGCCTGCTTGTACATCACGCAGCGTTAAGTCCAGCGCCACGCCATAGCCGGCAATCGCTTTTGCCACATGCTCTTCGGTCGCCTGCTTCAACGTCGAACCAATTAACACCGCCAGTTCAACTTCGTGATGCACTTCACCGAAGTTATCCGGAATGGAGAGTGGCTGGCGTAAATCACACACGGCGGTTTCTGGTTTGATAAAGACGACTGGCTCTGTTGGCGTTGCACTGCCCATTTCCTTGATATGCTTCGCATAGTTGCTGCCCACGCAAACCACTTTGCTGACGGGATAATCTAACAAAGCGCCTTGCCAGTTACGATGCTGATACATGCTATTCCCCTGCTTGTGTTGTGTTTGATGCCAGCTGTGCTGGCGGATGAGTCAGGTTCAGTGCCGGAACGCGGCAGGCTGAGGAGGATTATATTAGCGGTTTTATCGCGTCAGGCGTGGCGGAAATTGTCAAAAGTCGTTAATTGTTCACCAGAAACGGCGAAGACATGTAGGATTAAATGCCCGCAATTAAGCTTTTGCGCGGGCAATTAATTAATGCAAATAACACTGAGGATATTTACAGGATATATTTACAGATGAATCCGAATTAATCTTTTTTACCCAGTTCGCGATGAATGTTGAGCAGATTTTCGACCGGCGGTGGGATCTGTAAATAATAGCCGTTATCGCTCAATCCTTGCTTAACTTTATTGATATCAGCATTAGCCAGTTTGTCGCGTTTGTCCAGCGACAGCACCATCGCCAGCTTGGGTTTACCAAAGCCACGCAACAACTCTTCAGGAACGCGCGAAAAATCGTCTTTTTTTTCAACATAAAGATAAGTCTGGTCGCGTTGCGGGCTTCTATAGATCACACAAAACATATTTTTTACTCGAATTAACCGATGGCGTCACTTGCCTGAATATAGCAGTAACTATAACATGCTTGCAGAACTTCGAATATTGACCGTTTGATGTTAATGACGATTTTATCGCTGGACATCATAGGGTCGTAAAACAGGACTGAGTCAGGACAGATGTCGCAAACGCCAATCGAATTCAAGGGAAGCAGTTTTACCCTGTCAGTCGTTCATCTGCACCATTCGCAACCCGAGGTGATTCGTCAGGCACTGCAGGACAAAATCGATCAGGCCCCTGCTTTTTTGCAGAATGCCCCGGTGGTGCTTAATGTCTCTGCTTTGAACGGCGACATTAACTGGAAGCAGATGCAGCAAGCCGTCATCGCGACAGGTTTGCGCATTGTTGGTGTCAGCGGTTGCAAAGATGAAGCCCTGAAAAAAATGATTGCACGTGCCGGATTGCCCGTGCTGTCAGAAGGCAAAGAGAATCGTAAACGCGCAGAAGCGCCCGTGGCAGAAACCGCGTTACCGGTTGCTGCTCCTGTGGTTGAAGGTGCCGGCAAAACCCGCATCATCAACACACCGGTACGTTCCGGTCAGCAGATTTACGCACGCAATGCTGACCTTATCGTCACCAATAGCGTCAGTGCCGGTGCCGAACTGGTAGCCGACGGCAACATTCATATTTACGGCATGATGCGTGGCCGTGCGCTGGCCGGAGCCAGCGGCGCACGTGACAGCCAAATTTTTTGCACCAACCTCGCAGCCGAGTTGGTTTCTATTGCCGGTGAATACTGGATCATGGATCAAATCCCGGCGGAATTCTTTGGTAAAGCCGCGCGCCTGTGTCTTAAAGAAGGCGCGCTCACCATCCAGACACTTTATTAGGCCCCTTTTCTTTCGTTAAGGAAATCAACATTTATGGCACGCATCATTGTAGTTACATCGGGTAAAGGGGGCGTTGGCAAGACCACGTCAAGCGCGGCCATCGCCACAGGGTTAGCGCAAAAGGGCAAAAAGACTGTTGTGATCGATTTTGATATCGGTCTGCGTAACCTTGACTTGATCATGGGCTGTGAACGCCGTGTGGTCTATGATTTCGTCAACGTCATTCAGGGTGACGCCACGCTGAACCAGGCGCTGATTCGTGATAAGCGCACTGAGCAGCTCTACATTCTGCCCGCTTCACAAACCCGCGACAAAGATGCACTGACCCGCGAAGGCGTGGAAAAAGTGCTGAACGATTTGGCCGCGATGGAGTTTGATTTCATCGTTTGCGATTCGCCAGCAGGTATCGAAACCGGCGCGCTGATGGCTCTGTACTTCGCCGACGAAGCAATCATTACCACCAACCCGGAAGTCTCTTCCGTACGTGACTCAGACCGTATTCTCGGCATTATTTCGTCAAAATCACGTCGTGCAGAAAACAGCCAGGACCCGGTGAAAGAGCACCTGCTTCTGACCCGTTACAACCCGGGCCGCGTCACCCGTGGCGACATGCTGAGCATGGAAGACGTACTGGAAATCTTGCGTATTCCACTGGTTGGTGTGATCCCAGAAGATCAGTCTGTGCTGCGTGCCTCTAACCAAGGTGAGCCGGTGATCCTCGACGCTAACTCTGACGCCGGTAAAGCTTACGCTGATACCGTAGATCGCCTGCTTGGCGAAGAACGCCCCTTCCGCTTTATTGAAGAAGAGAAGAAGGGTTTCCTGAAACGCCTGTTCGGGGGATAACCAATGGCATTACTTGATTTCTTTTTATCCCGTAAGAAGAACACAGCCAATATAGCCAAGGAAAGGCTGCAGATTATCGTGGCCGAGCGCAGAAGGGGCGACAGTGAGCCCCATTACCTGCCGCAGCTCAAGCGCGATATTTTGGAAGTGATCTGTAAGTACGTGAAAATAGACCCGGATATGGTGACCGTTCAGTTGGATCAGAAAGGGGACGATATCTCCATCCTGGAGCTGAACGTCACGTTGCCGGAGACGGAAGACGTTCCTAAATGACAGCAGCAGGTTCCTGATTTTCCCCTGCGTCGTGCGCAGGGGAAAATGCAGCGCTTACAGCGCCTGTAAGATCTCGTCGATGCGAGCCTGAAGTAACTCACCTCGCCAGCCGGTCAGCAATTCCGGTGTGCGGCAGCCACTCTTTAAGCCCCAATACACGCTCAGCACCTGATTGATCTGACGACGCGAAGCCAGTAACTCCTGACTAAAACCGGTCTCTTCACTGACCTGCACCACCAACGCTTTAATTGCCTTAAACGCCTGTTTGTAATGCGGATGGTCGATCAGATTAGGCAAAGGTGGCGGTAATGTTGCTTCATCCTGCGCTTGTGCTTCAGCCACCAGAGCAACCATTGCTTTGCCATGGAAACGAATTTCGTGACCGTTAAGACCCAGATGATCCAGTTCACCTAAACTTCCCGGCATAAAGCGGGCCACTTTCCACAGATTCTCTTCGCGCACCACAAAGTTTACTGCCATGTCTTTTTGACGGGCAATGGTCAAACGCCACGCGGCCAGGCGCTGTAACGCCGCCAGCTGACGTGGGCGCAGTTGCCATGCATTGGTGATGTCGCGCCACGCATCTTCGGGTTTCAGCACATCCAGGCGACGCTGGCACAGGTTATCGCACTCACTCAGTGCCGCCGCCATATTGCCAGCAGCTTCAGTTTGCTCCACCAGTTGATGCGCAATTGGCAGTAAATACGCCACATCCGCCGCCGCATAAGTACATTGACGCTCTGTCAGCGGACGCGCCAACCAGTCGGTTCGGGCTTCACTTTTATCCAGCTCGATTTGATTAAAGTGATTCACCATCGAGGCAAAACCCCATGACAGCGGTTGCCCGGCAAAGGCTGCCAGGATCTGGGTATCCACCATCGGGTCAGGCAGGCAGTTAAAACGGTGCAGGAACACTTCGAGATCTTCGCCACCCGCATGCAGGAACTTGGTCACCTGCTTGTTTTGCAACAGCGCGATAAACGGCGTCCAGTCGTTGATATTCAGTGGATCGATAAGAACCAGTTGTTCACCATCAAACAGTTGGATCAGGCCCAACTGTGGATAGTAAGTGCGGGTACGCACAAACTCAGTATCCAGCGCTACCGCATCATGCTTAAGCGCCAGTTCGCACACGGCCGCCAGCTGACTGTCTTGGTCGATCAAAGTGTAATTCACGTATTCATTCTCGCTGCGACACACTTCGCGCAGCGCTCCATGTTAAAAGCAATAAAAACGCCGGACTGAGCCGGCGTTAACCTAAGGAGAAAAGCAGATTACTGCCCTTCTCGCTTCGCCTCGTCCCGCAGTTCGCGGCGCAAAATTTTGCCCACGTTGGTCTTTGGCAGCTCGTCACGAAACTCGATAATCTTCGGCACTTTATAGCCGGTGAGCTGGCGACGGCAATGATCCAGCACCTCTTCTTTCGACAGCGAAGGATCCTTTTTGACGATGCACACTTTCACGGCTTCGCCTGAGAGATCGCTGGGTACCCCAATCGCCGCGGCTTCTCGGACTTTGGGATGCTGCATCAGGACATCTTCGATTTCGTTAGGATACACGTTAAAGCCCGACACCAGAATCATGTCTTTCTTACGGTCAACGATGCGAATGAAGCCTTCGCTATCAACGGTAACAACATCACCGGTATGCAGCCAGCCATTTTTTAGCACTTCTTCCGTCGCATCCGGCCGCTGCCAGTAGCCCACCATCACTTGTGGCCCACGAATACAGAGTTCACCGGGTTCGCCGGGCGCCACATCATTATCTTCATCATCAACAATGCGTACGTCCGTAGAAGGCACAGGCAGGCCGATACTGCCGGTGTGGCAGGTAATGTCATAAGGGTTAACGGAAACCAGCGGAGAACACTCAGTCAAGCCGTAGCCTTCCAGCAGATAATGCCCGGTGAGTTTTTCCCAACGCTCGGCCACCGCTTTCTGCACCGCCATGCCCCCTCCTGCAGACAACCGCAGCGTGGAGAAATCCAGCTTGTTGAAATTGTCATCATTCAGCAACGCATTAAACAGCGTATTCACGCCGGTAATGGCCGTGAAGGGGAACTTACTCAGCTCTTTAACAAATCCGGGGATGTCGCGCGGGTTGGTGATCAACAGATTCGTCCCCCCGAGGTCGAGGAACAGCAAGCCGTTAACCGTCAGCGCAAAAATGTGGTAAAGCGGCAGCGCCGTTACCACATTTTCTTTACCCGCCCGTAGCAATTTGCCGTACGTGGCTTTGGTCTGCTCCAGATTGGCCTGCATGTTTCCATGGGTGAGCATGGCCCCTTTCGCCACACCGGTGGTGCCGCCGGTATATTGCAGGAAGGCCAAATCGTTATTGGTCACGGTTGGACGCTGGTAGCGCATCTGCGCACCCTGCTGCAATGCGTGACGGAACGGAACCGCCCCAGGCAGATGGTATTTTGGCACCAGCTTCTTAACGTATTTCACCACGAAGTTAACCAGCGTGGCTTTCACCGGGGCAAGTTGGTCGCCCATGCGCGTCAGCATCACGTGTTTAATCGGCGTCTCCGCGACCACCTTTTCCAGGGTATGGGCAAAGTTAGAGACAATCACAATGGCGCTGGCACCACTGTCATTTAGTTGATGCTTAAGTTCACGCGGTGTGTAGAGGGGGTTAACGTTCACCACCACCATGCCGGCACGTAATACACCAAACAGCGCCACTGGATACTGCAGCAGGTTCGGCATCATCAGTGCCACTCGATCGCCCTGTTTAAGCCCTAAACCTTGCTGTAGCCAGGCGGCAAAATCGCGGCTCTGCTTATCCAGCTGACGATAGGTCATCGGCTGGCCCATATTGACGAACGCCGTTTTATCGGCGTACTGCAATGCTGCGTGCTCGAAAAGCTCGACCAAAGAGGTATAACGGTCCGCATTAATTTCCGCAGGTACGTCTGCCGGATAGCGTTTGAGCCAAACCTTATTCAAAGAGTCACCCCGATATTCTTGTTGCGTAGCCATCGCCGCCTCTGCAATCAGTGTTGTTAACAATATTTTAACTGATTGTACCAGTTTGCCTGTTTCGGCATTTTCAGGTTGCGAAGCCCATCACTAAATTTCGCGCATCGGTTGCGCTGCCAATAAAAAAGCCCGGTCGCGAGCGCCGCGACCGGGCCGTTATCTAATAATAATGGGTTATTCGGTAAGGATGGTTTGCACCTGCGCTGGGCCGGTGTTCATGTTCATCCCCCAATAGGGGTTAGGCCCCCAGTAACCTGGGTGACGACGCGTCGGACCATACCAAATCCATGGATCTATCGGTTGAGGCGGTGTCATCACTTGCTGTGTTAAGTGCCAACGTTGATAGCCACGCACATCCACCACCACAAAGTTGTAACTGGCTTTGCCAATTTCACCTTTTTCAACGCCTTTAATATTTCCCAGCGCCGTGACGTATTGGTTGTTCAGGTCAACGGGATCGACAAATCCACGGATGTCGGCAAATATCCGGCCAACGGAAGCGGCACCTAATTGAGGACGCGCGCTGTCATCCAGCGGCTGAGTGGCAATCTCCAGGCGGGTTAAACCGGTCAGATTCGTCACTTTTACCACTTTCCCACCAAAACGCGACTCCTGCCCGACATACAACTGTGGAGCATTCATCACACGTAATAAATCTTGCTGTGGAAGCTGAGAACTCCCTTTAATGGAATCTGGCACCGAAACGCAACCGCTCAGCAGTAACGCGCAGGCTAACAGAGCGCCAGACATCCCTTTACGACTCATTGGCATAGCACTTCTCCTGTTATTTCTCAGTTAGACTGAGCGGTGACGGAATAGTTGCGTATCGCTTAGCGGCCAGGCAACTTTTTCCATGCCACTTCATTACGCAAATAAACCGGTTCCGCATGCTCTACCGCGACAGTTTCACCGCGCTGTAAGGCACACTGCGCCAGCGGCAACATGTCTTCCGCCGCAGGCAGTGTGACGTCGGTGGTCATTAACGTAGCCACCGAGCCATTCAGCAGATGGGGATAAGCCTGCCAGCCAGTGCCGACTGTTGCCCATTCACCGCTCAACTGCGCGATGCGTGCCTCTGCCGCTTCGGGCTTGAGCACGGCTTCAGTTTCTGCACCCAGCCATTCGCCATTTTCATCACGCTGATATTCTGCCCAGTACACTTCTCCCATGCGCGCATCAATAGCTGCCAATATGCGCGTGGCGCCCGTCAAGCGCCATGCGCCTTGCGCCATGGTGGCGAGTGAGGAGATGCCAATCATCGGCAAGTTCGCACCTAATGCCAGCCCTTGGGCAATACCAATGCCAATACGCACGCCAGTAAAGCTGCCCGGACCGCGTCCAAACGCTAACGCGTCAAGCGCCGTCAGGTCCAGTTGCTGTAACTGCAACAGCTCCTGCACCAAGGGTAATATGCGTTGGGTATGATCGCGCGGGGCGATTTCGAAACGGGCATCGATCTGCTGCTGGTTGAGCAGCGCGGCAGAACAGGCTTCTGTCGCCGTGTCCAGGGCTAAAATTCGGGCGGACATAACAACCTCTGAGAGTCAAAATGGCGCGCATCTTAACATAGCCTGGCACAAATTACTGATTCTCTGCCCGACGAACAAATTCAATAGCGCGGAGGAGATCGCGGGTGCGCGGCGTAGGTGGCAAACTGTTGAGAAACAATCCGCCATAAGGACGAGAAACCAGACGCTGATCGCAAATCACCAAGACGCCTCGATCTTCGGTGTCACGAATTAAACGGCCCACCCCCTGTTTCAGGGTGATCACCGCGTCCGGCAGTTGCACATCATTAAACGGATCCCCGCCGCGTACCCGGCAATCCTCCATGCGTGCTTTTAATAAGGGGTCCTCGAGTGAGGTAAACGGTAGCTTATCGATGATCACTAATGACAGTGCATCACCGCGCACATCAACGCCTTCCCAGAAACTGCTGGTCGCCACCAGCAGTGCATTCCCCGCCTCAAGGAATTGCTTCAGCAGTTGCCCTTTGCTGGTTTCACCTTGCAGCAACACCGGCAAGGTCATGGAAGCGCGAAATTCTGCGGCCAGCTCTCGCATCATTTTGTGTGAGGTACACAAGAAGAAACAGCGGCCTTTATTGGCATCGATCAGGGGTTTCATCATGCGCGCAAGCTGACGCGCACCGCCGGGCTGATTAGGTTCAGGCATATTACGCGGCACGCACAACAACGCCTGCTGTGCATAATCGAATGGGCTATCGAGGATCAGCGTTTTCGCTTTATCGACGCCAAGACGACTGGAGAAGTGGCTCATTTGCTCATTGACGGCGAGTGTAGCGGAGGTAAATACCCAAGCCGCTTTGCGGTTATCCATCACTTCACGAAAACGTTCCGCGACGGATAGCGGGGTCAGTGCCAACGTGAAATGGCGACTGGTGCACTCATACCAGTAACTAAAACCGGGTTCATCAATGGCGCGCAGCCGTTTCAGACGCGTGCGATACAGCGCAGCGCGCTCAAAAGCCGCATCCAACAGCGCCGAGCGTCCTAAAGATAATTTGATGACGTCGTAACACAGCTCCAGCGCATCATCCAGCAGCGTAAACATACGCATGATGTTGTTATCACTGAGCAGATCGCGCAGATTGCCACGAAAACCGGGTTCACCCAAGGTAAGACGAAAATCCTGAGCGCACTGTGCAAGGCGGTCAGCCGATTTCTGCAATTGCTGAACATCGCGCACTTCAGTGCGGTAGGCAATGATGATGTCTTTGGCGAGGTCCTGAAGCTGGCGGCTGGAAAGCTGCTGGCCAAAATACTGGCTGGCGATGTCGGGCAACTGATGGGCTTCATCGAAGATCATGACATCCGCCTCAGGGATCAACTCACCGAAACCGCCCTCTTTTACCACCAAATCGGCCAGGAACAGATGGTGGTTCACCACCACCACATCCGCGTCCATGGCCTTTTTACGGGCTTTCACCACGAAACAATCTTTATACAACGGGCAGTCGCTGCCGAGACAGTTATCGTTGGTGCTAGTGACAAAAGGCCAGATGGGGCTGTCTTCCGCCACGTCGGTGCAACTGCTGACATCGCCATCAACGGTTTGCGATGACCAACTGCGCACGTTGATCAGATCGCCCAGCGCCTGCACGGTAAGATCGCCACCCGTTTGATTTTGCTGCTCAAGGCGCTCAAGACATAAATAATTTGAGCGCCCTTTCAGTAACGCGGTTTTGCCGCTGAATTTGAGTGCCCGCGCAATGGTCGGCAGGTCACGATTGTAGAGTTGGTCCTGTAACGCTTTGGAGCCGGTAGAGACGATGACCTTTTTCTTCGCGCGCAATGCGGGTGCCAGATAGGCATAGGTTTTCCCGGTACCGGTGCCGGCTTCAACCACCAACTCTCCACCATTGCCCACCGCTTCCGTGACCGCCTGTGCCATTTCACGCTGTGCTGCTCGAGGTTTAAATCCCGGAATCGCCTGCGCTAGCGCACCATCAGTTGCAAAATCGTCTGCCACACATCCTCACCGATTGCCCAAAAACACTGTAATTATGTCAGGATTCCCGTGAGGCGACCACAACAGATGACAGCGGCCCATGGGTTATGGCAGGCTAGCGCAGCGAATTTACAGGAGAACACCATGACCATTACGCGTATCGATCCCGAACATCGTATGTCCGAAGCCGTCGTACATAACGAAACCGTGTATTACACCAGCGTGCCAGAGAATCTGGATGAAGATGCGGAAGCGCAAACCGCCAACGCGCTGGCGGTGATTGACGCGATTTTGACTCGCGTCGGATCAGATAAGAGCAAAATCCTCGATGCCACCATTTTTCTGGTCGACAAAGCGGATTTCCCGGCGATGAATCGTGCATGGGATGCCTGGGTATCACCGGGTAATGCACCGGTACGCTGCACCGTGCAGGCGGGCCTGATGAACCCGAAATATAAAGTCGAAATCAAGATCATCGCCGCATTATAAAGTGTTCGGGCGTTACTCGTCGGCCTCTTCTTCTGACTCATCGTCTTCGAAAAGCGCCCGAATCCCTTCACCTTGATAAGTTTGGCGGATCTCCTGCGCCACCTGCGCAATCGCCTGACCACTCGCCATACCGCCTGCCATCAATTCCTGGATACGTTCAACCGCTTGTTGCTGCTGTTCATGAGATAAAGCCGGAAGACCTGTAAACATGATTCACTCCTGGTGCGAAAAGGGGCGCATTATTCCATGCGGAACAAACAGGTGCCAGCCACAAAAAAATATGCCAGGCTACGCACTTGCTTGCTGGATTAATTTGCCCGATGACCGTACACACGCTTAGCCTGAAGTATACCCCGGATACGTTATTGCACCGTTTTTCTGCCCTGGCCCATCGTCCATGGGCGATGTTGCTCACTTCCGGTCATGCCGAACATGCAGATAATCGCTTTGATATTCTGACCGCCGATCCACGCGCTACCCTGACCACGCGTGGCGACATCACTGAGATCGACTGTGACGGTAAAGTGCTGCTCTCTGCCGACGACCCGCTGCAGCTGGTACAGCAGCAGTGTGATGAGCTGGGCATTAAACCTGAAAGTCACCCCGAGCTGCCTTTCCAGGGCGGTGCACTGGGCCTCTTTGGCTATGATCTCGGACGACGCTTTGAAACGCTGCCACAGCGTGCCGAGCAGGATCTCACTACGCCGGATATGGCTGTAGGCATTTATGACTGGGCACTAATTGCTGACCATCAACTGCGCACCCTAACCCTTATTTCACTGGTGAATGCCGAACAACGCTGGCGTTGGCTACAAGCGCAAGCCGTACCGCAGCCCAAAACCTTTGCACTGACCAGTGACTGGCAGTCAAACCTGACTTTTGAACAGTACGCGGATCGTTTCCAGGCGGTGCAGGATTACATTCAGGCGGGTGACTGCTATCAGGTGAATCTGGCGCAACGTTTTCAGGCGCGCTATCAGGGTGACGAATGGCAGGCCTTTCTGCGTTTGAATCGTGATAATCGCGCGCCATTCAGTGCGTTTATTCGTTTGCCAAAAAGCGTACTGATGAGCTTGTCGCCGGAACGTTTTCTCTCACTCCAGCAGCAAGAGATTGAAACCCGTCCGATTAAAGGCACGTTGCCGCGCCTTGCGGATCCTGACGCCGATCGGTTGCAGGCAGAGAAACTCGCCCATTCCGAGAAGGACCGTGCCGAAAACTTAATGATTGTTGATTTGCTGCGCAATGATATTGGCCGCGTTGCGGAACCAGGCAGTGTCAGCGTGCCGGAGCTGTTTGTGGTGGAGCCTTTCCCCGCTGTTCACCACCTGGTCAGCACCATTCGCGCCCGATTGCCGCAACATCTCACGGCCACGGACCTTCTGCGTGCCTGCTTCCCTGGTGGCTCCATCACCGGCGCGCCAAAGATCCGCGCCATGGAGATCATTGAAGAGTTAGAGCCGCAGCGCCGTAACGCCTGGTGTGGCAGCATCGGTTACATCAGTTTATGCGGCCGTATGGACACCAGCATCACGATCCGCACCCTGATTGCCGAGAACCAGCAGCTTTATTGTGCTGCCGGTGGGGGGCTCGTGGCGGACAGCGATGTTGAACTGGAATATCAGGAGACCTTTCACAAGGTTAACCGCATCCTCCCCTGCCTGAGCGGCGAGGTCTAAATGAGTCTGACCCTGGAGCAGTTCCTGAACCGTTTTGTCATGCAACCCCCGCTCACCGTGCCTAAAAGCGCGATAAGTGGGCGGCGGGCGGCGGTGCTGGTCCCGGTGATCGATGGGCCAGAACCCGGTTTGCTGCTGACGCGTCGTTCATCGCATTTACGCAAGCACGCAGGCCAGGTGGCCTTCCCGGGCGGCATGCAGGACGCCACCGATGATTCACTGGTTTTTACCGCACTGCGTGAAGCGGAAGAGGAAGTGGGCATACAGCCAAAACACGTCAGGGTCGTTGGCGTGTTGCCGCCGGTGACCAGCAGTACGGGCTTTGCCGTGACACCGGTGGTAGGTGTTATCCCCGCTGGATTGCCGCTGAACATCAATCCAGATGAAGTAGAAAGTACCTTTGCCATGCCATTAGCCGAAGCGTTGCGCATCAGTCGTTACAGTGGCATGACGCTGCGTCGCGGACATCGCCAGCATCAGGTGTGGCTATCGTGGTATGAAGATTATTTTATCTGGGGCATGACCGCAGGTATTATCCGCTCCCTCGGCCAGCAAATCGCCCTTCCCTGATTTTCCCGTATCGTTCACCTTCCTCGACCCATTCGCTGTATTTCACCACGGGGTAAATGGATAACTATTTCTGTGGTTTATAATTAGTTTATTTCATGCGAAAAGCTGTTCGTTGCGGCACGCAGGCGATTACTATTAGCCGCATAAACGGCTCTGGCCGTGCAAAATAAGATTTGTGAGGAGTGTCACCGGTGATTAGTGTTTTCGACATGTTCAAAGTGGGTATTGGCCCATCCAGTTCACATACTGTCGGTCCGATGAAAGCGGGCAAGCAGTTTGTTGATCTGTTGGTCGAACAAGGCAAACTGCAGGACGTCACGCGCGTTTCAGTCGACGTGTACGGCTCATTGTCGCTGACGGGCAAAGGTCACCATACCGATATCGCCATTATTATGGGGCTGGCCGGCTTCGAACCCGCTACGGTCGATATCGATAGCATTCCTGCCTTTATTAAAGACGTTGAACAGCGTGAACGGTTATTGCTGGCAAAAGGGGCTCACGAAGTCGATTTCCCGCGCGAAGGGGGCATGGTGTTCCGCAGTGAAAACCTGTCGCTGCACGAAAACGGCATGACGGTGTTTGCCTTCGCGGGTGATTTGCTGATCCTCAGTAAAACCTACTATTCCATTGGCGGTGGCTTTATCGTCGATGAAGAGCATTTTGGCCAATCGGTACTGGATGAAGTTTCTGTGCCGTACGCATTTAACTCCGCCAAAGAGTTGCTCAGTCACTGCCGCGAAACCGGCCTGTCCCTTTCCGGCCTGGTGATGAAGAACGAGCTGGCGCTACATACACGTGACGAAATCAATGACTACTTCGGCAACGTGTGGCAGACCATGCAAGCCTGTATTGATCGGGGTCTGAATACCGAAGGGGTATTGCCTGGTCCGTTGCGCGTGCCACGCCGTGCGGCATCACTGCGCCGTTTACTGGTCTCCTCGACCAAGCACTCCAACGATCCGATGAACGTTATCGACTGGATCAACATGTTTGCGCTGGCAGTGAACGAAGAGAACGCTGCAGGCGGACGTGTGGTGACCGCGCCGACGAATGGTGCCTGTGGCATTGTTCCGGCAGTGCTCGCCTACTACGATCACTTTATTGAAACGGTTACCCCGGACATTTTCGTCCGTTACTTCCTCGCCTCAGGTGCGATAGGCGTGCTGTATAAAATGAATGCTTCCATTTCCGGTGCGGAAGTCGGCTGTCAGGGTGAAGTCGGCGTGGCCTGTTCTATGGCAGCGGCCGGTCTGGCCGAGTTGCTGGGTGCCAGCCCAGAGCAGGTGTGTGTGGCGGCAGAAATTGGTATGGAACATAACCTGGGTCTGACGTGTGATCCGGTAGCGGGACAGGTGCAGGTGCCCTGCATTGAACGCAACGCCATTGCTTCAGTGAAGGCGATCAACGCCGCACGCATGGCGCTGCGCCGCACCAGCGAACCCCGCGTTTCACTGGATAAGGTGATCGAGACCATGTATGAGACAGGCAAAGATATGAATGCAAAATATCGTGAGACTTCACGTGGTGGACTGGCAATTAAGGTGCAGTGCGATTGACCGTTAACGATGAAAAAAGCGCCAATTGAACTTTTTTTCTGCATCCTGCTCTACCTCAGAGTGAGTAAACCATATACATTGATTTGCGCGCGGCCCTTAGTGGCCGCGCTGTTTTTTAGTGCCGAATTATTTATTAAGGCACGCTAAACCTGGCCGCCTCTATGCCGATAACCTACACGTTAATTTGGCTTCAATCTTTGTTTTGCAAGGTGGTTACTGATGCTCATTCCCCAGCAATTTGTCGGTCAATTTCGCCGTAAGCGCCTGCTTATTGCGTTAGTGATCGCAGCGCTGGTTCTGATTCTTACGCTGACTTTTCGCTATATCGAAGAGAAGTCGCGTATTGAGCAGCAGTCATTAAATTTCGCCTCGCGCGCCATTGAGCGCTTTGACCGCATGTTCTCGCCACTTGATGTGTCAGCCAACAACACCCTTGGGTTGGTTGGCGTGCCCTGTGCGCAAGTGCGCTATCCGCTGATTGAGAAAATCTCGGCGTTGCAGACCGTTCGCACTATCCTGCTGGTGCAGGACGACAGCATTTACTGCTCCAGCATTTATGGCCCACGCAATATTTCCTTTAGCCAGACTTACCCTGAGCTGGCGATTAATAACCAACGCATGATGCTCACCACAGATAACTATCTGTTGAAGGGCTCTCCAGTGCTGTTGCTGTGGACGCCTAAGTCGCTGGATAACCGCGATGGTCTGCTGCAGGTGATTAACGTTGAGTTGATGACCAACTACCTGCTGGAGCCACAGTTGCCGTGGGTTGAACGTGCCATTTTCAATGTGGGCGGTCAAAGCCTGGAGTACGGTAATCCACTGATTGAACACACTGTGCCATCGGAAGATGAGGTGGCTTACGATCAGTCATCGCTGCGTTATCCGTTTAGCATTACGTTGTATGGACCTTCTCCGGCTCGTCTGGCGTTGAATACGCTTCCCTCTCAGCTGCCTCTTGCCGTGCTGCTGAGTTTGCTCATCGGTTACATCGTTTGGCTGGCTACTGCGAATCGCATGAGCCTGAGCTGGCAGATCAGTTACGGCATCACAGCAAACGAATTTATGGTGTATTGCCAGCCGCTGATTAATGCAAAAAGTGGCGAATGTGATGGCTTTGAACTGCTGTTGCGCTGGCATAACCCTCGTCAAGGTTGGATTGCCCCCGATGTGTTTATCCCCTTGGCTGAGCGTCAAAATCTGATTGCACCCTTGACCCGTTTTGTTCTGGCAAAAGTCGTGGATGAGTTGCCAAATTTGCCGCAGTGTCCATCTTTCCATATTGCCATTAACGTCGCTGCCAGCCATTTCCGCGACCGCGCGATAGTAGAAGACTTACAGAGTATTTGGTGGCCGGCAAACCCTCTACCGAAACTGGTGGTGGAACTAACCGAACGCGATGCCTTACCGGTGATTGATCAGTCTGTGGTGTCACAACTGCATGAAATTGGCGTGCGTTTGGCGATTGACGATTTCGGCACCGGCCACAGTTCCCTTGCCTACCTTAAGGATCTGAAGCCAGACGTGCTGAAGATTGACAAGATTTTTACCGCAGCGATTGGCACCGATGCCATTAACGCTACAGTCACGGATATGGTGATTTCCCTGGCACAGCGTTTGAATATTGCGCTGGTCGCCGAAGGTGTCGAAACCGCTGAGCAGGCGCACTATCTGCGTGAACGCGGTGTCGACCATTTGCAGGGTTACTACTATGCCCGCCCGATGCCAATTGAGGATTTCCCGGTGTGGCTGGAGCAGCATTTGGCGCATTTGAGTGCGTAAGATGTAGGTGGAGATTTCTGCAGGGCCGGCGTGTAACAGCCAGTAAAGGGGATGTTCCGTAAAGTCGGCGTAAATACCTCCCTGTAGCCTCGACCGCCGCATCCTTGCGGCGGACGCTTTACTCCTCATTCCCCTTTACCGGCTTTATCAAGCATCATGCGCGTTGTATAGGGTAATCAAAGGCGGCAGCGGTTTAATCTTCCAAAAACAAAAAAGCCGTCTTTCGACGGCCTTACTTGTAGCGATATTATCTTAATATCTACGCTTCATGTTCTTCATCATCATGCGGCTTGTCTTTGGTTACACGCACCAGATCGATGCGGTAGTCCGTAGCCTCAATGATTTGGAAATGCAGCGGTGGCAAGTCAATGACTTCACCTGGCTGTGGGAGTTGGCCCTTCTGGGCGATCAGTAAACCGGCCAGCGAAGCATGGTCCTCTTCCGGGTTCACCAGCTCATGATAATCCAGCAACTGCTGCAGTGAATGCAGATCGGTTCCGCCTTTCACTAACCAGCCATCACCATCGGCAATCACGTCTGGGGTTTCATCTTCATCCGGGAATTCACCGGCAATGGCTTCCAGTACGTCCAGCGGGGTGATCAAACCTTGCACCACACCAAACTCGTTAGTGACGATGACAAAGCTACCTTTAGCACGGCGTAAGACGCCCAACAGGTTGATCGGGTCCAGCGTTTCCGGCACCACGATTGCCGGCGTATTAGCGGCAAAGGTCGCAACATCCATACCGTGTTCCAGCGCCACGAGCAGCTCTTTCGCGCGCACTACACCGATGATTTCATCCAACTCACCCCGACATACCGGGAACAGGCTGTGTGGCGTATCCAGCAACTGAATACGAATCTCATCCAGTGGGCGCGAAACGTCGACCCACGAGATGTTGCCACGCGGCGTCATGATGCTGCGGATAGAGCGCTGAGATAGCGTCAACACACCGTTGATCATGTAACGCTCTTCGTCCTTAAACGCTTCCTGCGGCATCGCTTGCGTCAAAGCGGCTTCTTCGGTGGTGACCGGCTGATGACTCTGGCGGCGGCCACCCATCAGACGCAGAATGGCTTCGGCGGTACGCTCGCGCATCGGGCGATGTTCCTGATGACGAATAAAGTTACGGCGCGCAATCTGGTTGAACAACTCAATGACGATAGAGAAGCCAATCGCGGCGTACAGATAACCTTTCGGAATGTGGAAGCCAAAGCCTTCTGCCACCAGTGACAAACCGATCATCAACAGGAAACTCAGACACAACACCACCACCGTTGGGTGCTCATTCACAAAACGCGTCAACGGTTTAGAAGCCAACAGCATCACACCCATGGCGATCACTACGGCGGTCATCATCACCGGCAGATGGTTCACCATACCCACGGCGGTGATCACCGCATCGAGTGAGAACACGGCGTCCAGCACCACGATCTGAATCACCACTGCCCAGAAACTGGCATACCCTTTATTGCCCTGATGATCCATGCCCCGGCTTTCCAGCCGCTCATGCAGTTCCATGGTTCCTTTGAATAACAGGAACAAGCCACCGAACAACAGAATTAAATCTCGCCCGGAAAAACTGAAATCGCCTACGCTGAATAGGGGCCGTGTCAATGTCACGATCCACGAAATCAACGACAGTAAGCCCAGTCGCATCACTAATGCGAGGGAAAGGCCGATCAGACGCGCTTTATCGCGCTGCTTCGGCGGCAATTTATCCGCCAGGATAGCGATAAAGACCAGGTTATCGATACCGAGAACGATCTCGAGCACGATGAGCGTCAGTAAACCCGCCCAAATTGAGGGGTCGAAGAGAATTTCCATCAATGACTCCTTACAACACAAATGGGCGAACGAAACTGAGCCTGCGCCAGAGGGCGAGACGGAAGATCGTTAGCAATTGAGGTCACGCTGAAGAGCGTTGAAGCATGCGCCAGAAAGCGCTGAGAACAAGTTGAGCGACGTCGGTGACGGTCCATAAAGGTGAGCTGAAGCCCGGTACTCCTGAATATTAAACAGATCGCTAATGTATCAGTTACATCAACCACGTCAAAAAATTTTATTACATTTACAAACAATTGCGCTAACGCATGAATCACGCAGTTAAATGCAATTTTGCAGGGTTACGCTCGAAATAGCTGACAAACATCACATAAATTATTTTTTCGCACACTAAAATAAATCGCGACCTTATCGCTGTGCAGCGGACAGTTTCGGATTATTTATTGATGCGTTTCTTCATCTTAGACCAAAACGATCCACCTGAAACAACAACGGTAATTCTCAATGATTCCCGGCGAAGCCAGAGAATCTCTCATGCGAACGGAGGTAGCAAGTGACCATTGCTATTGTAATTGGTACACATGGCTGGGCGGCAGAACAGCTGCTTAAAACAGCAGAAATGTTGTTGGGTGAGCAGGAAAATGTCGGATGGATTGATTTCGTGCCCGGCGAAAATGCAGAAACGCTAATTGAAAAGTATCAGGCGCGACTGGCCGATCTCGATACGTCCAAGGGCGTGCTGTTCCTGGTCGATACCTGGGGTGGCAGTCCTTTCAACGCGGCCAGCCGCATTGTGGTGGACAAGCCGGGTTACGATGTCATCGCCGGGGTGAACATCCCGATGCTGGTTGAAACCCTGATGGGCCGTGATGACAACCCGTCACTGGAGGAACTGATTCACATTGCGGTGGAAGCCGGTCGGGAAGGCGTAAAAGCCTTGAAGACCGAAACCCCTGCCCAAGCCGCACCAGCCCCTGTCGCGGCAAAAGCCCCTGCCCAACCGCAAAAACCACTCGGCCCAGATGAACATATGAAGATCGGGCTTGCCCGTATCGATGACCGTCTGATTCACGGCCAGGTGGCTACTCGCTGGACCAAAGAGACCAACGTCACACGCATCATTGTCGTCAGCGATGAAGTCGCCAACGACACCGTGCGTAAGACATTGCTGACCCAAGTGGCACCGCCGGGCGTCACTGCGCACGTTGTGGACATCGATAAGATGATTCGCGTGTGGAATAACCCGAAATATGGCCGCGATCGCGTGATGCTGCTGTTCACCAATCCTACCGATGTGGAACGGATCGTTGAACAAGGCGTTGATATCAAGTCGGTCAATATTGGTGGTATGGCATTCAAGCAGGGTAAAACCCAGGTCAACAATGCGGTTTCCGTCGATGAGAAAGATATCGTTGCCTTCCGCAAGCTGAATGAACGTGGCATCGAACTGGAAGTGCGTAAAGTCTCGAACGACCCGAGGCTGAAAATGATGGACCTGATCGCGAAGGTCAATCAGTAGTTCGCTTTTGCCTGCGCTGGCGGGCGAATACTTGAGACCTTGCTGAGGAGAAAAGCAATGGAAATAACCACGCTACAAATCATCCTGATATTTATTGTGGCTTGTATTGCCGGGATGGGTTCAATTCTTGATGAGTTCCAGTTCCACCGTCCACTGGTGGCTTGTACCCTGATTGGTGCAGTCCTGGGTGACATGAAAACCGGTATCATCATCGGTGGTACCCTTGAAATGATCGCACTGGGCTGGATGAACATCGGGGCAGCGGTTGCACCCGATGCGGCTCTGGCGTCCATCATCTCTACCATTCTGGTTATTGCCGGTGGACAGAGCGTCGGTGCCGGTATTGCCCTGGCCATCCCACTGGCGGCTGCCGGTCAGGTTCTGACCATTATCGTACGTACCATTACCGTCGCCTTCCAACACGCTGCCGATAAGGCCGCGGAGAAAGGTAACCTGAGCGCCATCAGCTGGATCCACGTTTCAGCCCTGGTGTTGCAGGCAATGCGTATCGCCATCCCTGCGTTGATTGTCGCGATTTCAGTCGGCACCAGCGTGGTACAGGAACTGCTGAACTCTATTCCTGAAGTGGTCACCAATGGTCTGAATATCGCCGGTGGTATGATCGTCGTCGTCGGTTATGCGATGGTCATCAACATGATGCGTGCAGGCTACCTGATGCCGTTCTTCTATCTGGGTTTTGTTACCGCGGCCTTCACCAACTTCAACCTGGTTGCACTGGGCGTGATTGGCGTGGTTATGGCGATTCTCTATATCCAGCTGGCGCCAAAATATAATCGCACAGCGGGCGCTGCTGCGGCCGGTCCTGCGCACAACGACCTCGACAACGAACTCGACTAGGAACAGGTGAAATCATGGTTGATACAACTAACACTGAAAAGAAACTCACCCCGAGCGACGTCCGTGGTGTGTTCATCCGCTCTAACCTGTTTCAGGGTTCCTGGAACTTTGAACGTATGCAGGCGCTGGGTTTCTGCTTCTCAATGGTACCGGTGATCCGTCGCCTTTACCCTGAGAACAATGATGACCGTAAACAGGCAATCAAACGTCACCTGGAGTTCTTCAATACCCACCCTTACGTGGCGGCACCGGTATTGGGTGTCACCATGGCGATGGAAGAACAGCGTGCTAACGGTGCCGCTATTGATGATGCCGCGATTAACGGTATCAAAGTCGGTCTGATGGGGCCGCTGGCAGGTGTGGGTGACCCGATCTTCTGGGGTACCGTGCGTCCGGTATTCGCCGCGCTGGGTGCCGGTATCGCGATGAGCGGAAGCCTGTTGGGTCCGCTGCTGTTCTTCATTCTGTTTAACGCTGTGCGTATGCTGACGCGTTACTACGGTGTGGCTTATGGCTATCGTAAAGGTGTAGATATCGTTAGCGATATGGGCGGCGGTTTCCTGCAGAAACTTACGGAGGGGGCGTCGATTCTCGGCCTGTTTGTTATGGGGGCCTTGGTCAACAAGTGGACACATGTGAACGTGCCGCTTGTGGTGTCGCGCATTACCGATCACACCGGCAAAACCACCGTCACTACCGTACAGTCGATTCTCGATCAGTTGATGCCGGGGTTAATTCCGCTGTTGCTGACCTTCGGCTGCATGTGGTTACTGCGCCGCAAAGTTAACGCACTGTGGATTATCGTCGGCTTCTTTGCCTTGGGTATCTTCGGTTACTGGATCGGCTTGCTCGGTCTGTAAAAAATCTGCCGGGAGTTAACGCTCCCGGCTGTTTTCCAGCGGCGTTACCTGAGCGTCAACGTTGAGGTAAATTCGGTTGAGGAAGAAATATTTTTATGTCACTGACTGACGCGCTGATCGCCCTGCTTATCTTCGCTTTCGCTCTGTTTGCCATCTATGATGATGCGATTCTACCGCGTCGTCATGGCCCCACTAAATTGCGTGTCGCGCTGCGCCGCCGCCATAAGATCGACAGTGGGATCTTTATCGTTTTACTGTTGATTCTTCTCTGGAATAACGTTAGCAATCACGGACCACAACTCACAACTACGCTGCTGATGGTGCTGTGTTTCATGGCCATCTGGCTGTTCTGGCTGCGCACGCCAAAACTGTTGATGAAAAATGAAGGGTTATTTTTCGGCAGCGTGTGGATCGATTATCGCCGTATTCAGAGTATGAACTTGTCTGAAGACGGCATTTTGGTGATGCAACTGGAGCAGCGTCGTTTACTGATTGCTGTGAAACAGCTCGACGACCTGGAGCGCATTTACAATACGCTGGTTGAAGCGCGTTAAACGCGCTGCCAGAGTGTCAGAATAAAATCGGCGTCGCAGTTGAAGTTGTCAGCTGCCGCCAGTTCTTGCCATACCGCTTCGCGCGCACGCCACGCAAACGGCGTCATCTGCAGCAAGCTCACCGCCTCGGCACCGCTTAAAGTCATTTCATATCGCAGGTTGTGTTGGTCAACCCGAGTAAAGCCCTCATAGGACTTCTCTTCCGCAGCGTGCAATTGTACTTCTCTGTAGATCAGCGCTTTAAACTGCTGCAAGTGATGCGGTCCCGGTGTGACAGTGAGCAAGTACCCTCCCGCTTTCACCACACGACTCAACTCCGCTTCGTTGCATGGGGCATAAATGCGCACGATGCCGTCTAGTGATGCATCTGCAAAGGGTAAGCGCTGGCTGGAGGCCACACAGAACTTCACCTGACGATAACGCCTGGCGGCCATGCGAATCGCGGCTTTGGCCACATCCAGCCCAAATAGCTGCGCTTGTGGCAATGCCTCGGCCATAGCGGCAGTGTAATAGCCTTCGCCACAGCCAATATCCAGTAGCTGTGTCGTTTGCCCGCTCAGATGTTGCGCCAGAGTCTGCGCGACGGCATCGCGTAACGGCTGATAGTGTCCTGCATCAAGAAACGCCCGACGCGCCAACAGCATTTCGGCGCTATCACCCGGTTCACGCGAGCCTTTATGCTGAACCGGCAGCAGATTGACATACCCTTCTTTCGCCTGATCGAATTGATGGCCAGCATCACAGCGAAAACTGTTCGCCTGCTGCTGCAAGGATTGATGGCAAAGGGGGCAAATCAAAGACATAGATAACTCCGGGTTAGCGATTCGCGCGCAGTTTACCCTGATCATCTGGCAACAGAAAGGATAAAGAAAAGCCCCGGTCTGAGACCGGGGCTTTAAATTCGTGTCAGTGGCGCATGGCACCAAGTCTGAGAACGAAATCAGATAGCAGTAACGTTTACTGCTGCTGGACCTTTCTGGCCGTCCTGAATTTCGAACTCAACAGCCTGGCCTTCAGCCAGAGTTTTGAAGCCGTTACCCTGGATTGCAGAGAAGTGTACGAACACATCTTTGCTGCCGTCAGCAGGAGTAATGAAACCAAAACCTTTAGACTCGTTGAACCACTTAACCTGACCTTTAATCTTTGCCATTTTTGCAAATTCCTTTGATTGTTTATATTGCCCGAAGGCAGTCTTACAGAGAAACCAGAGACATTACTGAATGAGGCACTAATTTAAGGTTCGGCAAGGAAGCAGTATTCAACGTCAACGTCTTTACTCGTAACTTCTTTACTGAAGATGCCATACATAAACAGAACTGTACCTCGTTTGACCCACGAGTCGTTATCACATATTCGCAAATTAATGGCAAGCCATTTTTAAACGGTGATCGACACAACGCACATAATTGGCTGAAAAGCCGCACAGCAGACCAGTTGTCATATTGACAGCGACACATTCATATGAGCAAAAAAGGGTTATGCTTCAGAGTAGTTAGCGCCAGTAAGTACATTAGTCAAGCGTAGCGGGTTACCAAAAACCAGCACAATTAAAGCGGTTTAGATTATGCGAAAAATATTGCACTAATATGGCATGAATAAAATATTCCGGCAAAAAGTTCGCACTTAATGCAACAATCGTGCATTGCGCAAAACTTGTACAGCAGTCGGTATTAGGTACAACTCATAAATAGTTTTGCACCAAAATCAGGAAAATAAACTGAGGATTGCCCCAAATATATGCATAACGAATTTGGCGGTTATCTTAATTTTAACTATCCAGACAACAAATAAATGTTAAAAAAATGCACCGCATTGCTTGATTTAACAAAATGCGCTTAGGATTAATCCGAATCGATATTTTGCAGAGTGCGGCTCTCACCTATTCTCCAGGGCGCGAAGCGCCTTTTATCTTCGCCTGCAGCATCCATTGCCTGTGCCAGCACCACTGGGGGTTCATCTAACGGATCATCTGCCAGTTCAAACACGCCCCAGTGAATAGGCAGCGTGAGGGGGCGGCCAATAGCTTGCCACAATGCTACCGCCTGATCGGGATCCATATGCTGTCCCCGCATGAACCATTTTGGTGCATAGGCGCCAATCGGCAATGCCGCAAGATTGAATGGGCCCAAACGCTTACCAATTTCCAGCAAATTATCGCTGTAACCACTGTCACCCGAAAACCAAAAATTCAGATTCTGGTTATGCATCACCCAACCACACCAGAGAGATCGGTTACGGTCCCAGAAGGTGCGCATACTCCAGTGCCGGGCCGGCACTGCGGTAAATGTTAGTCCTGCAACGTCCCTGGACTGCCACCAATCAAATTCGCTGATATTGCGCACCCCACGTTTGCGACACCATTCCCCCATGCCCAGTGGCACCAAAAATTGTGCAGCAGGAAAATGACGTGCAATACGTTTGATGGTCGGGCGATCCAAATGATCATAGTGATTATGCGAAATCAGGACGAAATCGAGATGCGGCAACTGCGCGATACTGAGTGGCGCTGGGGTTTTACGCTGCGGTCCAGCAAACGGCAGGGGTGACGCGCGTGATGAGAGTGCCGGGTCAATCAGGATGTAACGTTGATTGAGGCGCAGCAGCAATGCTGCATGGCCCAGCCACCAGATGCGGTCATCATCGCCACTTAAATCTGTGGTCTGGCACCAGCGATCAATAAAGGCGGGATATCCGGCTTGCGGCGGGCGTGGCAGGTTGTCGGCCTTTCGCTCGCGTCGCCAGCGTTGCAAATCCCCTGGTTGGCGCAACTCCTCTTCCGGGTTGCGGAAGCCTTCTGGCGTGTGATGTGCCAGCGATGCGTCATACCAGGGGTTTTGCCAGGCCATTACTGCTCCGTGTGTTTAACGTTCTGGAATCATGCGGATGAAGTCGCGCTGCTCTATGGCATCTTCCTCTTCCTGCTGTTTTGCTGTGGCTGGCTGAGCATCCGCGAGGCGGCGCAGCAGCGCATTTTGTTTTCTCTGCTCTTCTAACAGCGCTTCCAGTAAACGGATCTGTTCACTGGCACGTACGCTGGCCCGGTTGACGAAGAACCAGGCGATAAAGGCCACAACAATAATGATGGCCAGTACGCCATAGCTCAACAGCGGACTGGTATTTGCGGCTAACTCGTTCATAACTGCCTCTATTGTCATACATAAAACACTTACACCGCCGCTGATTCTACTCGTTGTGTGCGGAAAAGATAATGGTTGCCGGCGGAAAGCAGATTATCCCGCATCTGTATGGCTTTCAGTTATCTCTGATCGATTTCATCGGCAGGACGCGGCATGCTGCTACTATAGAAATGGCAGCGACTTCAGGACAGCTGCGTTGTGTATCACAAGGAGATAAAATGAAACTTTTCATTCGAGCGATTATCGTGGTGGGCGTGATTTGGCTGGCCATGTTGTTTACCGGTTATGGCGTACTAACAGGCAGCAATAAAAATGCGGCCGGTCTGGGTTTGCAGTGTAGCTATCTGACAGCGCGAGGTGTGATCACCGCGCAATACTTGCATACGGACAGTGGCATTGTGGGTGTTACAGATTGCCCATTGCTGAAGAAAAGCGGTGAAGTGGTAGACAATTAATCATGAAAACGGGCTGGAAACAGCCCGTTAATCTGTATCAGAAAGGATACTGGTGATAGCCCATTTGATCGGAAATATTACGTGCCGCACGGTGCAGCATCGCGACATACTCCGCTTTACCCTCTTCCGAGAAACGAATTGTCGGGAACGAGATACTCAGCCCAGCAATCACCACACCAAAGCGATCGAAGACCGGCACCGCGATGCAGCGTAAACCCTCTTCCTGCTCCTCGTTATCCTCACCGAAGCCCTGTACTTTGACTTGATCCAGCACATCCAGCAGAGCATCCGCCGAGACGATGGTATTGGCGGTACTGCGGCGAAACTCCACTTCACTCAGAATCTCTTGCACTTCATTGCGATCGCGCCAGGCCAGCAGCACTTTACCAATCGCGGTAGTGTGCAATGGATTTCGCCGACCAATGCGCGAATACATGCGCAGGTTATACAGTGAATCGATTTTGTGGATGTAGACAATGCTGTCTTCTTCCAGCGCACCGAGGTGGATGGTTTCTTTGGTCAGGCGCGATAACTCACGCATCTCCACATCTGCACTGCGAATCAAATCCACGTTTTGCAGGGCTTTCGCCCCCAGCTCGAACAGTTTGAGCGTCAGCGAGTATTTTTCGCTTTCGCCTTCCTGCGCCACATAACCCAGCGATTTCATGGTTTGCAGAAAGCGATATACCGTGCTTTTCGACATCATCACACGCTGCGACAACTCGGTGATGCCGTGGTCGCGATCTTCTCCGAGCGCCTGCAGTATGCCGAATACTTTCATCACGGATGAAACGGAATCTGGCTGTTTATCGTTATCGCTGCTCGCCATTGCGCGTATCCTTTTTTGACTGTGTTTCAAAAAAAACGGAACAGAAACGCCAGTATATGCGTTTCAGCCCAGTGGCGGCAACGAATCGCATTGTAAGACACATTCCTTCGTAATTTTTTGTCAATGAATTCGGTGCTTTCCATCACATAATTGATTAGCATGATGATATTCACTGACTTCACTTATTCCTTTTTATGTCCCCTACACTTTCTCAGGATGGATTGCCCGTTCCGCAGCGCTATGGTGCCATTATCACTATTGCGTTGGGCATCATGATGGCCGTGTTAGACGGCGCTATCGCCAATGTGGCGCTGCCCACCATTGCACGTGAGCTGAATGCCAGCCCCGCGGAATCAATCTGGATTGTTAACGCCTACCAAATCGCCATTGTGATTTCACTGCTGTCACTCTCTTTCCTGGGTGACATGCTGGGTTACCGACGTGTTTATCAGGTGGGTCTGGCACTGTTTATCGCGACCTCCTTGTTTTGCGCCCTCTCCTCTTCACTAAATATGCTGACCGTGGCGCGCATCCTGCAGGGGTTTGGCGGTGCTGCGTTGATGAGCGTGAATACGGCGCTGATTCGCATCATCTATCCGCAGCGTTTCCTTGGACGCGGCATGGCGATTAACTCGCTGATCGTGGCGGTATCGAGTGCCGCCGGGCCGACCGTTGCCGCAGCAATCCTTTCTATCGCCAGCTGGAAGTGGCTTTTCCTGATTAACATTCCGATTGGTGTTCTGGCGCTGTGGCTGGCGTTGCGCTTCCTGCCGGATAACACGCAGAAAGCCACCCAACAGAAATTTGATGTGCCAAGTGCAATCATGAACGCCCTGTTCTTCGGCTTGTTGATCTCAGCATTAAGTGGCTTTGCACAAGGCCAGAATCGCGGATTAATTCTGGGCGAGGTGGTGGCACTGGTGGTGGTTGGCGTGGTGTTTATTCGCCGTCAGCTCTCCATGACCGTGCCGTTACTGCCCGTGGACCTGCTGCGCATCCCGATTTTTGCCATGTCGATGTGCACGTCGGTTTGCTCCTTCTGTGCGCAGATGCTGGCGATGGTGTCTCTGCCCTTTTTCATGCAGAACGTGTTGGGCCGTGATGAAGTGGCGACAGGGCTGTTACTCACGCCATGGCCGCTGGCAACCAGCGTGATGGCACCGATTGCAGGCCGACTGATTGGACGCGTCCATGCGGGGTTACTCGGCGGATTAGGGCTGGCGATCTTTGCGTCCGGTTTATTCCTGCTGGCGCTCTTACCGTCACAGCCAACGGATGCGGATATTATCTGGCGCATGATTTTATGCGGTGCCGGTTTTGGCTTATTCCAGTCTCCCAATAACCACACCATTGTCTCTTCCGCGCCGCGTAACCGAAGCGGTGGAGCCAGCGGTATGCTCGGTACTGCACGCTTAGTGGGTCAAAGCATGGGGGCAGCCCTGGTCGCCTTGATGCTGAACCTCTTCAATGATGGCGGCACCCACGCGTCGTTAGTGTTGGCAGGCATCTTTGCCAGCGTTGCTGCTGTGGTCAGCATGGCGCGCATGTCACAATCGCGTGCCGTGACAGACGCTTAAAAACAACAAGGGCGCCATCAGGCGCCCTTGTTCATTCAACTATCGATTACTTCAAATAGTCGCCATTACGCAGCGCTTCGATGCGCTTGTCTAATGGCGGGTGCGACATAAACAGCTCGCTCAACGATTTGCTTTTACCGTTAATACAGAACGCCATCATGCTGCTGGGCTCCTGCGGCTCATAGCTGGTTTTCAGGCGCTGCAGGGCGGCAATCATCTTCTCACGTCCGACTAATTTGGCAGAACCGGCATCGGCGTGGAATTCACGGTGACGTGAGAACCACATGGTGATAATGCTGGCCAGAATACCAAACACCAGTTCCAGTACGGTAGCAACGGCAAAATAGACCAGTGGGTTACCGTTGCTGCTCTCTTCGCCATCGCGGTTACCCGACAGGAAGCCAGAAGCCACCTGCGCAATAATACGTGAAATAAAGATCACGAAGGTGTTCACCACACCCTGGATCAGCGTCATGGTGATCATGTCACCATTGGCGATGTGTGCCACTTCGTGCGCCAACACCGCTTCCGCTTCATCACGGCTCATGTTTTGCAGTAAACCGGTCGAGACCGCCACCAATGAGGCGTCACGACGCGCACCGGTCGCAAAGGCGTTGATATCTGGCGCGTGGTAAATCGCCACCTGCGGCATCGCAATGCCGGACTGTTGAGCCTGGCGGCTGATGGTGTCCATCAACCAGCGTTCTGTCTCGTTACGGGGTTGTTCAATCACTTCACCGCCAACGGATCGTAACGCCATCCACTTGGACATCAGCAGTGAAACAAACGCACCGCCAAAGCCAAACAGACCTGCCATAATCATCAGACCCTGAACACTGCTTGACTGGATTCCTGTCAGACTCAGAATCAGTCCGAATACCAACATCACCGCCAGGTTGGTGACCAGGAAAAGCGCAATACGCATCATAAACGTTAATCTTCCTCAGTTGTGCTCGCGCTCATGCGCGGATATATATCCTATGTTCATTGCGCAGCATTTCAAGCAACCTTAATCTTTAAGTGTCTAAAAAGACATAACTTTACATTTGGTAATGGTGTGCCTGAATCTGCCCATTAGCCACGATAAACAATGATCTTAGCGCAAAAAAAAGCACCGCCTGAGCGGTGCTTCTGACGACGCTGAAGATTACTTCGCGCTAGTAGCAGGCTGGGATTTCTCCAGCTGAGCCATGTCATTGGCGATGTTAACCGTTTCATCCAGGTACGGATCCGGCTCTTTGTAATCTTTTGGCAAATCATCCAGGCTCTTCAGCGGTGCTTTGCCTTCGGCCTGATAGCGGGCGTTGATACGCTCCAGACGCAGTGCATCATCTTCGTGGTTCTCTTTCTCACGCTGGGCAAGATTGAGTGACACGATGTTGCGCTTGTCCTTCATAGCATCAAAGCGCGCAATGTCTTTCAGGATGTACTGGAACTCGCGGTCTTTGGCGATACGATCGGCATGCTCTTTGGTCAACTGCGGCACCAGCGCGGTGATATCACCGGTTTTGGTGTAAGTCGCCGCATTCACGCTATCCCATGGCAGCGCGTTGTCCTCGAACTTCTCACCTGTCTCTGCCGCTTCCACGCCGGTTGGCATCAGCAGATCTGGCGTAACGCCTTTACGCTGAGTACTGCCGCCGTTGATACGGTAGAACTTCTGGATGGTGTACTGCACAGAACCCAGCGCTGGCCACTCTGGACGCAGCATTTGATCGTAGATGCGGTTCAGCGAACGATACTGCTGGACGGTGCCTTTACCAAAGGTCGGCTCACCGACAATCAACGCACGACCATAGTCTTGCATGGCTGCGGCGAAGATTTCAGACGCTGAGGCACTGAAACGATCGACCAATACCACCAACGGACCTTTGTAATACACGATGCCGTCGTTATCGCTGTCCTGACGTACGCGACCGTTATTGTCACGCACCTGCACCACTGGGCCGCTTGGAATAAACAGACCAGAGAGCGATACCGCTTCGGTCAATGCACCACCGCCATTGGTACGCAGGTCGATGACGATGCTGTCGACGTTTTGCTTCTGCAGTTTTTGCAGCTGCACTTTCACATCGTCAGTCAGGCCGACATAGAAGCCAGGAATGTCGAGCACGCCGACTTTTTCTTTGCCCACATTGTGAACCGTACCTTTAACGGCACGATCTTCCAGACGGATCTTCTCACGCGTCAGGGTCACAGTACGGGTTTTAGTGCCTTTACCGGCTGGCAGGATTTCCAGGCGCACTTTACTGCCCTTCGGTCCTTTAATTTTGGAGACCACATCATCCAGACGCCAGCCAATCACATCTTCCATCGGCTTGCCCGGTTGGCCCACGCCGACAATGCGGTCGCCCACACTAATGGATTTGCTCTTCGCCGCTGGACCGCCCGCCACCATAGAGTTAATGACCGTGTAGTCATCATCCATTTGCAGCACAGCACCGATGCCTTCCAGTGACAGGCTCATTTCGGTGTTGAACTGTTCGGTATTGCGTGGTGACAGGTAGTTGGTGTGCGGGTCGATTTCATGCGCGAACGCGGTCATCGCCAGCTGGAACACGTCTTCACTGTTGCTCTGCGCCAGACGACGAATGGCAAAGTTGTAACGCTTGGTCAGCGTTTCGCGGATCTCTTTGTCATCTTTGCCCGCCAGTTTCAGGCTCAGCTCATCATATTTAACTTTGGCATCCCACAGCGCGTTCAGCTCATCTGTGCTCTTTGGCCATGGCGATTTTGAACGGTCAATGTCAATGGTGTCATTGCCGGTGAAATTCATCGGGCGGTTCAACACGCTCAGCGCATATTGATAGCGTTCAAAGCGGCGTTTCTGCGCCAGATTGTAGAGATCGTAAAATACATCCAGCTTACCGCTGCGCAGTTCATCACCGATGGTGGTTTTCTTATCGGCGAATTGAGCAACGTCAGAGGCCAGCAGCACATTATGGTTGTAGTCGAGCAGATTCAGGTAGCGATCAAAAATTTTCGCAGAGAAATCCTGATTGAGATCGAACTGACGGTAATGAGAGCGGGTAAAACGCGATGTGACGCGTTCGCTGACGGTAGGATGCTGTGGATCTTCATGTAACTGGGGAATCTGGTCGGCGCGGGTAATGTTGTCTGCGCCAAAGGTGGGGCCTGCTAACAGCAGGCCCGCGATCATACCGATCTTTAAAATGTTGTTCATGCCAGGGTCAGCCTCCGTTTCAGAACTGCAAGTGTTCTGCGCGCACAATCATTGCCATGCCGGAAGCGAGCTGTACCCGAACGCCATCCTTGGTGATTTCAAGAATGGTGGCGTCCATTGCACTTTTGCCTGCTTTAACTTTGATGTTCTGGCCGAGCTGCAAAGTTGAGGTGTCAGTGACAGGTATTGCTCGCGGCGGGCGTGGTGCAGCCTGGCGTTCAGTCGACGCCGCACGCGGAGCCTGTGGACGAGGCTTACGTGGTGCAGCTTCGCCGCCTTCAGCCGCTTTACGCGGTGCGGGCTTGCGCGGGCGACGCTCAGCGGTCTCTTCACCGGCTTCACGCTTCTTCGCACGCTGCTGATCGCGTTGCGCCTGAACGCGCGCTTTAGCTTCTTCTAATTGCTTGCGCGCGTGCTCCACGTGTTGCTCATCCAGCACGCCACAGGCGTTGCCGTCGAGATCGACACGGGTCGCACCGGCTTTAATGCCGTAAAGATAACGCCAGCTAGAGGTATAGAGACGTAAGGCCGAACGCAGTTGCGTCTTGCTCAGGCTGTTTTCACCCTGAACGCGCTCAACCAGATCCTGGAAGATACCGATCTTGAGCGGACGCGCTTCGCCATCGGCGCTAAAGCATTGCGGAAAACGCTCCGCCAAAAAGGCGATAACTTCTTTACTGCTATTCAACTTAGGTTGATTTTCCATGAAATTTCCTGATTACTACGGGTTTGCCGACCAGAGCAGGCATGAACAGGCGACATTATAATGACAACATCGCCAAATGCTATGTGATCCAGTCGATTAGCTGCGCGTCAGCTGAATAAATTTTACGATGTCGCTGCCCGCCAGCACTTCACAAAGCCCGTCGGTAAGGGCCACCAGCCCCGTTTCATCCTCACTATCAAAGCGAGAATAAACCGTACTATCAATGTCTAACACACCCACAACGGTGCCATTCACTTTCAGAGGAATCACGATTTCTGCGTTGCTGGCAGCATCACAAGCGATATGTCCCGGGAATGCGTGCACGTCTTCAACTAACTGCACTTTATCCTCTGCAATCGCTGTGCCACATACTCCTTTGCCCACCGGAATACGCACACACGCGATTTTGCCCTGGAATGGGCCCAATACCAGCGTGTTCGGTTCAGTCAGCAAATAGAATCCCGCCCAGTTCACACCTTCCAGACGCTCAAACAACAGCGCACTGCAATTGCCCAGTGCCGCAAGGAAAGAGGTTTCGCCCGCTAACAGTGCACGGACATCGCGATTTAAATCCTCATAAAAGGCTTTTTTGTTCATTGTTTAACCATAACTCGTCACTGTCGTGACCTTGTTGTCACTCAGTTGTTAAAATAAGCACTAATAATCCAGCCCCACAAGGTGAATCATTGTGTTAGTTACTATACCCTTAGCAGTCGGTGGTTAAGAATTTTCTCGGACCACAGAATGTTGCAGACAGATTGCTCTGCTCAGCATGCCGGTAACTGTAACGAACGATGGGCCATTTGCGTCACCTATGAAAATTCACGCTATCAGCCAGACGTTGCCCCACGCACGTTATCAGCGTTGTCCGCAATGCGATACCCTTTTTTCCTTACCGGATGTGAAATCGCATCAGGCTGCGCACTGTCCGCGTTGCCATGCAAAGATTCAAAACGGCCGCGACTGGTCAATGACGCGCCTCACGGTGATGGCCGTGACCATGATCGTGCTGATGCCCTTCGCCTTTAGCCTGCCGTTGGTAGATATTCGCTTACTTGGCATGCGCATCAACGCCAGCCTGGTGGAAGGTGTGATCCAGATGGCGCAACAGGGCAACGTCCTGACTGCCTCCATGGTGGCGTTCTGCACCATTGGTGCCCCTATGACCTTAGTCGCGGGCATCTGCTACTTATGGATTGGCCACGCCCTCGGTATGAACCTGCGCCCGGTATTGCTGATGCTGGAGAAGCTAAAAGAGTGGGTGATGCTGGATATCTATCTGGTCGGTGTGGCAGTCGCTTCTATAAAGGTGCAGGATTATGCCGCGCTGGAAGTGGGCTACGGTCTGGTGGCCTATATCGCGCTGACGGTACTGAGCCTGCTCACGCTGATTCACCTTAACGTTGAGGAGCTGTGGGAACACTATTATCCGCAGGCTGTGCCAACCTCTCCTCCTGAACAGTGGCAGGTCTGCCTGAACTGTCATCAAACCGGCGTGCCGGACGATCGCGGGCGCTGTATGCGTTGTCACACCCCGCTCGATTTCCGTCGTCGCCACAGTTTGCAGAAATCCTGGGCCGCGCTGATTGCTTCGATTGTGCTACTGATCCCCGCTAACCTGCTGCCGATTTCAGTGGTTTACGTCAACGGTGCGCGCCGCGAAGATACCATTTTCTCCGGTATTCTGGGGCTGGCTTCCGGCAACGTGCCCGTCGCGGCGGTGGTGTTTATCGCCAGTATTCTGGTGCCGTTTACCAAAGTGTTAGTGATGCTGACCTTACTGCTCAGCATCCATTTTAAATGCGAACAGGGCATCAAAACCCGTATTCGATTGCTGCGTGCCATCACCTGGGTGGGACGTTGGTCGATGCTGGATCTGTTCGTGATTGCGGTCACCATGTCGTTGGTGAATCGCGATCAACTGCTGGCTTTTACCATGGGACCTGCCGCGCTCTATTTTGGCGCGGCAGTCATCCTGACCATTATGGCTGTAGAGTGGCTTGATAGCCGCCTGATCTGGGATGCACATGCAACAGGAAACGCCGACTACACCGACTAGCGCCAATCTGCGTAATAAACGCAAGATTTCGCCGTTCTGGTTATTGCCCATTATTGCCCTGCTGATTGCGGGTTGGCTGCTATGGACCAATTACCAGGAGCGCGGTACCACTATTACCATTAACTTCCAGACCGCAGACGGCATCGTGCCGGGACGCACGCCCATTCGTTATCAAGGTGTGGAAGTGGGTACGGTGCAGGGTATCGTGCTGAGCGATGACTATCACAGCATCCAGATCAAGGCCAGTATCAAGAGTGACATGCGCGATGCGCTGAAAGACAACACTCAATTCTGGCTGGTGACACCGAAAGCCTCACTGGCTGGAGTTTCTGGCCTGGACGCCCTGGTCGGCGGTAACTATATCGGCATGATGCCCGGTGGCGGTAATCCACGTGAGCATTTCACCGCGTTAGATACGCAACCGAAATACCGCGTCAATACCGGTGAACTGCTAATCCACCTGCACTCACCCGATTTGGGTTCGTTGAATACAGGTTCCCTGGTCTATTACCGTAAAATCCCGGTGGGCCGCGTCTATGACTACAGCATCAACAGCAACACCGATGGCGTGACCGTCGACGTACTGATTGAGCGCCGCTTCGTCAACCTGGTGAAAAAGCAGAGTCGCTTCTGGAATGTGTCCGGTGTCGATGCCGATGTCAGCCTAAGTGGTGCCAAGGTCAAACTAGAGAGTCTGGCCGCTTTGGTCAATGGTGCCATTGCCTTTGACTCCCCGAATGACGGCCAGCAGGCAAACAGCGATGAAAACTATCAGCTGTATCCTGACCTGGCACGCAGCCAACGTGGCGTGCAAATCAGCCTTGATTTGCCGAATGGCGATAACCTGAAAGCGGACAGTACACCCTTAATGTATCAAGGGTTGGAAGTCGGTACGCTCACCAAACTAAACCTGCTGCCTGGTGGCAAAGTCACGGGCGAATTGACTGTCGACCCATCGGTTACCAGTCTAATGCGCAGCGGCACGCGTATTGAGATGCGCGCACCAAAACTAAGCCTGACCGATACCAATCTCAGCAGCCTGCTCACCGGCAACACTTTTGAACTGGTGCCCGGTGAAGGCGAGCCGCAGGATCATTTCACGGTATTACCCGCCAGCGAAACTCTGCTGCAAAAACCCGATGTGCTCACGGTTAAACTGAGTGCGCCAGAAACCTACGGCATCGATGAGGGCCAACCCGTGATGCTGTATGGCATGAAGATCGGTCAGATTATTTCTCGCCAGTTGGATGAGAACGGCATTAGCTTCGCGGTGGCGATCAATCCAGAATTCCGTCATCTGGTGCACGCTGACAGCAAGTTTATCGTTAACAGCCGTCTCGATGTGAAGTTTGGTCTCGATGGGATGCAGGTGTTGGGTGCCAGCGCCCGTGAATGGGTCGATGGTGGTATTCGCCTGGTACCGGGTGCGAAAGGCGATCCTTCCTCGCGTTATCCTTTATATGCCGACGCCGAACGTGCGCAGGAAGGCATCGTTGGCGATCAGCCGCCAACTACCTTGAAACTGACCGCAGAAAGTTTGCCAGACGTACAGGCCGGTTCTGTGGTGCTGTATCGTAAATTCCAGGTGGGTGAAGTGGTAGACGTAGTACCGCGTGCCGATGCCTTTGAGATCTCCATTCACATCGAGCCGCAGTATCGCAAATTGCTCACCAGTGAAAGTGTGTTCTGGGCCGAAGGCGGTGCGAAAGTCCAGCTCAACGGCAGCGGCTTAACGGTGCAGGCTTCGCCATTGAATCGTGCGCTGAAAGGCGCTATCAGCTTCGATAACCTGACTGGCGCTCAAGCGGCAAAAGGCGTGAAGCGCGTTCTTTATTCGTCTGAAACCGCCGCGCGTGCCGTGGGTAGCCAAATCACCCTGCACACCTTTGACGCCAGCAAACTGGCAGCCGGTATGCCGATTCGCTATCTCGGTATCAATGTTGGTCAGGTCGAATCACTGGCACTGAGTAAAGATAACAACCAGGTGGTGGCAAAAGCCGTGTTGTATCCTGAATATGTACAGGACTTCGCGCGCGTCGGCAGTCGCTTCTCGGTCGTATCACCGGAAATTTCGGCCGCAGGCGTCAACCATCTGGAAACGCTGCTCCAGCCCTATCTCAACGTCGATCCGGGTAAAGGTGCTCAGGCCCGCGTGTTTGAGTTGCAGGAGAGCACCATTACCGATTCGCGCTACCTCAACGGTCTTAACATCTATGTGGATGCCACCGAAGCCGGTTCGCTGTCGCTGGGCACCCCTGTGCTGTTCCGTGGGGTTGAAGTGGGTACCGTAACCGGCACCTCATTGGGCAACATGGCAGATCGCGTGCAGATCGCCCTGCGCATCAGCAAGAAATATCAGCATCTGGTGCGTAACAACTCAGTGTTCTGGCTGGCCTCCGGCTATAACCTCGACTTCGGTCTGATTGGCGGCGTGGTGAAAACCGGCACCTTCCAGCAATTTATCCGTGGCGGCATTCAGTTTGCCACCCCGCCGACGGTGCCACTGGCACCACAGGCCGGAGCCGATAAGCACTTCCTGCTGCAAGATGAAGCGCCGAAAGAGTGGCGCAACTGGGGAACAGCGATTCCGGACCCCAATTAAGCAATCGGGCAGCCTGCGGGCTGCCCGTTTTGTTTGCACGTGTTACACTTCGCGCTTCATTTGATGCCCCGGTATATGTCTGTGTCCGATCGCTTTCCCGAAGATTTCCTTGCGCTGATGCGCGCCAGCCTCGCTGATGAAAATGAACTGCAGCTTTTTCTGGCGATCAGTCAACAACCGCTGCGCCGCAGCCTGCGCGTCAACACGCTAAAAATCAGCGTTGAGGCGTTTCTGGCGCACACCGCGCACTACAACTGGCGTCTGACGCCGATTCCCTGGTGTCCGGAAGGTTTCTGGATTGAGCGAGACGACGAGTCACTTCCGCTCGGCAGCGTCGCCGAACATTTGAGTGGTTTGTTCTATATTCAGGAAGCCAGCTCGATGTTGCCAGTAACGGCACTGTTTGATGCCGCACCCGATGCGCGTCAGGTGATGGATGTAGCCGCTGCGCCGGGATCCAAAACCACGCAAATGGCCGCGTTGATGCGCAATCAGGGTGCCATCCTCGCCAATGAGTATTCGGCCAGCCGCGTGAAAGTGCTGCACGCCAATATCAGCCGTTGCGGCGTCAGTAACGTGGCGTTGACCCACTTTGATGGCCGCGTGTTTGGCGCTGCACTCCCTGAACAGTTTGACGCCATCCTGCTGGACGCCCCCTGCTCCGGCGAAGGCGTGGTACGCAAAGACGCCGATGCGCTGCGTAACTGGACCCTTGCCAGCACCGAAGAGATTGCCGCCACACAACGCGATCTTATCGACAGTGCCTTTCATGCCCTGCAACCGGGCGGCACGCTGATTTACTCCACTTGCACCCTGAACCAGATTGAGAATCAGCAGGTGATTGCCTGGCTGCAACAGCGTTATCCAGACGCTGTGGAAATCGTGCCGCTGGACGGCTTGTTTGCGGGGGCAGAGCAAGCGCTGACACCTGAAGGATTTTTACACGTGTTCCCGCAGATCTTCGATAGCGAAGGCTTTTTCGTTGCACGCCTGCGCAAAACCGCCCGTATCCCGGCACTGCCTGCGCCGACCTATAAAGTGGGCAAACTGCCCTTCTCACCGGCCAGCCGTAAACTCTCTGCCGAAGTGCAGCAAGCGGCAGCGAAAGTGGGTATCCAGTGGGATGAGAATCATACCTTGTGGCAACGCGACAAAGAGTTGTGGCTATTCCCTGCCGCGCTGGAAAGTTGGTTGGGCAGAGTGCGCTTCTCGCGCATCGGCGTGAAGCTGGCAGAGACCTTTCCTAAAGGCTATCGCTGGCAGCATGAAGCGGTGATCTCCTTTACCCAGCCGGGCAGCGCGTTAGATTTTGAACTCACCATTGACGAAGCGGAAAGCTGGTACCGTGGCCAGGATATCCGTCCTGAGACGTTACCTACGCAGGATGAAGTCATCGTCACTTATCAGCAGCAACCGCTGGGATTAGCCAAGAAAGTCAGCAATCGCATCAAAAACAGCTATCCCCGCGAGCTGGTGCGTGATGGTCGTCTGTTCCGTTAATCCTTACTGCAGTTGAACCAGCGTTAATCGATTACCAAACACCGCACCGGTATCGATATAATGCTGGTTCGCCACATTGAGTGGCTGCTCCAATGGCGTGTGACCGAAATAGAAATCGCTGGCACCGTCGATGCTGGTGGATGTCCCGCGATGATGGCGCCCCAGGCGATCACGGCTCCACACCACCTGATGCCAGTCAACGTCTTGTCCCAGCTGATAATGGCTGGCGGGATAGTCGGCATGGGCGATAACCACCACGCGATCCGCTAACTCGATATGTAAAATCAACGGTAAATCGGCGCAGCGTTTCAATGCATGGCGCGCTGCAATTAAATCCGCGCCTTTTAACTGCCAAAACCAGTCACCGCCGTTCATCATCCACAACATAGGGTCATGCCCATCCAGCGCTGATAGCGCCATTTGTTCATGGTTACCACGCACGCAGCGGAACCAAGGCTCTTGCAGCAGCTGTAAACAGCCGGGGCTATCGGGTCCGCGATCGATCAGATCACCCACTGACAGCAATAAATCCTGCTGTTTATCGAAGTCATGCAGGATCAGTTGCGAATCCAATTGGGCGCGGCAACCATGTAAATCACCAACAACCCATATGTTACGCCACGTTTTGGCACTCACCGTTTGGTAAAACATGTAATCTTTCCCGGTTGACTGGAAGTTTAGTGAACCCGGCTTAAAGTATAGTCCGGTGAGATGGAGCCAAGGGAGGGAACAGCGTGAGCAGCCGTAAACAATTTATTGGCGTATTGGTGTTTATATTTCTGGGCAGCCTGCTGCTACTGGAATCGCTTGCGCGCTTGGTGCATCTGCTGTTTGTGGGGTGAGCGTTTCACTCGCTTGTGAAGTTTCAACACAGGCTGCGTCCTGCAGCCCTGATGAAAGTCCCGTCCGGCGCTTATCTCCGGCGCTCATTAAAGGCGTTAGCTCTGTGCGGGACGGCGAAGACTTTACCAACTAAGACAATTCCGAACAAGTTAAATGATATTAACTATCATTCTCACTATTGATTTTTACGCTTCGCTTACATAAGTGATGCTCATTCAACCATCCTGCTGGCACTTGTAGTCACAACGCGCTAAAGCCTTTTGCTACGCTTAGAACAGTATTCACAGCAAGGAGTGAGCAATGAAAGACTATTACAAAATCGATCTGGAGCTTTTCATGCATAATAACGCGGATTTGATTCGCGATATTAAAAGCCGAGCGCCGGTTTATGCAGATGATTATGGACTAGAGGTGGTGCAATATATTAACCGTGAAGTGAAACAAGCCCACCTGAATTATATTGAAAGCCTTGGCGTGCACGATCCCTATGAATATTATATTTCTCAGCATGAGGAAGACCGCTACATGGCTGATAAGCTGATCGCTCAGCATCGCGCCGCGTTAAACCACACCGCTTAATGTATTGATTTGCCACACAAACCGTGTGGCAAATAGCTCCCTTAATGGGAAAGAAAGAAGATCGCCAGCAGGAAAAACACCCACAATCCGGCAAAGGTAGCAAAGCCGACACGAGGCGTTTTTGTCCGACCGACCACGACTCCAATAAAGATACTCAGCAGTGTTAAGGTGCCAATCATTACCCAGAGAAGATATTGCGCATTTGCCATGAAGAGTCCTTATTAACCGGCAATAAAAAATGATGCGCACCCTTATACCATTTTTCACACTCACTGGCTGCTGATAAATGTCCGCAACTTTAGTGCTGGCTTGATTCTCTACGCCGTTGGATGACCGCAACGCACCGTTTTTAGCTGCTCCAACTCGTTTAACCGCGCCGTTGCGTGCTTGTTAGCGCTGGCCTTTGCGATGCCGTTGCCGATACCAAAATCACCTAAGAAGCCGATCACCGTTAAAGCATCAAACTCACCGGTTTTGTCAATCTGCTGCTGCACGCTATGGGTCTTGGCGATCTCCTGATCGAGCGTCGCACAATTGTAGGTTTGCGCTTCTTCATCACTGACTTTGGGTGATTGCGGGTATTGCTTGAGCGCGCAGCCGCTGAGCAGCAACAGCGTGGTGAACAGGATGGCAGGTTTTAACATCGAACGACTCTCGTTGTGGTTGGTATTGTTGGCTAATGGCATCAGGGGAATTTAACACGGTGGGATTGGTTTGATTCAGAGAATAACTGGGGAGATCGTGCACTTTATGAACGTTATGAGGAGTGTTTTAATCCACAAAAAAAGACCCAATACGATTTATTAGTCTATTTATCAATGAGTTAATTACCGACATGGCGATAAATTGGCCACATCGAAACAGACGATTGCTGCTACAAAACTTTCTCTTAATTTGCGAGCAGCAAATCTATCCTACATATGTAATCTCTATTGCTTCATAATTTGGTTGTCACAACAGTTCATCCTAAAATTTCATTCAACCACTTCAATTTCTTGCGTATTTACAAGCTTATGATTAAATATCACATGCCGCAACGCTTCTTTTCTGAACTTTAAATTTTGTGTTTTATTACATGAACCATTCATCTTGAAGAATTGATTAATTAAAAACTTGTCTTTAGAAATATCAACTTCATTTTTATTCAAATCTTTTAGGATTTTGTAATTGGTTCTAATGTCTAAGTAAACTTCCTCATAATAAGGTGAGCAATAGCGAGCCTCTAACTCAAAAATATTTTTATTTTTCTCAAATGCTTGGATTTTTTTTAATCTAATATCGACTAAATTTAATAAAGCATTGAACTCAAAATTAAATAAACTCTTGTGTTCGACACCACTAACAAGCGGGTTAAGGTAACCGTCTAAAAAGTCAATGTCACTTTTGAATGATGTATTGCAAATATTACCTGCCGGTATTAAATTATAAATTGAAATTCCTAAAAACGGATACTTTGACCTAGGCAAAAAATGATCTAATGCTGGTCTATGAGTTTTCTTAGCACCCAGTATCAACGGTATTTCTTCCGCATTACAATATGGACATACACTTAGCTGACTAGAGGCAACTAAATTATAACCATAGTCTCGACTGAGCAGTTCATAATCAAACGCTCCGTAAAACTCCTGAACCCAAGATGGATACAAAGTTTTTTCCTCTTTAGTGAGTCTCCCCTCTCCACTTGCAAGTAATTTAACTCTTAGCAAGATTTTTTTTGTGTTACCGATACTGTTAGTGGCATTGAGCTTTCTATTAAGGTCACTACAAATATACGAATCAAAGTCTCTGTGTAATCTTAACAATTCTGCAGACAAGCTACTTTTGACTACACTATGAATTTCTTTAGCTCGCGTTGAAGAAGCATGCAACTCTAGGAGTTCATAATTAAAATTACCATTTGCAAAGATACGCTTAGGGTTATACCTATCAGCTATCACAGGAAGAGAAACGAAAACCTCTTCTATTAATTCTTTAAAACGACTGGGTTTGCAAAAGATGATCCTTAAAATGTTTTTCCTTGATGATAACTTTGATAGAGAACCGAAGTTTTCAGCATCATTTACACGACAATTTTCGCGTAACCGTTCAAGGTTTATCATAACAGTCGTGCAAAATTCGTTTCTAATTTTAGTTGTCAATTCCTTTGGAAAGTGAAGAATATAATTAATCATTTAATAAGTTCCGTTTTAATTCTTGATTGGATATCATTCTTATCAAATTTTTATCGTCTTCCGAAATTTCATTTCTTTTCTTTTTATCAATTAACTCAAGGAGTTTTAGCCTTGAATGCTCTCCGAAAGTTGATTGTATATGCATTCCTAATACATAGGCATCTGTAATTTCCGTACCAAAACCATAAGGCTTTATTTTTAATGGAACACCGTTATCTGGAATAAACATTGAAATTATATCATCTGACAGTAGATCTCCGATTATTAGTGGGGAGTGAGTCGTGATTAAAAATTGGAGTTTTGCACGGTTGTATTCTTTATTAAATGAAATCAATTCACTGACAAAGCTCCTTTGCCATTCTGGATGTAAAAAAAGATCAACTTCATCAATAATGACCAACCCACTAATAGCATCACCAGACACAATATTATAAATAGATGAAAATAAATTTAATTTTGCCAATTCTCCAGTACTGAATCCTTCCCACCCATAACGAAAATTATTAGCCAACCCAGAGGGAAGAGCAGACAAGCTATGTAAAACCGACACCACTACTAAATAATCATTGCTATTAAATTCATTACCACGTCTAACGTTACCATTCATTACGCTGTAATATACTATCTCAGTGAGGCTCAATATCGAATCAAAAAACCTTGCGCAATGAAATCTAAAATAATCATTGTCAATGGAATAATCAGGCTTTTTATTATCAATGTTCCATTTCTCTTTAAATGATATTAAGTCACCTACGAAATCTTCATAATTTAAACTCTCGCAATATCTCGAGTCAAATAGAGTGTGCAAACAAAACTCATCTGTGAATTTCCTATTACCAATATGGATAGAGGGGAAAGTATTTATAAAAGTAAATATATTTCTTCTTAATAAAGTTTGAGAAATAGAATCTATTGTGTTTTTTTCTTCATTGAAAACATCTTGGTTTGTATATTCTTCAAACTGATTCTTAACTCTAATTACGAGGTCACTTTCAACGTACTCCTCTTCGTTCTTAATTATTTGTTCGACCCAACGATTAATTGAAGTGCTGGGAGGATTGAAATGAAATGTATATGTGTATTTAGCTTGCTTGTTTGCCAACCATTCACTGTCATTAAAAAAATCGAGTAAACGCTTCAGATTGTTAGCTCTGCCCTTCCCTTTTAGCTTCCCTTGGGCTCCTAGTGAAAGGTCAACAACATTTTTTTTCTTCCTTTTTTTTATAAATAAATCATTCGATGGCAAATTGTTTACTTTGTAGATCTTATGGTTGTTTTTTTTAAAAAAAGCACTATTGTTTTCTACAATTTTAAATTGTAGACAAGAATCAACGCTGAATGTATAGAGTGTGCGACCAATGTCATGAATAATAATTTCATCCCTTTCTGGATCATGCCAGATAATGAAACCTCTAGATTCCGTATACTGATTACAAGACTCCTCAATAAAATCTAATAAAGATGATTTTCCTGCCCCATTTTTACCGACAATGGCCTTAATGCTAAGGCCATCATAATAATCAACCGATTTTGTATTTCTATTGATGGATATGACTTCATCAGTAACACTAACATCGAAATTAGAGCTAAATTTTGCGCCGAAACCATTTAGTATTTTATGTTCTAAAGCGAAGACATAAACAAGTTCCATGTCGACCTCAATAAATAATTAATCGCCCTAATACCGTTACCATCTTACCCTAAAAATTTTTTCCGATAGTAACTGCCACTTTTCCATAACCATAAACTTCATTATCCATGCAGACAAAACTATCCCCTCCAGAATTAACACTTATTTTTTTTCCAGGGAGTAGTGCTACTTTATAAATATCATATTTATCATCAACACCAAGAAGCCACAATCCATTACTTAATTCATTAACACTCCCGTCAATTATCCAAAGGTCTGTATTACTGGATATCAATATGGGAGTTTTTATAACATTAGAAATAATGCTTAGGTCTACACTCCAAAAGCCCGTATCAATTAAAACGCCATCATTGAGATTTTTTTTAGGAATAGAAGTAACATTGTGTTCGTTATCTAAAGACTTTTTCTGGTTTTCCTTCCCTGTAGCTAACCATTGTAATGATGCACCAGTCTCAAGAGCACATGTTACAACAACATCACCAGGAAAATAATTCCTGCGAACCCACGTACTAACTGTCCCAGAAGATATGCCAAGACGTTCGCAGAGCTGCTTTTGAAGTGTAAAACCATAGGCATCCATTATCCTGCGCAGGACAGGTTTACCACCACTGGAAGTTATCTCGTCATAAAGAACCTTGCCTATTAATGCATCGGCCCCTCTAATAAAACTTGCTTTTGCAAGTTCTCCAGATACCAGCCAACGCAATTCAGCTCCAGTATCTAATGCGCATTTGATGATGGCATTACCTGGAACGCTATCACGCTGAGTCCATCCACTAATGTTGTTAGCGGGTATGCCAAGCGCCGCCGCGAGATCTTTCTGAGTGTTAACCCCATAAGAAGACATGAGTCTCTCGAGAATCTGAGTACTGCCGCCCTTCTCTTCAATCATAAAAACACCATTAAGTGATAAATAATCATTTACCAAATCGCTTTTACGATCTAAGGTGTATTCACACCACATGAAACACAGTAGAACAAAACGACCACGAGGAGATACTGCGTTATGCATACTGAAAATGCAAACAGCCAAAACGCATTTGACTTAGTGCAATCTAAAGATTTAATTGCCAATGTCGCTGCAATTTTGATGCCTGTTATCAGCGAAGCGGTTAACGAGGCTGTTAACAAAGCTGTCGCGCTAGCGACTTCCCCTACCATGTCTAAGAAAGACTTTGCCGCAGCGAACCGCATCAGTGACTCTGTACTCGAGAAATGGATATCCAATGGCGTAGTTTTATTGGCACCAACTCCTACTCGCACTCTTACGCAGAATCGCACCAATAAAAAGACCGGTGAGAAGGCCGAGACCACGATGATCAAACACGGCAATGCCTTAATCAATGTTGCAGCTTGGCGTGAAAAAAACCGCCAACACGCAATCAAATGTCGCTACATCAAACCCTAATTTGATTTTGCAAGTTGAGGTCATTTCAAACATGTTTGATTTCAAGGTTTCTACCCATACGCACTACGACGACGCTTGTCGCAAGTTCGCGTTAGCGCACAACATGAAAGACGTTGCACAGCAAGCTGGCATGCGCGCGCAAACGCTGCGTAACAAACTTAATCCCGACCAGCCGCACCAGCTCACCGTGCAAGAAGTGTTAACGCTTACCGATGTCACCGAAGATGCGACGCTCATTGATGGCTTGCTTGCACAAATCCAGTGCTTGCCTTGCGTGCCGGTCAACGAAGTCGCCAACGACAAGCTGCCACTGTATGTGATGAAAGCCACCGCTGAGGTTGGTCAACTCGCTGCTGGCGCGATCTCAACTGAGCAATTAAGCGCGAGCTGCAAACGCGGTCTACTACAAAACGTGAATAGCGGTATTCGCTGCTTAACGCTGGCCGCAATCGCTGTTCAAGCGCGCATACAGGCTAACCCTGCTTTGTCTTCTACAGTCGATGCGATCAGCGTCCTTGGCGCTTCGTTCGGCGTGGTGTGAGGTGCAGCCATGATTTCATTTGCTGCACAGCTCAAGAGGCAAAGCCCGTCAATGTCCTACGGGCACGGATGGATTTTAGGTTATAACGGTAAGCGCTGGCATCCGGTTAAAAAGGTTTCAGGCGCACCACGATCTCAGGCAATACCCAAGAGAGGCAAATCATGGCTATTGAAGGCGATTCAATGCTTGTCGAATTGAGTGCCGGTCAGCGCGTCGCCGCACTCAATCACGTTGCGTTATTGCGCTCGCAGTTTAAGGGCGGCGACGGTGAAAAAGATTTATCGCGATTCTTCGACTCAATACGTGATGTGAGAGACAACAACTACCAGGACAATAAGCGCGCACTAAGCGCAATCTTTTTCCTGGCGAATATCGGTAAAGACCGACACAGCGCTGATTTTAGCGAATTAAGCACCGATGAAAAATCCGCAGTCATTCGTGCAATGAACCAATTAAAAGCCGTTGTGAGTTTATTCCCTAAGCGAATGACGCTTTCTAACTAATTAACTCAATGCAATTAACTGGCGTAAACCCGCCGGGATTCACTTTGCCCAAAAACAGGAAATTACATGCTGATTTATTCATCCCAATCTAAACAAACGGCTTCATATATCGACCTCGACATGATGCTCAATGACGCGCGCAAAGAAGAGCGTCGCGATCGCGCTGACTTGATGGTCAATCGTCTGAACATATTGGCCGCGAAAATCCGTCACGACGAATTATCGTCGATTGAAGCTGCCGAACTGCTCCATCAGGAAATCGAAAAAATCCAAACGCAAATTGCGGAGACGCACTGATGGCCGACTCAATGGATATTGTGCAGCAGCGTACCGAGGAAATGCTCGAACGCAGCATCGCGTTAATCACTAATCGTCCTGTAGGTGTATCTGCGTCATTCTGTGAGGACTGCAACGCTCCTATCCCAGAACAACGTCGCCGCGCCATTCATGGCGTGACCCGCTGCGTATGCTGCCAGGACATTGAAGAAAGATTTGGAAATGCTCGCAAAGGCGGTGCGGCATGAGTAATTCTAAATCTCACGTTCAGCATAAATCGGATGCAGTCCATTACGACATCCCGGTGTCATTTCGCTATCAACCGTTGAGATCTATGCAGGACTTACAGTTCCAGCAATCAGAGTGCAGAGGAATTTCCCGAAGTGATCAGGAACCAAAAACAAGTCTGTCGGCATTGGCAGAAATCGTGGATCTCCCGCGCAGAAAAACTCAACAGTCCTACGAGTCGCTTGAAGCGAAATGTGAATATCTGACTGTAGAGATTCCCAGTCATCCCACTCATAGAATTCGTGTCTATGGCTGCTCTCTAGCTGTTGGAGCACGTTATTCAATGCGCGCTGAACTGAGCCTTTCCATTCTCCGTGTGGTAGCCAATCTGCTCCAGTATTCCATTCGAAAAGACGAGCAAGGTCGTCTCGACTGGATTTTGAACCAAGCCAACGCTCTGGTCGGTAATTTTGTGTCTGACTCAAGAACGCGTCGCAAGCAGCATACATGTCGCGCGCTGATAAAAGTCTTACAGCGCGTAGAGGCGCTCTCCCGCCAGCCAGAAAGTGAATATTCTCGGCGTAATAAGGGCGTTGTGTAGATGATTCCGGTTCCAATGTGTGCCTCCCTTTCTGATATTAGCGAAGAAATTAATACCAATCATGGTGAGTCGCAAGCATATGCTTACCCGTGGAATACTCCACGGGAAGCCATTGCCAGCCCCTATCCTACCTATCAGGAACTGCGAAGCCGCGATCAATTGATTGCGGCTTTGGCGCATGCTGAGCAATTACTCGCTCAGCAGCCAACGCTGATACAGCTCGATGTCAGGAGGCGCGTCGCCGAACTGGAAAAATCACAGGGCATTGCCCGTGCCAATGCGTACTTAACAAAGACATTTGTTGAGCGCACATTGCCACGCGTTGAATGTGTGAACACCAAGTATCGCCTAGGCGAGATGAAGGCCGGAACACAAACCCTACTCACTAATAATTCAGACAATGCAAAAGGCTCAGCCAGAGCAAGTGGCGCGCTATGGGAATTGATGCGTCGTTTTAACCGCTTGCCTGATATGACTCGTGCCGATGTTGATTTACTGGCTGGTGACATTGCCAACTTTACCCTGGCTGAACTGGTGCAAGCGCATGCTCAATCTGACAGCGAATCAGATTACAAATACACACATCGAATCTACATGACCGCCGCCACCATCACCGGCGAATTCAACCAGACTCCGCCACTTTGGGAAAAGGTCACGTCTCGATTCTTTGAGCCGGAAGAAGTCACACCCGCGATTTTGCGCATGCAGACCGAGAAATGGTGGAAGGGTCGCCTGCGTCGTATCGCGGCATCATGGCGTGAACATCTGCAAATCGCCCTCGCCAACGTCAGCAAAAAACACACGCCCTATGCCAGCAGAATGACAGTGTCGGAGTGGCGCGAGCAAAAGCGCCGCACGCGAGAGTTTCTTAAAGGGCTTGAGTTGGAGAATGAAGAAACCGGCGAGAGAATTAGCCTAATCGACAAGTTTGATTCCAGTGTGTCAAATCCCGCCATTAAGCGCTGCGAGTTGATGAACCGCATTCGCGGATTTGAAAACATCTGCAACGACATGGGATTTGTCGGTGAGTTTTATACGATTACCGCGCCTTCTCGCTACCACGCTACTATCAAGACCGGTCATCGTAACCGTAAGTGGAATGGCGCTAGCCCGGCAGACACGCAGCGTTACCTTTGCAACGTCTGGCAGAAAATTCGCGCCAAGCTGCATCGCGAAGAAATCCGCATCTTTGGTATTCGTGTTGCCGAACCCCATCACGATGCTACACCACATTGGCACATGCTGATGTTTATGCTGCCTGAAAATATCGATCGTGTGCGTGAGGTGATCAGCGACTATGCATGGCGTGAAGATGGTGTAGAACTAACCAGCGAAAAAGCTCGCAGAGCGCGCTTTCATGCCGAAGCCATTGATCCCGACAAAGGCAGCGCCACCGGTTATGTGGCTAAATACATTTCAAAAAATATTGATGGCTATGCGCTCGACGGCGAGCTGGACGACGAAAGTGGTAAAGAACTTAAAGACACCGCGCCCGCCGTTTCGGCATGGGCTGCGCGTTGGCACATTCGCCAGTTCCAGTTTGTTGGTGGAGCGCCGGTCACGGTGTATCGCGAACTGCGCCGCATGGCCGACAGTGAAACCGCACATGGACTCAGTATCGAGTTTGCTGCCGTGCATGACGCTGCTGATGCAGGCGATTGGGCTGGCTATGTTAACGCACAGGGCGGCGCATTTGTGCGTCGGGATGAGCTGGCCGTGCGCACATGGTATCAACCGAGCGAAGATCTCAACGCTTACGGCGAAGAAACCGTGCGTATCAAAGGCGTGTATGCAACCGAAGCGGGCGCAGATACGCCAATCCTAACCCGACTGACTCAGTGGAAAATTGTGACGAAGCGTGCCGTTGATTTGGCCGTTGACGTTAAGGGCGCGTCCGCGCCCTCTTGGAGTTCTGTCAATAACTGTACGGCGTCGCCGCCAGTTGATACCCCTCTCGATTTCTCAAGTCCGCCAACACGAGCAGAAAGGCGGCGTATTTTGCGGCGACTGCACGAAAGCACACCGGTTAAGAAGCGAAATCAGTCACCACCAACCCCAACCGCGCAGCAATTGGAGAAACGCGAGCAACTTAAAGAGATATTCCACGATGTCTCGCGTTTGCACCTATCCGAAGGTGAGATCACTTGGATAATGAGTGGCCGTAAACTCAAAGTTGGTGAGCAGTCATTCTGGAGTGGTAGCAGGGGACATCTGTTCAGGGACAGAAGGAAGCCCTCAACAGTTCTAGAAAGATTTGCTTCGCTAGCAAAACGACATAAAACTAGTAGGGCTGCTCATTAAAGCAGCGTTCGGACCAATCAGAGTTGCACGATTCTTTACGATTCCTTATCACCATGGTACTGTTTATACATACAGTAATTCATGAAAAAGAGGAGTTAATCGGCTGATGGATATAGATAATCTTAGCGAGACCGTGGCAAGAATTCAGTTCATTGCTGACGTATCACTTGTCGCGCATTGCAAAGAAGATGAGTTAAAAATGGCTCTGTCGATGATCAGTGAGATGGCGGGAATGATTGATACGGCGATTTATCAGGATGCCATTTTCCGCCAAGCTGAATGATTTCATCTCGGTAACTCCCCTGCCCTAAGCCACCATTTTGGTGGTTTTTTTTGTGGTGCAGCAAACCGCATTCTTGTGCATGATTTCGCATGATCCAAATAGGATCGCCTATCGCTATAGCGCCCACTGCTGGTGCGGCTTCTCGTGGTGCATGCATCTGCATGAAAAGCGATGCATGAAGCGGGCAGGCGTGGCGGGGATAGCATTGCGCGCGAGGGGTGAAAACATGTTTCAAACCTGGTTGTGACGATTTCCACATGCTTTCAACCGAAAACTGTCCCTATTCGGTGTCTACAACCAAGATGCAGGCAATGAAAATACCCTGAACAAAAATGCATCAGGAAATCTGATATCCAATTATTTTCCGCTTTGAACTTAAAAGTAGTTGAACAAACATTAAAGTTAGAATATTAATATATTGAGGGCTATAGGCAGATCTTTTATCACGAAGCGTGATATGTGAAAAAAATGTCCGGCGGAATGCTATCAATGTGTTCAGGTTGCCGATAATGGGCGGCCGTTGTGCTTAATGAGTGCCTATAGTTCCTCACCCCCTCATATTCTGAAGATGATAATATGTCTAAAAATAACAAACTATCTTTGTTAAAATCGGCTAATAACACTAAAGATTTGGCGGAGGTGCTTTCAGTTCCTTTCCAAGCAATAACTTATGCCATTTACGGCATAAACCGACTCCGACTCCCGAAATATACTACATTCACAATACCAAAGAAGGATGGTACTGCGCGTAGAATAAATGTTCCCGTTAAAGATTTAAAAGATATACAGAAGAAGGTTGCAGCTTTATTACAGGAGTGTTTTAGAATAATTTGCATTTTAGAGGGACATAGGGATCATGACAAAGAAATTACTTCTATTTCTCATGGTTTCATTAAAGGGAAGTCAATAATAACTAATGCCATCCCTCACAAAAATAGTAGGTATGTTCTGAATTTAGATTTAAAAGATTTTTTTGGACAAATTCATTTTGGAAGGGTTTATGGATTTTTTAAAAATAATAAACACTTTGAGTTGGAAGACGAGGTTGCAAAAGCCTTAGCTAATATTTGCTGTTATCAAAGCGGCCTACCACAAGGGGCGCCAACATCACCAATTGTTTCTAATTTAATTGCTGGAATACTTGATATAAGACTCGCATCACTTGCAAAAAAACATAGTTGTTTTTATACGAGGTATGCTGATGACTTGACGTTTTCAACTAACCTTAAAGAGTTCCCGAAAGAACTGGCGATTTTTGAAAACGGAAATGTGACAATTGGGACCAGTTTAAACAAAGTTATAGATAAGTGTGGTTTTGAAGTAAATGTCAAAAAAAACAGACTTCAATTTTGTGATTCTAGACAAGATGTCACGGGACTCATAGTAAACAAAAAGGTTAACGTTCCTTCGGATTACAGGAATCGCGCTAGAGTTATTTGGCACAAAATGAAAAGTGGTAAAGAGATATACGCAATCAATGCCAAGCCAGAAAAAAAGGAAAACATAAATTACGTAACTGGCATATTGGGACACATTCATAACGTTAGGCGTGAACATAGAATCACTACTGCAACTGAGTATGTCATACCAAAAAAACCAACAAAAGCTTTGATGGATAGCATTTTTGATGCTGACAGCAGAATGTATAGAGATATGCTTTTCTTTAAAAATTTCGTATCTGGTAAAAAACCATTAATTGTTTGTGAGGGTAAGACTGATATAGTTTATTTAAAGTGTGCTTTGCATTCTCAGGCAGCCAAGCACCGCTCACTTATATTAAGCAAAGAATTGAAAGTGGATTTCTTCAGGCCATCTAAAACCATTGGCGAATTGTTTAGAGTTACAGGGGGTACGGGTGATATTGGGAATTTAATTAGTAACTATTCAAGTTATTGTGATGAATTCAAAAGGTTCTCATTGCCTCAGCCCGTTATAATTTTAATTGATAATGATTCAGGCGCGCCAAGTGTGAGATCATTGGTAAGTCAGATAACTAAAAGTAAGTTCGATAATACCGACACCTTTACCCATATTATAAAAAACTTATATATACTGCAAACCCCTTTGGTAATGGGTGGGGATAGTGCTATTGAGGATTTTTTTGATGCTAAGACACTCAATGAAAAACTTGGGAAGAAAAGTTTTAGCTACAAAGGAAACTTTGATTCTTCTAAGCACTATGGGAAAAATCACTTTGCTGAGTATGTCGTTAAAGTTAAAAAGAATAGCATCGAGTTTAAAGGATTTAATGTTCTGTTTGACTCAATTAAAGCAATAATCAAAGATTATAAAAGCAAGCCCCATTAAGGGGCTTTTATCAAAGGTTGTATTCTTGAAATCTAATTACTGTCTGACCCAGCCAATCGTTTAGCTCCTTCATTCGCTCCTGCAATGGTGTCAGCTCATTGCGAACAAACACCTGCGCCGCCTTAACCGCATCTCCAAACCCGCCAGTGTTGTCGGGGATAATCCCCATCATCTGTGGCGGTACGCGGTGCGCACTGAGCAAATCATCGCGGCTGGCCTTCTTGATGTTAAAGAAATCATCCCGCGTTGCCACCTCACTCAGAGGCAAAATCTTGATGCCGTCCGGCTTGCCGTTGGGCGCATACATGAACAGGTTGCGGAAGTTGCCGATCCCTTTGGTATCGCGCATCGCCTGTCGCATGCGCTCAATATCGCTGCTGCTCTGCGCGGCGTCGGTCATATAAAGTATGTAACCCGCGTGCGCGCCGTTCTGGTAATACTTCCGGCGGAAAAGCGTCGCCGCCTCATTCAGCCAGGCCGAATTAAGTGCGCTGAGGTATTCCGGCAGGCCGTACAGCTCCTGATTCACATCCGGCTCGATAAGTTGGTATACCTGATCCGCCTCGAACTGATGCGCATCCTTCCACTCATTCACAAACCAGTAAACGCCCTCTTCCACACCGCGCCGCGTGTACTTGGCCGGTGACGTTTCCAGACGCAGCGGTTTGCCGAGTGTGTTGCGACGTAGCTCCGCGAAAGCGTTACCAAACACCAGATAGTCGAGCGCAAACTTGCTGAACTCCTGTTGGCTCAGCAGAGGGTGCGGGATAAACGTTGAGGCCAGAATGTTGCGCTTCACATACAGCGGCGAGCTGTGATGCACCGCCGAGCGCAGGCTTTTTGCCAAGCCGTGGAAGCTGACCGGCGGCTCATACCAGCGGCCGTTATGGATGCACTCGGCGTAATCCATGATGTCGCGCTTATCGAGTACCGCCGTCGGCTCGCCAAAGGTAAACGCCTCGAACGGTTGTGACGCGTCCTGTGCGGGCTGGTTTTTTGCGGTGAATGCCTTGCGGTGGTTGCGTTTGCTCATCAGTAAAATTCCATAAATGAAGGGTTAGCGCCGCCGCTGGCAGCGGTGAGCGGTTCGTTAAGCAGCGCGTGCATGATTGCCCACGCGACATCGGCGTGGCTGGCTTCCTCGCTGCGGCTGGCCTCGTAGGTTGAGCGGTTGCCACTGGCCGTCATGGTTTTGCGGATAGCCATAAATGACTGCGTGATGTCAGTCTGGCCTGCGTCGTATTCGAGGCGGCCGCTGCTGATGGTGTCCTTGGCTTTCAGCACCATTGCGGTTTTCACCTCGGGCGAATATTTGATTTCCCGCGCCGCCGGGAAGAACTGGCGCACGAGCTGGAACACACCCTGACCGATGCCGGTGGCGTCAACTCCGATGTATTCCACGGTGTACTTTTCGGTAAGTTCTTTGATCGACTGTGCCTGCGCGGCGAAATCCATGCCGCGCCATTGATGGCGCTCCAGCACGCGGAACTTGCCGCCCGCAACCAGCGGCGGCGCGATCACAGCACATCCGGCGCTGTCGCCTGTGTGTGAAGGGTCATAGCCAATCCACACCGGCCGGTAATCGAACGGGCGCAGCGCGTACAGATTGAAGTCGTCCCACTCTTCCATGCTGTCCACCATGCAGGTCTGCAGCTCGGCGAACGGGAACACGCTGGCTTCGTCGTCCACAAATTCACACATCAGCAGGTTCTGATACTCCGCCGGGCTGTATTCGAGCTGCAGCTGATCGATGTCGAACAGGTTGCAGCCGCCCGTCAGTGCGTCCTCAACGGTGACAATCTGCCGCCACTGGCCGTCGCCGCACAGTGCGCCTTTCGCCAGGTGAGAATGTGAGAGATCCAGCTCGATGCGTTCATTGCGGTTGCGCCGCCCTTTGTTAAACAGCTCGCCCGACCAGAACGGATAGGCGCTATGCGACAGGCTGGACGGCGTGGAAAAGTAAGTGGTGCGCCACTTCTTGTGCAGCGACATGCCGCTGGCAACCTTACGCAGCTCCTGAAACTTGGGGATCCAGAAATATTCATCCAGGTACAGATTGCCGGTGTAGCTCTGTGCGGTGCGCACGTTGGTGCCGAGAAAAATAAGGCGCGCGCCGTTGGGCAACACAATCGGGTCGCCTTTGAGGTCAACGTCAGCCTGTCGGGCAAAGTCGAGAATGTAGTTTTTGAAGACGTGCGCCTGCGCCTTGCTGGCCGACAGGAAAATCTGGTTGCGGCCGGTGGTGAGCGCATCAATCAGCGCCTCGCGGGCGAAGTAAAACGTCGCGCCAATCTGCCGCGACTTGAGGATGTTGCGGATGCGGTGCGCCAGCCCGGCTTTGTGCCAGTTGAGTTGGTATTCAAAGCAGTTATCCATAAACAGGCCGGTGAGCTTTTCGGTCTGCTCGTCGCTGAACAAATTCTTAATCACCGGCTGGCGTTCGCCTTTGTTGCGGTTGCGCACGTTGGGGTTTAAGTCGGCCTCGTTGCCGCTGCTGCGATAGCGCTCAATGCGCGCCAGCCGCTCAATCTGGCGGCCGAGCGCGTCTATCTCTTTGTAATCACCGTTGCCTTTGACCTCTTTCATGATGAGCTGAATCAACCGCGCTTCCATGCTGGCTTCCACGCGACTGATGGGCGCGATGCTGTCCCACTCGTCGCGCAGTTTCCAGCTCTGCACGGTCGGCGTTTTTTGTCCGATCGCTTCCGCAATCTGGCGCACGGAATATCCCTGCCAGTAAAGCAGCGCAGCCTGACGGCGCGGATCGCTGATGATAGTGCCGGGTGTCATGTTCATGCCGCTAAGGCTACCGATGCCGAAAATGGCGCGCCTGCACTGGCTGTTTGCTGGTACGTGAGCGGGCTGGCTTTCGTTGAGGGATGAGGTGGCGACGGGGAAACTGACCCCGAACCGAAACAACCCACTGACCGGAGCCTGTTTAATGGCAACAACCAAAGCAAAGCGTTTCCGCATCGCCGTTGAGGGTGCAACCACCGACGGCCGCGAGATTTCCCGCGAGTGGATTTCGCAGATGGCGAAGAACTACGACCCGACCGTGTACGGTGCGCGCGTCAACATGGAACACATCAAAGGCTATGCTGCCGACAGCCCGTTCCGACGTTATGGCGACGTGACGAAAGTTGAAGTGGAAGAAATCACCGAAGGCGCACTGGCGGGCAAACTCGCCCTGTTCGGCTACATCGACCCGACGCCGGAGCTGATCGACCTGACCAAAGCACGCCAGAAGATTTACACCTCGGTTGAAATCAACACCAAGTTTGCCGACACCGGCGAAGCCTATCTGGTTGGCCTGGCCGTCACCGACGACCCGGCGAGCCTCGGCACCGAGATTCTGAGTTTCAGCGCCACGGCGAAAGCCAACCCGCTGGCGTCGCGCAAGCTGGACAAAGACAACCTGTTTACCGCCGCCGAAGAAACCCTGATTAAGTTTTATGAAGAAGCCGACGCCGCTCCGTCGCTGCTGTCCCGCGTGAAAGATCTGTTTACTCGCAAAGAGAAAACTGACGACGAGCGCTTTAGCGACGTGAGCGCAGCCGTAACGGCCGTGGCTGAGCAGGTGCAGCACAACGGCGAGAGTTACGCGCAGCAGCTGGCGGCGCTGGAAAAATCTTTCACCGCTCGCATCGACACGCTGGAAACCGAACACGGTAAAGACCGCGAAGCGCTTAGTGCGCTGCAGGACACGCTCACCCGTACCGACGGCAACTTTAACCGCCGTCCGCCTGCCACCGGCGGCGACAACAAATCCAGCGTGATGACCGACTGCTGATAAATCCGAACACTGATAAACAGGAAAGCCAATGCGCAAGCAAACCCGCTTCAAATTTAACGCTTATATGTCCCGCGTCGCCGAACTTAACGGCGTTGAAATCGACGACATGAACAAAAAATTCAGCGTCGAGCCGTCCGTCACGCAGAAGCTGATGACCCGTGTGCAGGAGTCGTCCGCGTTTCTGACACGCATCAACATCGTGCCCGTCCCTGAAATGAAGGGTGAAAAAATCGGCGTCGGTGTGTCCGGCTCGATTGCCAGCACCACCGATACCGCAGGCGGCGACGAGCGCGAAACCGCTGACTTTGCATCGCTGGACAGCCAGGGCTATGAGTGCGTGCAGGTGAACTTCGATTTCCACATCCGTTACAACACGCTTGACCTGTGGGCGCGCTACGAAGATTTCCAGACGCGCTTACGCGACGCCATTATTCAGCGTCAGGCGCTTGACCGCATCATGATCGGTTTCAACGGCACGCACCGCGCCAAGACATCAAACCGCGCGGCGAACCCGATGCTGCAGGACGTGGCCGTGGGCTGGCTGCAGAAGTACCGCAACGAAGCGCCGTCCCGCGTGATGAGCAAAATCACCGACGGTGCGGGTGCGGTGATTTCGCCGACCATTCGCATCGGTAAGGGTGGCGACTATGCCAACCTCGACGCGCTGGTGATGGACGCCACTAACAACCTGATCGAGCCGTGGTATCAGGAAGACCCGGAGCTAGTCGTTATCGTTGGTCGTCAGCTGCTTGCCGACAAGTATTTCCCGATCGTCAACCAGACACAGCCGAACACTGAGCAGCTGGCCGCCGATCTCATCGTCAGCCAGAAGCGCATCGGCAACCTGCCCGCCGTGCGCGTGCCGTACTTCCCGGCCAACGCCATGATGATCACCCGCACCGATAACCTGTCGATTTACTGGCAGGAAGGCACGCAGCGCCGCCACATCGAAGAAGTGCCGAAGCGCGACCGCATCGAAAACTACGAGTCAGCCAACGAAGACTACGTGGTGGAAGACTACGCGGCGGGCTGCGTGATCGAGAACATCGAAATCGGTGATTTCACCACGCAGGAAGAAGCCGAAGCACCGGCGGGAGAGTAACGCATGCTGAGTCCCGCCCGCCGTCACCGGATGCGCATTCAGGCCGAAACCGAAACGCAGCGGAATGCGAATCCGCTGCGCCACGCCACCGGCTATGAGCAGATGCTCGTGAAACTCAACGAGGACAAGCGCCGCCTGAAAAAAATCCACTCGGTCGAGCGCAAAGCGGAGCTTAAACGCCAGCTGCTGCCCGACTACCTGCCGTGGATTGCAGGCGTGATGAACAGCGGGCGCGGCGCGCAGGATGCCATCGTGATGACCGTCATGATCTGGCGGCTGGACACCGGCGACGTAAATGGCGCGCTTGAAATCGCCCGCTACGCACTGCAGCACGATCTGGTTCCGCCCGACGGTTTTAAACGTGACAGCCTGCCGTACCTGCTGGCCGAAGAAGTAGCCAGCGCCGCGACGCGTGCCTGGACGGCAAAAGAGGCGATCGATATTGCGCCGCTGCTTGAAACCATCCGGCTGACCGACGCCGAAGACATGCCCGATCAGGTGCGCGCCAAGCTGCACAAAATCGCTGGGTATGCCTATCGCGACGCGGGCGGGACTCTGGAAGCGATGAACCACCTGAAACGCGCGCTGCAGCTGCATGAGGGCTGCGGCGTGAAAAAAGACATAGAGCGGCTGGCTACTGCCATGAAAAAGCAGGCGCAGGCCAGCCGCTGACCGGACGCGACCCCGCGCAGGGCGGCAGGACGGCAACGCACTTTCAGTGTCTGCGTCGTCCTCCACCGCCCACCTATTCTGAGGCCAACTATGAGCACGCTGGTAATTGCAGCACAGCGACCGGCAGAGACTGACGAGCCGCCGGTTAAGAACACCTTTTTCTGGCCTGACATCGACCTGCAGCAGCTGCGCGAATCGCTGCGCTATGAGGGAACCGTCACCGCGCAGCGCCTGCGGCTGGCGGTGAAAACGGCGATTGCCGAAGTGAACGCCGAGCTGTACGAATGGCGCGCCGATCGCATGGCGGCGGGCTTCAAAACGCTGGCTGACGTTCCGGCCGAATCGCTGGACGGCGTAAGCGAGAAAATCACCTACTACCTCGCGGCCGTTGAGGCGATCACCGCCGCCACCATCGCCGAGCGTTATCGCGGCTACGACGCCAGCGGAGCGAATAAGGCCAGCGCCGTTGAGTCCAGTGCCGACGAATACTGGCGCGATGCGCGGTTCAGTATCAGCCGCGTCGGTGAGCGCCCCGGCTGCATCGTGAGCCTGCTGTGACGCGGGTTTACGCGCTGCAGGGCGATACAGTGGATAACCTCTGCTATCGGTATTACGGCCGCACGCAGCAGGTCATGGAATCCGTGCTTGCCGCAAATCCCGGCCTCGCTGATGCCGGAGCGGTGCTTCCGCACGGCTGGCCGGTTGACCTTCCTGAGCTGCCGGAATCATCAACGGGCGAAACCGTGAACCTATGGGACTGACTATGAACATCACAATGGAGCGCATCACCGCCTTTATCACCTACTGCGTAGCGGTGGTGATGGGCTGGCTCGGCAAGTGGGATTTACAGGACGTGGCAACGCTGCTCGGCATGGTGCTCGGCGTCGGCATGTTTCTCGTGAGCTGGTATTACCGCCGCAAAACCTACCAGCTTTTCCTGAGTGGGCGCATCAGCCGGGGGGACTATGAATCTGCAAATCGTTAAGCGCTGCGCGGTCGGCGTGGTGCTAGTCATCGCAGCCACCATACCGGGGTTTCAGCAACTGCACACCTCGATCGAGGGGCTAAAGCTGATTGCCGATTACGAAGGCTGCCGCCTGAGTCCATATAAGTGCGACGCGGACAAATGGACGGACGGCATCGGCAACACGGTCGGCGTCGTGCCGGGTAAAACTATCACCGAGCGACAGGTGGCAGGCACGTTTATTGCCAACGTGCTGCGTACCGAAAAAGCGCTGGCTCGCTGTCTCTTTACGGTCGTGCCGCAAAAGGTATACGACGCCCTAGTGTCGCTTGCCTTCAACGTCGGCACGGGCAATGCCTGCAGCTCAACGATGGTGAAGCTGCTGAATGAGAGCCACTGGCGCGCAGCCTGCTACCAGTTGCCGCGCTGGGTGTACGTGAAAGGCGTGTTTAATCAGGGGCTGGATAACCGCCGCGTGCGGGAGCTGGCATGGTGCCTTGAGGGGGCATGGTGATGCGCATTACCGCAACGCTAATTGCCGTCGTGTTGCTGGCGCTGGCGTTTACCGGCTGGCGCTGGTCGGTTGCCAGTGACGAGCTGGCGGGAGCGCAGCGTATTATCGGCACGCTGTCGGCAGGCATAAAGAGCCGCGACAAAGCGATCAACCGTCTTAACAGTGAAAATCTGCAGGGACAAAAGCGCGAGGCCGCGCTGCGGCTGATGCAGGGACGCGCCAGCGCCGGAGCCTTAACCCGTGAAGCACAGATACAGAGGGAAACCGATGCGAGTCCGATTTTACGTGAGTGGTCTGCTGCTGCTCTGCCTGATGACGTTATCCGGCTGCACAGCCGTCCCGCCTTCGCCAGCGCCAGAGATTATCTGGATTGGTTGTCCGCGCGTAACAAGCTGCCCGGTTCCGGGCAACAGCCTGAAAACAGCGGGCGATTTGGCGGCGGATAACCGCCAACTTGAGGCGGCGCTCGCGTCCTGCGGGCTGCAGATTGAAGTAATCAAAGAGTGCCAGGAACAACACAATGCTGAAACCGCAACAACTGCGCAAGACGCTCACCGACAGCGTGCCGCTACTGCAGCGCAACCCTGACAGCCTTAACGTGTTTATCGACAGCGGGCGCATTGTGTCCACGCTCGCCACCTCGCTGTCGTTTGAATATCAGTACCGGCTGAACATGGTGATCACCGACTACACCGGCAATATCGACCTGTTGATTGTGCCGCTGCTGGAATGGCTGCGGGTGAATGAACCCGACATCATGGCGACGAAAGAGAAGCAGCAGAACGGCTTCACGTTCAAGGCGGACGTGATCAGCGACACGGCGAGCGACATCAGTATTGACCTCCAGCTCACCGAGCGGGTGATTATCCGGCGCGTGGGTGATGAACTTCACGTCGAGCACGTTGGCGAAAATCCGCTGGCGGAGAATGATGCGCGGCCGCTGCAGCTTTTTACGCACGGCCAGCTCATCAGTGAGTGGCAGTCATGAGCGACTTAGAGCTGGTTAATGACCGCCTTAATGCGCTGATCGGCAACCTGTCCGCGCAGTCGCGCAAAGAGATGGCGCGCAACATCGCGAAGAAGCTGCGCGCCAGCCAGCAGCAGAACATTAAGAAACAGCAGTCACCAGATGGCACGCCTTATAAGCCGCGCAAGGAGCAGCCGATACGCGGCAAGAAAGGTCGGGTTAAGCGTGAGATGTTTGCCAAGCTGCGCACGGCGAAATATATGAAGGCACGGGCGACTTCCGATGAGGCTGCGGTCGAGTTTGTTGGACATGTGCAACGCATGGTAAGAGTGCATCAATACGGATTAAGGGACAGGCCCTCTCGCGGAAGTAAAGATATGCAATACATTGCTCGCCCGCTTTTAGGACTATCCAAAACAGATGAAATGATGATCTTTAATACAATACTGTCAGCTCTAGGGGAAATCCGTTAGGCTTATCCCCAAACATTTGCTGACGAGACATCGTAGAAGTAAACTTCCAAGGTATGTCTTTTCCTAGTTAATGCCATCTTATTGGCGCGCCTAATTATTTTTTTATTATCGTTTGAATTAGGATTTCCATATATACCAACATAAAGCTGTCTTATCTTCCCATTTTCAATTGCACCAAGAAAATGCTCATCATTTTCAGCTAAAGAATGTCCATAAATGAACAATGCTCCGGTTATTTCACTGAAGCTTCGATAAGCTTTGGCAAGGTAGTCGTTATGTCTAATCCTTTCAATTTTTTCTTTAGATGTTCCTTCAGAAACAAAGACCGGGAAAAGATCGTTACTCATTGCCTTACGAATTTGCTCAATGAGTCTCACTTTGGTATTGACCCATGTGAATTTTCTTAACTCATAGCCAGCATCAAAAAGATGCAAAGCACCGTGCAGGAAGAAAAGACTCTGTCCGTGAGCATTATTAGGTTCCCAAGTTACATAATCAGCATCATAATTATCGGCAGGTTTTCTAAACCCATCATCGCTTGTTGGACTTTTTCCTTCTTCGCAATGCATGCAAGTCCAATATAGTAGTAAATCATAATTAAGAGTATAAATGCGCTCGAAATTATTTAGAAATCGCCTGCAAGACTGATATTGCAGTTCACTAACTTCTCCGGGATGTGAAGGATGGCTTGTAGCCAGAGTTTCAACAAGTAGCTCTTTAAGAGCTTCAGAATCCTCTAATAACTGGTCAACGATGCTCTGGTCGGCAACATCATATGCTTGAAGTACATCACTCGAATCTCTCAATATTTTAATGATTTTCTCAAAGTCTTCAGTGCCCATTATACTAAAGGCTTTTTTCGCAGAGGGGGAAAGCTTATCAAACCTTGCTTTTTCGAATAGACGCCCATAGATAAATATATCTGGCTTACAAGCTATACTAAAACCGTTTCCCAAAAGAATATGTCTTTTCCTCTGAGCTTCCGATTTCTTTAATGCTTCACTAAAAGTTATTAAATCCATGACAATCATCTCCCTTCAATCATTTAAGGAGCCAAGGCTCCTTAAATGTCTTAGCCTCTGTGTACAATTGATTTGTTCAAAGCGTCAATGACCTGATCGATATACGATACATCTTTGCTTTTTAATGCTTGACTTTCACCAGATGAGCTATTTAAATAAACGCTATATTCAGCCTTCATTTTCCTAAATACAATAATTCCGGCGACCACCAATACAACGCCAAAAATTTTCGAGCCTATTTGGTCAGCACCGAAAGTCATCAATGCACCAATAAAAACCATCAATATTGCTGGGAATTTATTAGCATCTTTTTTTGCACGCTTAACTGATGTTACGCCCTGCATTGCATAAGTGCTTGCCCCGACACGAAATCGTGCGCTAGAGACGCTTACATTGCCATCGTTGAAAAACTCCACTTCTTCCATGATTACCCCACAAGATAAGTAGTATTTGCTCACATACATTAACAAAGCTTTACTTTTAAGTAATCATTAAATATAAGCTCTTTTTACCCTCTGTTTGTCCTGTTAGAGATCAATAAACAGCATCATTTTTGCAAGGCAAGATGATTGAAGCATCATCTTGCCATGAACGAACAACTCTCTGAAATCCTGCGCCTGCTGCGCAACCTTATCCGCATTGGCACCGTCTCCGCCGTAAAACTGGACGACGGGTTATGCCGCGTGGATACGGGAAATAACACAACTGACTGGCTTCACTGGCTGTCTGCCCGTGCGGGTAAAACCCGTTCATGGAATGCCCCGTCGGTCGGCGAGCAGGTGCTCGTTTTATGCCTCGGCGGTGAACTCGATACAGGGTTTGTGCTACCGGGCATCTTCTCTGATAACAACCCCGCCCCATCCGCATCTGCTGAAGCTCTGCACTGGTCATTCCCTGACGGCGCTGTAATTGAATACGAACCGGAAAACGGAGCGCTGAAAGCAACCGGCGTACAGACCGCCACCATTGAGGCAGCGGTGAAAATTCTGCTGAGCACGCCAGAGGTTGAATGCACGGCGCACTTAAAAGCCAAAACATTTGAGTTTTCAGAGGGCGGCAAGATGAGCGGAGACGTCAGCCACAGCGGCGGCAAGTTTGATTCAAATGGCGTTGTGGTTGATGACCACGACCACGGCGGCATAGAGCGCGGCGGCAGCAGAACGGACGGGCCACAATGACAACCGCAAAATATATCGGCATGAACCGGGAGACCGGCGAAGCGCTGACGGACATCGAGCATATTCGCCAGTCAATCCGCGACATTCTGATCACGCCGATTGGCACCCGCATCATGCGCCGCGAATACGGATCGCTGCTTTCAGCGCTGATTGACCAGCCGCAAAACGAGTCACTGCGCCTGCAGATTATGTCGGCCTGCTATGTGGCGTTGCTGCGCTGGGAGCCGCGCGTAAGGCTCACCGCTATCAGCTTTGAGTCGGATTACAACGGCGCGATGGTGGTCGACCTGACGGGCAACCGGGCCGACAGCCTGCAACCCTTTTCCTTAACCATCCCTGTGAGCTGAGAACATGGCAACCATTGACCTGAGCCAGCTTCCTGCACCCGACGTGGTAGAAGTGCTCGATTATGAAACGCTCCTGGCTGAGCGAAAGTCCACGCTGATTTCGCTCTACCCGGAAGACCAGCAGGAGGCCGTCGCCCGCGTGCTGGCGCTGGAGTCCGATCCCATCGTTAAGGTGCTGCAGGAAAACGCCTACCGTGAAGTGATCCTGCGCCAGCGCATCAACGAGGCGGCACGCGCCGTCATGGTGGCTTATGCCGTTGATGACGACTTAGACCAGCTTGGTGCAAATAACGGCGTGACTCGCCTTACCATCACACCGGCAGATGATACCGCCATTCCGCCAGTGGCAGCGGTCATGGAAAGTGACGACGATTTCCGCGTGCGCATTGCGGGTGCATTTGAGGGGCTGAGTGTTGCCGGGCCGTCTGGCGCATATGAGTACCACGCCCGAAGCGCAGACGGGCGCGTGGCAGATGCATCAGCCATCAGCCCGTCACCCGCCGTGGTGACGGTGACCATTCTAGCCCGCGAGGGTAACGGAACGGCGGCGGATGATTTGCTGACCGTCGTCGATACCGCTCTGAATGACGAGAACGTGCGCCCGGTTGCTGATCGGGTAACAGTCCAGTCTGCAGTCATCATCAATTACGAGATTGAAGCCGAGTTGTATCTCTATCCGGGGCCAGAGGCGGAGCCTATTCGCACCGCTTCTGAGGCAAAACTCGTCGCTTACATCGGCACGCAAAAGCGACTCGGGCGCGACATTCGACTGTCCGCACTCTATGCCGCTATGCACGTCGAAGGCGTGCAGCGCGTAAACCTGATTAAGCCGGTTGCCGACGTCGTGCTGGATAAAACGCAGGCGGCATACTGCACCGGCTACACGCTGAGCGTCGGGGGGTCGGATGAGTGATCGCCTGCTTCCCACCGGTTCGTCTCTGCTTGAGGTGGCGGCGGCTGAAGCACTGTCAAATCTGAGTACGATGAATGTCCCGCTGCGCCTGCTCTGGAATCCCTACGCATGCCCGTTAGTCCTGCTGCCTTATCTGGCTTGGGCGTGGTCGGTAGACCGCTGGGATACCGGATGGAATGAGTTCACCAAGCGGTCTGTCGTGGCGGCGGCGCGCGCAGTGCATCAGCGCAAAGGCACCATCGGTGCTATCCGTCGCGTGGTTGAGCCGCTCGGCTATCTGATCCGCGTTATTGAGTGGTGGAAGACCAACGAGACGCCTGGCACATTCCGGCTTGACGTGGGCGTGCTCGATACCGGCATCACCGAGGAAATGTACAACGAGCTGGAGCGGATGATATCGGACGCCAAGCCGTTAAGTCGTCACCTCATTGGCCTGTCCATCAATCTCGATTCGTCCGGGCCTTTTAGCGTTGGCGCAGCCTGTTATCTGGGTGACGAGCTGACAGTTTATCCCTATATCCCTGAAACTATCACCGTGGGCGGCACCGGCTATACAGCCGTTGCGCTACATATCATTGACCTGACGGAAGTGCGCGCATGACGACAAAATATTATGCCCTGCTGACGAACCTTGGCGCATCCAAACTGGCAAACGCCGCCGCGCTAGGTACCAAGCTGCAGATTACACAGATGGCGGTGGGCGACGGTGGCGGCACGCTACCAACACCCAATGCCACACAAACCAAGCTGGTCGGCGAGAAGCGCCGCGCGGCGCTGAATTCGCTGAGTATCGATGCGGCGAACAGCAGCCAGATTATCGCCGAACAGGTGATACCTGAAACGGAGGGCGGCTTCTGGATTCGCGAAATTGGCCTGTTTGATGCTGACGGCGTGCTAATCGCGGTAGCCAACTGCGCCGAGACCTACAAGCCGCAACTGCAGGAGGGCAGCGGGCGCACGCAGACCGTGCGCATGATCCTGATTGTCAGCAGCACCGACGCGGTGACGCTCAAAATCGACCCGTCGATTGTGCTGGCGACTCGCCAGTACGTTGATAACGCGGTGATTGAGGTGAAAGCCTATGCCGATGACCTGATGGCAAAGCATGTTGCTGCAGCCGACCCGCACACGCAGTATGCGCCGAAGGCCAGTCCGACGCTGACTGGAACCCCTAAAGCGCCAACGCCTGCTGTCACAAAAAATGATACGCAGATAGCGACCACTGCGTTTGGACAAGCATTGATGAAGGCGCACAACGATGCGGCTGATCCACATGGGCAGTATTTGCTAGAAAGCCAGCTCAGTAGCGATATCAACAGCACCAGCGAAACGCAGGCAGCTACGCCGAAAGCAGTAAAAGCCGTAAATGATTCTGCGTTTAAAGTAATGGGGAGTATCGCCAGTGGGATTGATACCAATTCTCTGGGGCCATTATCGATGGGTTCATGGTCTATCGGATCATCTACAACCCAGACAAACCCAAACCTCCCGGAAGCAACACAGGGGGTTTTGAATATTTTTCCAGCAGGTCTGTACGGTTGTACTCAGGAATATATTACGCGATACGGGACAATTTATATCCGCACGCTGGGTGCAGCATGGGATGCATCTAAACCTGTCTGGCTTGAGTGGCAGATGGTTGGTTATCAAACTCAGTCGGGATATTTCTCTGGTGACCTCAACACGTTAGTTGCTCCTGGGCGTTATTCCGTAACGACGTCTGCAACGAATATGCCTGCCGCTCTTGTAGGTACTGTTGATGTGATGAAACGAAGCAGCGGAGAGATATTACAGACATTCCGAAGTGTTTCAGTTACGTCGGGAAATTCCGACAGAGAGTGGAAACGTACAGGAAACGGTACCGCAACCGTCTGGACGGCGTGGACAGAAACGGCAACTGTTGAGCTGGTAAAAGGGTGGGGGTTGGGCGTGAACAGCACAACTGCACCTAATTACATTTTCAATCCGGGGCAGTCTGGTAACACCACTTCGACACAATTTGTGAATGCTAAAGCTTCAGACGATCAGGCAACAGCGCATAACCCCGTTAGTGGGGAGGATTTTGCAGGCCTGAACATTCAACGTGAGTTGCGGCCTATCCAGATTGGGGTATCGGGTCGAGGTGCTGCCGCTTCTCTTTGGTTCCGTGGGTACAGCGCAGCTGGTTCTCTTCTTGCTGACTGGAAGCAGGTAACAACAACGATCAATGCCGTGCCGATCGGAGTGCCTTTGCCGTGGCCTGCGGAGACAGCACCGGCTGGCTGGCTGAAATGCAACGGCGCGTCATTCAGTGCGACGACTTACCCGGAGCTGGCGAAGGCTTACCCGTCCCTCAAATTGCCCGATCTTCGTGGCGAGTTCATTCGTGGCTGGGATGACGGACGCGGCGTTGATAGCAGTCGAGAGCTTCTGAGTGCACAGGGCCATGCCCTGCAGCAACACACTCATACTGTGGCGGTTCCGCTGAGAACAACGGATAGCGATCGCGGTAGCCTTGATTCAACCTATAGCGTTGATAATACCCAGACGGTGACAACCAGCGGAGCTTCTGGCAACACTGCCACCGAAACCCGTCCCCGTAACATTGCATTTAACTATATCGTGAGGGCAGCATAATGACCGACGTTAAAGAAGATACATCGACGGAAGTATTGCCCACCGAGCCAGTAATCATCTATACCAGCTTGGATGAAACAGGGCTGGCGAAAGAAACCGGTTTATTGACCGTACACAGTTACGATCCCAACACAGGGGAGTTTACCGGCTCAAGCGAGGAGTATGTTTCAGTTGGTGTAGGTATCCCTGCTAATTCAACCTGCACTGCTCCGCCCGATGCTGAGCAGGGCAAAGCCATGATCTTTAATGGCGGTTGGCAACTGGTTGAAGACCATCGAGGCGAAACGGTATACAGCACCGAAAACGGCACTGCCACGGTAATCAGCCAGGCCGGTGAATATCCAACAGGTACCACGCTACTCAAACCCGCAACCGCGTTTGATACGTGGAACGGTAAAAAATGGGTGACCGATAAAGCCGCGCAGCAGGCGGCTTTAGTGAAGATTGCCGATGCTGAAAAGGCCAGACTCATCGCTGTGGCAAACAGCACGACGCAGGCGTGGCAGACGCAGCTAATGCTCGGCATCATCACCGATGCGGACAAGGCTGCGCTGACTGAGTGGATGACCTACATTCAGGCTCTGCAGGCGTTAGACACGTCTTCCGCTCCTGATATCACGTGGCCTGCTGCGCCAGATGCGGAGGCCGTGTAATGGATTTCTCGCCAGTGTTCCACGCCTGCGCCGCCGTTGCGGTGCAGTGCATCTTCGGTCTGATGCTGGGTGACTGGCTCAGCGGTGCAGTGCTGGGCTGTCTGTGGTTTATCGCCCGCGAGCAGACGCAGGCTGAATATCGCTGGATCGCCGAGTTCGGAAACGGACACCGCGAGAATATGCCTTGGTGGGGAGGGTTTGTCATCAGGGCGTGGGATATGCCGAGCCTGCTGGATATGCTTGTGCCTGTTATCGCCTGCGCACTGGTTTACGTGGCGGTAATGGCTTAGTGTCACCGCCTGACCAGACTGAGATAAGCCCTGCGGGGCTTTTCTTTTGTCCGCGGATCCATGAGCAAACCGCAACCGCATGCACCTGCCTTACTGACCTGACACCCTGAGCACACCTTTAACCAGGAGTGCAACAGATGGCAGATTATCATCACGGTGTCCGCGTCGTCGAAATCAACGACGGCACGCGCACCATCTCCACCGTATCAACCGCGATTGTCGGCATGGTCTGCACCGCCGAAGATGCGGACGCGGCAACGTTCCCGCTGAACACGCCGGTACTTATCATCAACGTGCAGGGTGCAGTCGGCAAAGCTGGCGTGAAAGGCACGCTCGCATCATCCCTGCAGGCAATCGCTGACCAGTCGAAACCCGTCACCGTCGTAGTGCGCGTGTCGGAAGGCGCTGACGATGCCGAAACCATTTCAAATATCATCGGAGGGACCGACGCTAACGGGCAGTACACCGGCATGAAAGCGCTGCTCGCGGCGCAGACTCAGCTCGATGTGAAACCCCGCATTCTCGGCGTGCCCGGTCTCGACTCGCTGGAAGTGGCAACCTCGCTTGCGAGCATTGCGCAGCAGTTGCGCGCCTTCGCCTATGTATCGGCGTGGGAGTGCAAGACCATTTCTGAAGCCCGCCTGTATCGTCAGAACTTCAGCCAGCGTGAGCTGATGGTGATCTGGCCTGACTTCCTCGCGTGGAACACCACCACCAATGCGTCCGATACCGCTTACGCCACCGCGCGTGCGCTGGGCCTGCGCGCCAAAATCGACAACGACACTGGCTGGCATAAAACCCTGTCGAACGTTGGCGTAAACGGTGTCACCGGCATTTCGGCTTCAGTGTTCTGGGATTTGCAGCAGGTTGGCACCGACGCAGACCTGCTCAACGAGGCGGACGTTACCACGCTTATCCGCAAGGACGGTTTCCGCTTCTGGGGCAACCGCACCTGCAGTGATGATCCGTTGTTCCAGTTTGAGAACTACACCCGCACCGCACAGGTACTGGCCGACACGATGGCGGAAGCCCACATGTGGGCGAACGATAAGCCGCTGACGCCGGTACTGGTCAAAGAAATTATCGCGGGTATCAACGCGAAGTTTCGCGAGCTGTGCAGCGCGGGTTATCTGCTGGGCGCAACAGCCTGGTATGACGAAAGCGCCAACGATAAAGACAGCCTGAAGGCGGGCAAACTCTTTATCGATTACGACTACACGCCGGTTCCACCGCTGGAAGATTTGACGTTACGCCAGCGCATTACCGACAGCTATCTGGCGAACTTCGCCGCATCCGTAAACAGCTAAGGAGCCGGATAAATGGCAATGCCACGCAAACTAAAGGCGATGAACCTTTTCAACGACGCTAACAGCTATCAGGGCGTGGTGACAGCCGTCACCCTGCCGAAGCTGTCTCGCAAGCTTGACCCGTTCCGTGCGGGCGGTATGAGCGGCGCGGCGCATATCGACAACGGTCTGGAAGATGACGCGCTCGATATTGAGTGGAGTATCGGCGGCATGGATGAGCTGGTGCTCTCGCAGTGGGGCGCATCAGACATCCCGCTGCGCTTCACCGGCTCTTATCAGCGTGACGATACCGGCGAAGAGATTGCGGTAGAGGTGGAGGTGCGCGGTAAGCACCAGACTTTCGACTTTGGCGAATCAAAGCCGAGTGAGGACACCGAAGTCAAAATCACCAGTAAGAATACGTACTACAAGCTGACGTTTAACGGCAAAGCACTGATCGAAATCGACACCGTGAACATGGTCGAAATTGTCGATGGTGTTGATCGCCTGGCAGAACGCCGCAAAAACATCGGCCTCGTATAAACCAGACGCCAGCGCCGACCGGCGCTGGTTGTCCCCTGACTACAGTGAACAGAGATGAGCAACTATGGAACTGAATGAAAATATTGTTGTGCTGGAATTTCCGATCAAGCGTGGCGAAACCGAGATTAAGCAGGTTGAGCTGATGAAGCCTAACGCGGGTTCACTGCGCGGCGTGCGCCTGTCCGATATTGCCGGTTCTGACGTGGACTCGCTTATCGTCGTACTGCCTCGCATCACCATGCCGTCGCTGACCAAAGCGGAGTGCAACAGCCTCGATCCGGTTGACCTGATTGCGCTGGCGGGCAAGGTGATTGGTTTTTTATCCTCGAAGTCGGACGAATAGAGTGGCCCAAAGGCCTGACGGTTAATGACCTGATGGCTGATATCGCCGCCATCTTTCACTGGCCCCCTTCTGAGATGTACGACATGCCGCTGGTCGAGTTGATTAGCTGGCGGCATAAAGCCTTAATCCGTAGCGGAGTAGACCCCGATGAGCAATAACCTCAAAGTGCAGGTGCTGCTGAACGCGGTAGACAAAGCGACGCGCCCGTTTAAAACCGTCGAAAAAGCCACGAAAGGGCTGACCGCTGAAATCCGCCAGACGCAGACCAGCATCAAAGAGCTGGATGCGCAGTCGGCAAAAATTGACGGTTTCCGCAAGACGAGTGCGCAGCTCGCCGTCACCAGCCAGAAACTGAAAGAGGCCAAAGCCGAAGCTGAATCGCTGGCGGTGGCCTTCAAAAACACTGAGCGACCCACCACGCAGCAGGCCCGCGCACTGGAGAAGGCGCGGCAGGCTGCATCTGAACTACAGACCAAATCCAACGCACTGCGCCTGTCAGTGCAGCAGCAGCGCGAGGCGCTGACCCAGGCGGGTATTTCAACTCGCAGCCTTAGCACTGAGCAGCAGCGGCTTAAATCTGCCTCGGCAATGGCAACCGTCAATCTGAGTCGCCAAAAGCAGGAGCTGCAGCGCCTGAATATGCAGCAGGAACGGCTCAACCAGACCAGTGAGCGTTACCGTCGCGGGCAGGAGTTGTCGGCTAAGGTGCGTAACGCAGGTGCTGCCGGTATCGGTACTGCGACTGTTGGCGCGATGGCAGCGAGAACGTTACTGACGCCCGGATTTGATTTTGCTCAGAAAAACTCAGAACTGCAGGCGGTGCTAGGGCTGGCAAAAGACTCGGCGGAAATGACCGCACTGCGTTTGCAGGCTCGTCAGTTGGGTGACACCACTGCAGCGTCTTCAGACGATGCTGCAGGCGCGCAAATCATCATCGCCAAAAGTGGTGGAGATGCTGCGGCTATTCAGGCGGCTACCCCAGTAACACTTAACATGGCGCTGGCAAATAAGCGCACCATGGAAGAAAACGCCGGGCTACTGATGGGAATGAAGTCAGCGTTTGAGTTATCAAATGACAAGGTCGCACATATTGGCGACGTCCTTTCGATGACTATGAATAAAACTGCTGCAGATTTTGACGGGATGAGTGATGCGCTGACCTACGCCGCGCCGGTTGCTAAAAATGCTGGAGTAAGCATTGAAGAAACTGCCGCCATGGTTGGTGCGCTGCATGATGCCAAAATTACCGGCTCAATGGCTGGTACGGGTAGCCGTGCGGTGCTAAGTCGACTGCAGGCACCAACTGGCCAGGCTTACAAAGCCATCACCGAGCTGGGAATAAAAACTTCTGACAGCAAAGGTAATACCCGCCCGATCTTTGCCATCCTGAAGGAAATGCAGGCGAGTTTTGACCGCAATAAACTCGGCACCGGGCAGCGCGCCGAGTATATGAAAGCTATCTTCGGTGAAGAGGCCAGTTCATCGGCGGCGGTTCTTATGTCTGCCGCTTATTCAGGTAAGCTTGACCGACTTACAGCAACGTTTAAAGCATCTGATGGAAAGACCGCTGAATTGGTTGAAGTTATGCAGGACAATCTCGGCGGTGACCTGAAAGAGCTGCAGTCGGCCTATGAGGCTATCGGCACCGATCTCTTTGACCAGCAGGATAGCGGGTTAAGGAAACTGACTCAGGGTACAGCGGCCTTTCTACTAACTATCGATAACTGGATTAAAGCTAACCCTGCATTGGCGAGCGGGATGGGCAAAATTGCAGCCGCAGGTCTAATTATCATTGGCGTATTAGGTGCTGTCGGTTTGGTTGCATGGCCCGTCATTGCTGGCGTTAACGCGATGATTGCCGGGGCGGGCCTGCTTGGCTCTGCGTTCAGCATCGCAAGTGGCGCGATTGCTACGGCGCTGGGTGCTATAACACTGCCAGTCGTCGCCGTGGCGGCGTCAATTGTCGCGGGTGCGCTACTGGTACGGAAATATTGGGAGCCAATCAGCGCCTTTATTAGCGGTTTCGCTGAGGGGTTTACCGCTGCGATGGGGCCAATAGGAAGCGCGTTTGGTTCGCTCACGCCAATCTTTTCCGCAGTGGGTGACAAAATCAAAGAGTTGTGGGACTGGTTTGGCAAACTGCTAGGGCCGGTCAAGTCAACGCAGACTGAGTTGGCTGCTGCCGGTGACATGGGCAAGAAGTTTGGCAACATGCTTGCTGAAGCGCTGAAAATACCGGGGCAGGCACTGGACCAGTTGCGAAGCGGCATAGATTGGGTGCTGGAAAAGCTAGGCATCATCGATACCAAATCGGATGGTCTCAAAGACAAGGTTCCGTCCCCTGATCCCATAGCGACGGGTGGTGCTGGCGTGGACACTGGCGGTCTGCAATACAGCCTTGCAACAGGTGGCGCACCTTATCGGCCTGTTACAGCGCCATCAACGGGCGGCGGTATTGTTGACCGCAGTCAGAATACCTACCAGTACGAAATCAACATGCATGAGGGGATGACCAAAGACGATGCGCTGGCATTGATGGCACAGCATCAGGCGAGAGAGCAGCGTAACCGGCAGGCACAAAACCGCAGCAAAATGGGTTGGGAGGATTAACCGATGATGATGGTTTACGGAATGATGCCGTTTATGCGACAGACGCTGCCTTATGGCGAACTGCAGCAAAATATCGATTACCGCTGGCCCACAAATAACCGGTTCGGCCTGCGTCCGGCAGCGCAGTATATCGGGCCGGGTGATGAAAAAATCACGCTGTCGGGGGAGTTGCGTCCGGAGATAACGGGCGGTGCAATTTCCCTGATGACCGTTCGCCTGTTGGCTGATCAGGGGATGGCGTGGCCCTTGATTGGTGGCAGTGGGATGATTTACGGCATGTACGTTATTGAGAACATTTCGAATACGCACAGCGAGTTTTTCCCAAACGGAGCTGCCAGCAAAATCATGTTTACCCTGAGCCTTAAGCGAGTAGATGAATCACTGACGTCAATGTTTGGTGATCTCAATAAGCAGGCCAGCGGGTTAATCAGCTGCGTGAGCAATCTGCCAGGTCAAATCACATCGGCAATCGACAGCGTGAAGTCTGCAGCAGGTAGCATTATTTCTTCAGCAGGAGGGTTATTAGGATGACCGGCATTAGCGGGTTACCCGTACAGATGGGCGCCAGACTGACGCCTGATTTTCTATTGAAGGTGAATTCTCAGGACGTGACAACCAACATCAAAGACAGGCTTATCTCGCTCACGCTGACAGACAATCGTGGCTTTGAGGCCGATCAGCTTGATATTGAGCTGGACGATTCTGACGGCAAGCTGGCAATGCCGGTTCGCGGTGCGGAGGTTTCATTGTTCCTTGGGTGGGTAGGCCAAGCACTGATCGGCAAGGGTAGCTTTACTGTTGATGAGGTTGAGCACCACGGCGCGCCAGATACGATGACCATACGCGCCCGAAGCGCCGATTTTCGCGGCACTCTGAATTCCCGCCGAGAGGTGTCCTATCACGATACTACCCTGGGCGAAATTGTCACGCATGTGGCAACGCGTAACAAACTACAGCCCATGCTGGCAGAGGGATTTGCCGGGATTGTCGTGTCTCATATCGACCAGACGCAGGAGACTGATGCGAAGTTCCTTACGCGGCTCGCTACCCTTTACGGTGCAGTGGCAGCGGTAAAAGCGGGCAGGCTGTTATTCATCAATCCGGGGAACGGTGTAACCATTAGCGGCAAGCCTATCCCGCAAATGACTATCACGCGCAAAGACGGCGACCGGCACAGCTTTAGCATTGCAGACCGTGGGGCATATACCGGCGTTTCGGCAGGCTGGTTGCACACCAAAGACCCGAAACCCAAAAAGGTAAAGTTACAGCGCAAGCCAAAAGAGCGTCACCTGCGTGCGCTTGAGCATCCGGCGGCAAAGAAGACCAAAGCAAAAGTCGTAAAAACGCCAGAGGTAAAAGAGGGGGATTATCTGGCAGGCAGTGAAGACAACGTGTTTACGCTGACGACGATTTACTCCAGCAAGGCAACCGCGATGCGCGCTGCGAAAGCTAAATGGGAAAAGCTACAGCGAGGAGTAGCTGAGTTTTCGCTAACTCTGGCAATGGGGCGGGCCGACCTGTATCCCGAAACCCCTGTAAAAGTTAGCGGATTCAAATCCGTAATCGATGCACAGCCGTGGCTTATAAGTAAAGTCACGCACAGCCTTAGCAGCGGCGGATACACCACGCAGTTGGAATTTGAAGTGCTGCTGACGGATGTCGAATATCAGTCAGTGCAAGAGGGTGAAACGGAAACCGGCTAATTAGACTGTAATTTGCAAACTGCGATTTGCTTATTCAAAATTAGCCTTCGCCGCCCTACTTTGCCCGTAAGGATTTCAACATGATGCATTGCCCGCTATGCCAAACAGCTGCGCACGCCAAGAGCAGCCGTTATGTTTCCAAAGAAACCAAAGAACGTTACCACCAGTGCCAAAACATCAATTGCAGCTGCACTTTTAAAACACTTGAGTCAGTCGCAGGAATTATTGTTTCGCCCGGCCAGGTTAACAAAGTTCCGCTCTACTCCAATCAACAACATCAACCTCCCCTACTTCACTAATCTAGCCCGCCATGCGGGCTTTTTCATGTTTACTTTCTGAGAATCAAACATTGAATACTGCATTTACATACAGTATTTTAGCCTGCATTTTTAAGATGGAGGCAGATAATGGCGATCAGGAAGCTCAGCACGGGCAAATGGCTTTGCGAGTGCTATCTCAATGGCAGAGATGGCAAACGTGTTAGAAGGCAGTTTAAAACCCGCGCCGAAGCCATTGCCTTCGAGCAGTACACATTAGACGAAAGCAAAGCCAAACCTTGGCTGGCAGAGAAGGAAGATAACCGCCGTTTAAGCGAGTTGATTAATCTCTGGTACAACTTGCATGGCCGTTCACTCAGCGACCGTAAAGGACGCTTAGGTAAGCTCCATATCATTTGTAATGGCTTGGACAATCCTATTGCTGCCAATATCACGGCAAAAGATTGGGCGCACTATCGTAATAGTCGGTTAGAAGGGAAAATCGAGAACGGTTATAAAACCAGTGCTAAATCTCTAAAGGTGTCACCCGGCACAGTTAATTGCGAGCACGCCTTCTTACGTGCTCTATTTAATGAGCTGGAACGTCTGGGCGAAATTGCCTACCCCAACCCACTCAAAAACATTCGCTTATTCGAGCAGCCAGAAAAAGAGATGGCTTGGTTGACGGAGACGCAAATAAAAAAACTGTTTGCGGCTTGTAAAGTACATGGCAATCCACAACTGACATTGATTATTAAAATATGCCTCTCAACTGGTTGTCGTTGGAATGAGGCTGCAGCACTTAAAGCGTCGCAAATATCCCCGCTTAAAATCACGTTCATCAATACCAAAGGCAAACGCAACCGCACCGTCCCGATTAGCAAAGAGCTGCATGACGAGTTGAAGGATAAAGAAGGCAAGTTTTTCGAAGAGTGTTATCGCCAGTTCTATCGGGTAATCCGTCTCTCCGGCATCGAACTGCCAGAGGGTCAAATGAGCCACGTTCTAAGACACAGTTTCGCCAGCCACTTCATGATGGCCGGTGGCAACATACTTGTCCTGCAGCGTATCCTTGGTCACTCTGACATACGCGTAACGATGCGTTATGCCCACTTCGCACCTGATCATCTTGAAGACGCTATTCACTGCAATCCATTGGCGATTATGGCCGGTAAGAGTGGCGGCAAAATGGCGGTGGAGGTTGTCACAGGGTAAAACACGGTGTAACAGGATGGGCAATAACTCATTGATAGTTAGATAAGTTATTGATGTTGAATACTTAACAAAAAAAGACCCAATACGATTCCTGTATCGGGTCCAGGGAAATGGCTCTTTGAGAGCCGTGCGCTAAAAGTTGGCATTTTTGAAGGCGATGTCGCCTTGCCTTTTAAAGGTAGTCGAGGATTGATTAATTTCCAGCCAACCGCGCCGCTGCGGTGAGGAAGCTGCCAACTCTGTGATCGTGCTGGCACATCGAGGAAACAAGCGTAGCGGCAAAACTGTGCGCTACGCCCGTATTTTGAAAGGATTACTTACCGCATAACTGCTGAGTGCGCTCGATGATCGGCTGCAGGCTCATTTTCTGGCCTGGATGCGCTTTATCTTCCGCCACGATGGTATCGATTGATTGCTGAGTGCCTTTACCCGCATCAGCGCGCGCCTGGGCTTTATCGTTCAGCGGGTATTGCAGCAAGGTGCTCGGGTTGATGGCGAACAGCGCGCCGTCTTTCTCACAGGTCAGCATCACCTCTTCACGGGTGAAAGGCCACTTATCTTTACCAATCTCAAAACGGCTGACGGTAATAATTTGCGCGGCCATCGCCTGGCTGCACAGTGCCATCAGAATGCAGGCTGGAATCAATTTCTTCAGCAAAATATCGACCTCATTTTTCATTCATTACTCTTCAGGCCGGTGACAACGTAGCAAACACGCTGACCAATCCGACTACGACCATGGCCAGCAGCAGCTCAAGCTGCGTCAGGCGAATAAATTGTTGTGACGCCTGGTTACCCGCGACACGAAATTGTGGCACCAGAATATAACGATTGATCAGCGCAATGCCCACCATCATCATCACCAGCATCACTTTGACCACCAGCATCGCACTCCACAGCGTGGTCCCCCAGTTGAGCGGCGTACCGCCAATCAACAGGCTGTTAATCAGCCCGGTGATCAGCGCCAGTGCAACAGCCAGATGCCCGTAGCGCGAAAAGCGCATCATGCAGCGAATCGCATCGGTGCGAAACGCAATCTGACGGGCTTCACGCATAAGCAATAACAGGGGCAATAAACCACCGGTCCAGAACGCGGCGGCAATCAAGTGCAATGCGTGATTACTCTGTTGCAATAAGCCCGGAACACCATCTCGCATGGCGGCATGCCCGACGCCAGCCAACGCCATCAACTGCAACAAACCACTCACTAGTAATAGCTGCTGACGCAGTGTGCCACGTAACAGCAAGGCCAGCGTGCTGAGCAGTGCGAAGCCTAGCTCCCAGCGCCATACGCTGCCAAAGCGGGTCGCGAGCACAGCCTGCCAGGTTTCGACATCGCTGACGTTGCGCCAGTCGCCGCTCATCAAGCCGGTTTGTGTTGCCAGCATCAGCAACGCACTCAGAAAACTCAATATCGCGGTAGTGACAAATATCCGGTGCAGACGCTGTGCCAGCACCGCTCGATAACGCCGCGGTGCCAGAAGAGCGGTATAGAACGCGCTGCCAGCCAGCAAGAACACCGCAATAAAATGCAGTGCGCGCAGGCAAATCCACAACGTGCTCAGACTCATCGGTTACTTAACGCTAAACGCGTAACTTCCCTTGGTTTTATGACCATCGACTGACAACACATGCCAGTTCACCTGGTAATCACCTGCGGGCAGCGGCTTGCTGATCGGCACGATCAGTTGATCATGCTGTTTGTCATTGAGTTTGGCCTTCTCCACTGGCATCGGTTGTTGCTGCGCATTCAGCACTTCGACACCGCTGAAAGCGGCTTCAACATCTTCAGTGAAGGTCAAGGTCAGATTCTGTGGAGAACTGTCGACCACCGCTTTGTCGGCAGGAACCGGGGTTTTCAGATGGGCATGTGCCAGTGCAAACTGACTGAAAGTTAACGTAGATGACGCCAGCAACAGCGCCACAAGCGGGTTTAACGCAGTTTTCTTCATCACTTCATCCCTTTTCAATGCAGCCATCTGCTGCAAACGTGGCAGCAGGATACGCCGCTGGTTAAAGCGTGTCGAGACCTGCGGTGCGATCCAATTTCCTTGATCCGTAAAGGGGAAACCATTACTTTTGCCCCTGTTTATCAGGAGAAAAGCATGAGCCAAAACCTTGCCCTGCTGTCGCAGGAAGAGAAAGACAAAGTGAATGTCGATCTGGCCGCCGCTGGCGTGGCCTTTAAAGAGCGCTACAACATGCCCGTGGTAGCTGAAATGGTCGAACGTGAACAGCCAGAAGCGCTGCGTGACTGGTTCCGCCAACGCTTGATGAGCTATCGTCAGGCCTCGCTCACCCTTTCCCGCCTGCCCTATGAACCCAAGCAGAAGTAATTAATTTATGTTACGCGTTATCGATACCGAAACCTGTGGTTTGCAAGGCGGCGTCGTCGAAGTCGCATCCGTGGATGTGATTGATGGTCAGATCGTTAATCCGATGAGCGATTTGATCTGCCCGGACCGGCCAATCAGCCGTCAGGCGATGGCGGTACATCGTATTACCGAAGCGATGGTGGCTGACAAACCCACCATAGAAGAAGCGATTGGTCGCTATCACGGCAGTCCACATTATGTTGCGCATAACGCCAGTTTTGATCGCCGCATGCTGCCCACTATGCCGGGTGAATGGATCTGCACTATGACGCTGGCACGCCAACTGTGGCCCGGCATTAAATACGGCAATCAGGCACTGCGCCATAGTCTGAAGCTAGATGTGACCCCGCCGAGCGAACTGCATGCGCACCGTGCGCTGTATGATTGCTATGTCACCGCCGCGCTGTTGATCCGTATTATGGAAACCTCAGGCTGGAACACCAGTGAGATGGTCAGCCGTTGCCAGCCAGCAGAAGTGAGTGGTGATGTGTTCCCGTTCGGCAAATATCGCGGACAGAGCATTGGCAGCATTGCACGTAAAGATCCGGGCTATCTGCGCTGGGTGCTGGAAAATGTGCGTGATTTGCGCCCACCGTTAAGGCAGGCGCTACGCAAGTACGTCAAGAGCGATCAGTAATCGACGCGGTCTGGCAAACTGCCCTGCGCCAGGCCAATCAGGAAGGTGAACTCCTGCGCCACCCCTTCGTAAGCCTTAAAGCGTCCAGATTTGCCGCCATGCCCCGAATCCATCTCGGTACACAGCAGCAGCAGCGTGTCATTGGTTTTTAACTCACGCAGTTTTGCCACCCACTTCGCCGGTTCCCAGTACTGCACCTGGGAATCGTGCAGGCCGGTTGTCACCAGCAAATGCGGATAGGCTTTGGCTTCGATGTTGTCATACGGACTGTATTGCCGAATGATGTGGTAATACTCTTCCTGCTCGGGATTGCCCCACTCATCGTATTCGCCGGTGGTGAGCGGTATTGAGGGGTCCAGCATGGTGGTTACCACATCCACAAACGGCACCTGCGCCACCACGCCGTGGAACAACGCCGGTGCAAGGTTAATGACGCCGCCCATCAATAAACCACCCGCGCTACCGCCCATGGCATAGAGCTGCTGCGGATTACCGTATCCTTTCGCCACCAACGCCTCGGTGACATCAATGAAGTCGGTGAAGCTGTTCATCTTGTGCTTGAGTCGACCATCGTCGTACCACTGCTGCCCTAACTCACCGCCGCCGCGCACGTGGATAATCGCGTAGACAAACCCGCGTTCCAGCAAACTGATCCGGCTGGTGCCGAAGCTGGCATCCATGCTGCTGCCATAAGCGCCATAGCCGTAAGCCAGTAACGGATTGCTGCCTGGTTTGAAGTGTTTACGATGATAAACCAGCGAAACCGGCACCTCAGTGCCATCGCGCACGGTGATCCAGTGGTGCTCGCTTTTATAGTCGTCAGAGTTGAAACCCGGAACCGGCGTCTGTTTCAGTACCCGCCGCTCGCCACTTTCCATGTTGAGCTCAAACAGCGTGGTTGGCGTGGTCATGGAAGAGTAGCCATAGCGCAAAGTGTCGCTCTCTGGCGAGGGGTTGTAAGCCAACCAAGTGACATACGCGGGGTCGTCAAAAGCAATTCCAATGCTTTCCTGTGTTTCCCAGTTGATTTGTCGTAACGTGTTCACGCCGCGCTGGCGCTCTTCAACTACCAGCCAGTGGCGGAACAGCTGGAAATCTTCCAGTACCACGTTATCACGCGCTGGAATGATGGCTTGCCAGCGGTTTTCCGCCAGCCATGCGCTGCGATACAAACCGAAGTTTTTGCCATCACGATTGGAGCGGATATAGAACTGATGATTGTAGTGATCGAGGCTGTATTCGTGATCGCGACGGCGTGGGCAAAATACCTGTGGCTGCGCATCGGGATATTCGGCATCAATCAGCTGGATTTCACTGGTGGTGGTGCTGTAGAGCGCAATCAGGATGAAATGCTCGGAGGTGGTTTTGTGCACGCTGAGATGGAAACTTTCATCCTGCTCTTCATACACCAGTTGGTCGTCTGATTGTGGATGACCCAGTTCATGGCGCCATACCTGGTAGGCAAGCAAGGTTTTCGGATGCTTGCGCACGTAGTAGAGCGTGCGTGAATCATTCGCCCACGCCACGCTTGAAGATGCCTCACTCAGCACTTCGGGATACCAGCTACCACTTTGCAGATTGCGAAAGCGTATGCCGTACTGACGGCGTGACAGGAAATCCTCGGCTAACGCCATGACTTCATTGTCTGGCGTGATCGCCAGCGCTCCCATGGTGTAAAAATCGCTATGCGAGGCACGCTGATTACCGTCAATCAGCAGTTGCCAGGGTTCATCGGCTGGCGCATCTAAGGCCTGGCGAAAATAGAGTGGATATTCGTTGCCCACTTCATAACGACTTTGGTAGCGATAACCGTTTTTCACATAGGGCACTGAGTGATCCTGCTGTGGAATACGATCAACGATCTCCTTCAACACCCGCTCTTGCAGGTTGTTTTGTGAAGCCATCATCGCCTTGCCGTAGGCATTTTCGGCATGCAGATGGTCCAGCACTTCAGGATTTTCACGATCGTCATCACGCAACCAATAGTAGTTATCGGTACGCATTTCACCGTGCAGGTTCATCACATGGGGGATTTTTTTCGCTTGTGGCTGGTGCATCTTGGCTCCTTTCCCTGAATAACAGCATCCAGCAAGCGTGGCACTTATCACTCAGGAAGCCAAGCATCAGCGCACAGGAAGTACAACAACTGGCGGTCACGCCGTCTGGAGCCGCATCGGAGCTGGCGGTCCTCGTGCCCCGATGCGGCCCCAGCCTGCTCATCAACCTGGGAGTGTGTTGCTCAAAGGGCAAATTTTCTTTGGCCCTACCGCCTCACGCGGCTTTTTCTGCCTCAATATCGCGCTGAATGCCTTCGCGTACATCTTGTGGGATCTTCAGCGCATCACCCAGCGCGGAGAGATAGCTACGCTCCATAAAGTGGTCGACATCAATGGCGGCGCAACTCAGGAAGTAAAGTTCCAGCGCTTCTTCTTCGTTTTTCACATCAGCAGCCAGCCATTGGGGATCGAGCGGGCGATTCATCGCCTGTTGAATTAACGCTTCCGCCTGCGCGCCATAGCCCGCCTGATGGATATTCTGTTCGATGGCCGCGCGTTCACGGTCATCAATATGCCCATCGCTTTTGGCCGCGAACACCAGGGCCGTCACCAGCCGCTCTGCGCGTTGATCAACTGGCGTCTGCAACTGACCAAATCCCGGTTCATCCTGATGTGTCTCCCGCACGCGCTGTTTGTATTTGTTCCACAGCACCGCACCCGCCGCCGCGCCGCCGCCCACCAGCAACGCTTTACCACCGTATTTGGTCAGCAGCTTACGGGTCGATTTGCTGGCCACTAACAATCCCGCCAGGCCGCCCAGCGCACCGGGTGCCAACATATCGCTTAAACCACCGGATTTTCCCTCGCCGCCTTTTTTCGCCAGCACCGATTGGATCTGCTGCAACCAATTGCTCATCGTTTAACTCCCGTTTAAGTTTCCGGTTTCTATGCTGCCGCAGCTTGTGTCAGTTAACGTCAGAGCGAGAAAAGTATGGCAAACCTGAATGAGGCGAATGCGTGAGTACGCAAACGTTTTCGTATATACTGCGCGCGCATTTTGACTGCTAAGGTGAAATTATGACGACTCTAGGAACCGCGCTGCGCCCTGCCGCAACGCGCGTGATGCTGTTAGGTTCAGGCGAATTGGGCAAAGAAGTGGCGCTGGAGTGTCAGCGTCTGGGTGTGGAAGTGATCGCCGTGGATCGTTATGCCGATGCCCCTGCGATGCACGTTGCTCACCGCAGCCATGTGATCAATATGCTGGATGGCGATGCGCTGGCAGCATTAATCGCGCTGGAGAAGCCGCACTTCGTGGTGCCAGAAATCGAAGCCATCGCAACTGAAAAGCTGCTGGAACTGGAAGCACAGGGCCAGAAAGTGGTGCCTACCGCACGCGCTGCGCGTTTGACCATGAACCGCGAAGGCATTCGTCGTCTGGCCGCCGAAGAGTTGTCCCTGCCGACTTCAACTTATCAGTTTGCCGATAGCAAAGAGAACTTTGTCGCTGCTGCTCACGACATCGGCTTCCCGTGCATCGCTAAGCCTGTTATGAGCTCATCTGGCAAAGGCCAGAGCTTCATCCGTGAAGCCAGCCAGCTGGAGAAAGCCTGGGATTACGCGCAACAAGGTGGTCGTGCGGGTGCGGGTCGCGTGATTGTTGAAGGTGTGGTGAAATTTGATTTTGAAATCACTCTGCTGACCATCAGCGCAGTGGATGGTATCCACTTCTGCGCACCGATTGGGCATCGTCAGGAAGATGGCGATTACCGTGAATCCTGGCAGCCGCAGCAGATGACCGAGCTGGCACTGCAACGCGCTCAGGATATTGCTGCGAAGGTGGTCAAGGCATTAGGCGGTTACGGCCTGTTTGGCGTCGAGCTGTTTGTCTGTGGTGACGAGGTGGTGTTCAGCGAAGTCTCGCCACGTCCACACGATACCGGCATGGTGACCCTGATATCCCAGGATCTGTCAGAGTTTGCGCTGCATGTGCGTGCGTTCCTCGGATTGCCTATCGGCGGGATTCGCCAGTATGGCCCAGCGGCATCGGCGGTGATCCTGCCACAGCTAGACAGCCAGAACGTGCAGTTCGTGAATATCGAAGCGGCATTAGGTGCGGGTCTACAGCTGCGCCTGTTCGGTAAACCGGAAATTGCGGGTCAGCGCCGTCTGGGTGTGGCTCTGGCGACCGGTGACAATACCGATGACGCCATTGCCCGCGCGATAGCCAGCGCGGCTGCTGTGAAGGTCGAAGGTTAATCATTGCGGGGGCGGCACTCAGGCCACCCCCGCAACGCCATTATTTTGCCCCTTCAACCGCTTCGCGCGCCAGACGCGTAATACGATCCCAGTCACCACTTTCCAGTGCATCATTTGGCACCAGCCAAGACCCACCAATGCAGAGCACGCTTTTTAGTGCCAGGTAATCACGATAGTTAGCGGGAGAGATGCCGCCGGTTGGGCAGAAGCGCACCTGCGGGAACGGACCACCAATCGCTGACAAGGCTTTTACCCCGCCATTGGCTTCGGCCGGGAAGAATTTAAACTCGCGCAGGCCATAATCCATGCCCAGCATCAGCTCAGACACGGTGCTGATACCAGGGATCAGCGGCACAGGGCCCTCAACGGCGGCTTTTAACAAGGGTTCGGTTAAACCAGGGCTGATAACGAACTGCGCACCGGCATCAGTGACTTCTTTCAACTGCTGGGTGTTGATCACCGTGCCCGCACCGACAATCGCTTCCGGCACTTCTTTGATCATGGCACGCAGTGCGTCCATGGCCACGGGGGTACGCAGCGTCACTTCCAGCACACGTACACCACCGGCCACCAGCGCTTTAGCCATCGGCACCGCGTGTTCCAGTTTGTTGACCACAATCACCGGCACAACCGGGCCAGTTGTCATGATCTGTTCAGCACTTGTTTTCCAGTTCTTCATCACGTTTCCTTAGTGGCATCAGCGCGGCTTACGCCACGCTGTCAATAATTTGGCTCTACCATACAAGATTGGCTGGAGTGGCGTCTATCGGATATCAAAATTTTTTGAAACTCTGGTTCAATTTTAAGAAGAATGAATTTTGGGTACAAAAAAGCCCGCACTGAGCGGGCTTCATTTTTAACGATTACTCAAACTCATTCCAGGAACGACCATCGCGGGTGATCATCGCGACAGAGGCCACAGGGCCCCAGGTTCCAGCCTGATAAGGTTTAGGCGCATCAGCATCGGCGTTCCACGCATCAATGATCGAATCCACCCAGCCCCACGCCGCTTCCACTTCATCACGGCGCACAAACAGTGCCTGAATGCCGCGCATGGTTTCCAGCAGCAGGCGCTCGTAAGCATCCGCCAGATGTGACTGGTTGAAGGTTTCGGAGTAGCTCAGATCCAGCTTGGTGGTCTGCAGTTTGTGTTTGTGATCCAGACCCGGCACTTTGTTCAGGATCTCGATATCTACGCCTTCGTCCGGCTGCAGACGAATCGTCAGCTTGTTCTGTGGCAGTTCAGCGTAGGAGTCTTTGAACAGATTCATCTCTGGGTTTTTGAAGTAAACCACAACCTCAGAGCATTTGGTCGGCAAACGCTTACCGGTACGCAGGTAGAACGGCACGCCCGCCCAACGCCAGTTGTCGATATCCACACGGATAGCCACGAAGCTCTCAGTGGCGCTCTGCTTGTTCGCACCCTCTTCTTCCAGATAACCCGGCACTTTTTTGCCTTGCACAAAGCCGGCGGTGTACTGACCGCGCACGGTTTTGTCACGCACGTTGGTCTGGTCGATGCGGCGCAGTGAACGCAACACTTTCACTTTCTCATCACGGATCGCATCCGCGCTGAGGTCGGATGGCGGTGACATGGCGATCATGGTCAGGATCTGCAACAGGTGGTTCTGAATCATGTCGCGCATCTGGCCCGCTTTATCGAAGTAACCCCAACGGCCTTCGATACCCACCTCTTCTGCCACGGTAATCTGCACGTGGTCGATGGTGCGGTTATCCCAGTTATTTACGAAGATAGAGTTGGCGAAACGCAGTGCCAGCAGGTTCAGAACCGTCTCTTTACCCAGATAGTGGTCAATACGGAACACCTGGCTCTCTTCGAAATACTTACCGACGCTGTCGTTGATCTCTTGTGAGGTTTCCAGTGAGGTACCGAGCGGCTTTTCCATTACCACGCGCGCTGGTTTGGCATTCAGCTTGGCCGCGCCCAGACCATCACAAATCGCGCCGAAGGTGCTTGGCGGCATGGCGAAGTAGTTGATGGTGACACGCTCTTTCTGGTCAAGCATCTTGCCCAGTTTGGTGAAATGGGAAGTGTCGTTAACGTCGAGGTTGCAGAAGTCGAGACGGCTGCTGAGTTTGTCCCACAGCGCTTCGTCGATCTTCTCTTTCATGAAGGTTTCCAGCGCCTCACGTACCACTTTGGTGTACGCGTCTTTGTCCCACTCCGCACGCCCCACGCCAATAATGCGTGTGGTGTCGTGAATCTGACCCGCTTTCTCCAGCTGATACAGTGAAGGCAACAGTTTCCGGCGTGCAAGATCGCCTTTGGCACCGAAAATAACCAGATCGCATGCCTGGGCTGTTTGTGTTACCGCCATTTTCCTCTCCTCGTTGCAGGATATACCCGGTTTGAGCGTCCTCATCATCCCAGGTCCTTATTGTAATTTTCTTACAGCACAATGTACTTTTTTCCCCGCATCGTAACAACCCAGACGCGGTGTGGCATTAGCCATTACTTTGAACATGATGGCGAACAAAGATGTGTTGTCGTGTGCGCTTTAGGCTTTTTTTCTGTTTCGATGTTTGTCGGGAAAAACCCGGCAACGATCAAAGTATGACAAAAAAATCGCGCTTACATTTGTCCGCTGCTGCGTGCGAGCCGGTATTACACGGTATATTCTTGAGAATTGGCAGCGATTTCATCATTTAATGAAAGTGATTGAGGAGCATCAGGTTAACGACATGCTGGAACACATACAGGCGCAACTTGAGGCGCTGAGCAAATCAGAGCGCAAAGTGGCGGAACAGATCCTTGCCGCTCCGCAACAGGCAATGCACTCCAGTATTGCCACGCTGGCGCGGGCTGCCGAGGTCAGCGAACCGACCGTTAACCGCTTTTGTCACCGCATGGGCACGCGCGGCTTTCCCGATTTCAAATTACGTCTGGCCCAGAGTCTGGCAAAAGGCCCAAGCTGGGTCAGCCGCGATGTGGAAGAAAATGACAGCGTAGAGAGTTATAGCCACAAGATTTTTGATTCTGCGCTCGCCGGGCTGAGCCAGGTACGACAACAGCTGGATTTACAGGCGATCGATAAAGCCATTCTGGCGTTAACACAGGCCAATAAAATTGCCTTTTTTGGCCTTGGTGCCTCCGCCGTGGTGGCGCATGATGCGACCAATAAATTTCTGCGCTTTAATCTGCCGGTCATCTGGTCAGAGGATATTGTGATCCAGCGCATGAGTTGCATAAATAGTGGACCAAATGACGTTTTTGTTCTCATATCACATACTGGCCGCACCAAAAATATGATAGAACTGGCTCGCCTGGCGCGTGTAAACGCTTCCACAGTTCTGGCTATCACCTCTCCGGGTTCACCCTTAGCGGCAGAAGCATCCCTCGCCCTGACGCTTGATGTACCTGAAGATACGGATATCTACCTGCCGATGGTCTCCCGCCTGGCGCAATTAACCGTGATTGATGTTCTGGCGACAGGATTTACGCTTCAGCGCGGCGCTGTTTTCCGCGAAAATCTGAAACGAGTGAAAGAAGCACTGAAAGATTCGCGCGTGGAAAAACACGTGCAGGAAAAATAATTAACATCACATTCACAATGTGAGTCGAATCACAGCCCATCGATCATATAGAATAGATGACCACACCGTGTCCTACGAAAGTGGCACGAACCTTTGTTAACGGAGTCCTTCATGTCAAGACGTCTCAGAAGAACCAAGATCGTTACCACCCTCGGTCCAGCTACCGATCGCGACAATAACCTCGAAAAAATCATCGCGGCGGGCGCTAACGTTGTGCGACTAAACTTCTCTCACGGTACGGCTGAAGACCATCAGCTACGCGCCAACAAAGTGCGAGAGATTGCCGCTAAACTTGGCCGTCACGTGGCGATTCTGGGTGACCTGCAAGGTCCTAAAATTCGTGTATCAACCTTCAAAGAAGGCAAAGTCTTCCTTAACGTGGGCGATCGTTTCCTGCTGGATGCAGACCTGAGCAAAGGCGAAGGCGACAAAGAAAAAGTCGGTATCGACTATAAAGGCCTGCCAGAAGACGTGGTGCCTGGCGACATCCTGTTGCTGGATGATGGCCGCGTGCAGTTGAAAGTGTTGGAAGTTCAGGGCGTCAAAGTGTTCACCGAAGTCACCGTCGGCGGCCCACTCTCCAACAATAAAGGGATTAACAAACTCGGCGGCGGTCTCTCTGCAGAAGCGCTGACAGAGAAAGATAAAGTGGATATCATCACTGCCGCGAAAATCGGCGTGGATTACCTGGCCGTCTCTTTCCCGCGCAATGGCGAAGATATGAATTACGCTCGCCGCCTGGCGCGCGACGCCGGTTGTGATGCCAAACTGGTAGCCAAAGTGGAACGAGCTGAAGCGGTGGCCACTCAGGAAGCCATGGATGACATCATCCTCGCCTCTGACGTGGTGATGGTGGCGCGTGGCGATTTGGGTGTTGAAATTGGCGACCCAGAACTGGTCGGTATCCAGAAAGCGCTGATCCGTCGTGCCCGTCAGTTGAACCGTACCATCATTACCGCTACCCAGATGATGGAATCGATGATCACCAACCCGATGCCCACCCGTGCGGAAGTCATGGACGTGGCTAACGCCGTGTTGGATGGTACCGATGCGGTGATGCTGTCTGCCGAAACCGCAGCAGGCCAGTATCCGGCTGAAACGGTGTCAGCGATGGCAAAAGTGTGCCTCGGCGCGGAAAAGATCCCGAGCGTGAACGTCTCCAAGCACCGCCTGGAAGTGCAGTTTGACAACGTGGAAGAAGCGATTGCCATGTCTGCCATGTATGCCGCAAACCACCTGCAAGGGGTTTCCGCCATCATCACCATGACTGAATCTGGCCGTACCGCCTTGATGACTTCACGTATCACTTCTGGACTGCCGATCTTCGCGATGTCACGTCACGAACGTACCCTGAATCTGACGGCGCTGTTCCGTGGTGTAACGCCCGTCTATTTCGACAGCAACAACGATGGTGTTGCCGCCGCGCATGATGCAGTGAACCTGTTGCGCGACAAAGGTTTCCTCGTTTCTGGCGACCTGGTGATTGTCACCCAGGGCGACGTGATGGCGACCACCGGCACCACCAATACCAGCCGTGTCCTGCGCGTAGACTAAACGCTCACGCACCACCGACAGCGGCTGTAACAACATGGACAAACGCGACTGCCTGGCAGTCGCGTTTTTATTTTTGCTCTGACAAGGAGGCCAGATGGCCCGCTTTCAACCGATTACGCAACTGACCGGACGCGTGCTGCTGTTTCCGCTCGCGCTGGTGCTGTTTGAGTTTGCGACTTACATCGCCCACGACATGATTCAGCCCGGCATGTTGCTGGTGACCTCTGAATTTGACGTTGGTCCGGAATGGGTTTCCACGTCGTTGACAGCCTATCTGATGGGCGGCGTGGTGCTGCAATGGCTGCTTGGCCCACTCTCCGATAAATATGGCCGGCGTCCGGTGCTGCTGTTTGGCATTCTGTTCTTTGCGGCGGCCTGCATCCTGACCACCTGGGTCAGCAACATCGAGCAGTTTGTCACGCTGCGCTTTATCCAGGGCATTAGCCTGTGCTTTATCGGCGCAGTCAGCTACGCCGCCGTGCAGGAGGCTTTTGCAGAAGCACTGGCGGTGCGCATGATGGCGCTGATGGCCAACGTGGCACTGCTGGCACCGCTGGCGGGTCCGCTGGCTGGAGCAGCCTGGCTGACGGTCGGTGAATGGCGCAGTATGTTCTGGCTGTTCGCAATCTGTAGCCTGGTGGCCTTTGTGGTGCTGTGGCGCATCATGCCGGAAACCGCTGGCGACCGTAGCCACTCTATCGCCCTTCCCAATCTGGCGCGCACCTATGGCCGCCTGGCACGCGATCGTCAGGTGGTATACGGATCCTTCGCCATCGGTTTGGTGTTTATCCCGATTCTGACTTGGGTCGCGCTGTCACCGGTGATTCTGATGCACGATGAAGGCTTGTCGCGTATGGAGTACGCGCTGCTGCAACTGCCGGTGTTCCTGGCGATGATCGCTGGCAATCTGACACTGGGAAAACTGGCAGGCCGTGTGCCTATCGAACAACCGGTTAAATTCGCCGCCTGGCCGATATTAATTGGGTTAAGCACAGCCTTGCTGGCCAATCTGCTCGACAGCCACACCTATCTGCTGCTCACCGCCGGATTAAGCCTGTATGCTTTCGGTGCAGGCATGGTCAATGCGGGTCTCTATCGCCTGACGCTTTATTCCAGCAATGAAGGCAAAGGCAGCATTGCCGCCATGCTCGGAATGATCAGCATTCTGACGCTGGCCATCGGCATTGAGTTAGCGAAAAGCGGTTACTTCAGTGGCGGCACCCCGTGGTTCAGTGGGATTAACTTTGCGGCAGGTGTGCTGTGGTTTGGCCTGGTGACGTTGTTCCTGCGTGAACGTAAGCGTCGCAGTCACGTTGAAGCAGTAGAATGATGCGAGATTGAACTCGCCGCTATGGATCGTGAAAATTGCACATTCCGTAGCGGCACAATTCATTGCGCAAAAAACTATTTGCGCGGATACAGGTCTTTACGCGCATAGGGCTCGATATCACCCTCTTTACGCGTCTTAAGCAATTTCAAAATCCAGGTGTACTGCTCCGGGTGCGGACGCACAAACACCTCAACCTCTTCGTTCATTCGACGCGCCAGCGTGTTGTCATCTGCATCCAGCAAGTCATCCATTGGCGGACGAACGTAGATTTCCAGCCGATGCGTCTCGCTGTTATAAACCGGGAACAACGGAACAACGCGTGCGCGGCACACTTTCATCAAACGACCTACGGCAGGCAGCGTAGCCTTGTACGTGGCAAAGAAATCCACAAACTCACTGTGCTCTGGGCCGTGATCCTGATCCGGCAGATAGTAGCCGTAATAACCCTGACGGACCGATGCGATAAAAGGTTTGATGCCGTCATTGCGGGCATGCATGCGGCCACCAAAGCGACGACGTACCCGATTCCACACGTAATCCAATAGCGGATCGCTCTGGTTGTGGAACATCGCCGCCATCATCTGGCCTTCCGATGCCAGCAACATCGCCGGAATATCTACGCCCCAGCCGTGCGGCACCAGGAAAATAACGTTTTCTTTGTTGGCCTGCAGTTGTTCAATAATTTCGCGTCCGTGCCAGTCCACGCGTTGTCGTACGCGCGCAGGATCGCGCATCCCCAACTCAGCCATCATCACCATCGCCTGTGGCGCGGTGGCAAACATACGATCAGCAATCTCTTCGCGCTGCGCTTCACTCAATTCCGGCAGGCAATAGTAGAGATTGATCAGCGCACGGCGGCGCGCACTTTTAGCCAGCTTGCCAGCAAATCGACCTAATCCGCCCAGAATCGGATCGCGCACTTTGGCAGGCAGCATTGCCATACCGGCCAGCGCACCAATCGCCAACCAGTTGCCCCAGTATTTCGGTTTTAAAAAAGAACGTTGAAAAACGGGAATAAACTCACTGTTATTTTTCTTTCGGGTTTCCATGCACTCGCCTCTGACAATGACGGGACAATGATAGTGACGGTGGTTAATTTTGCAATCATCCTGCGTCAGATAGCAAAAAACCGACGAATATTTCGTCGGTTTTTTTAATATTAGCGGCTGTGGTGCGTTATTTCAGCGCTAACTGCGGAAGATACGTCTTCACATCTGCCAGGTAGTTGCTGCGGTCTTTACCGGTCAGACCTTCCATGCGCGGCAGCTTAGCCGTCAATGGATTGACCGCCTGATTGTTGATCCACACTTCATAGTGCAAATGCGGGCCGGTAGAGCGTCCGGTATTACCCGACAACGCAATGCGGTCGCCACGTTTCACTTTCTGACCAGGCTTCACCAGCGCTTTGCTCAGGTGCATATAACGGGTCATATACTGACGACCATGGCGAATGGCCACATAGTTCCCAGCAGCACCGCCATTTTTAGCCATCACCACTTCACCGTCGCCCACGGCCAGCACCGGAGTACCAATTGGCAGAGCAAAATCGACACCTTTGTGTGGTGCAATACGCCCCGTCACCGGGTTAAGTCGGCGTGGGTTGAAGTTGGATGAGACGCGATACTGCTTCACGGTAGGGAAACGCATAAAGCCACGTGCAAGGCCGGAGCCGTTACGATCGTAAAATTTGCCGTCTTCCGCGCGGAAAGCGTAATAATCTTTGCCGCCAGTGCGCAGGCGCACACCAAGCAACTGGCTCTGCGCGCTCTTACCATCCAGCATTTCACGTGACATCAGCACGCTGAAATCATCACCGGCACGCAGTTTGCGGAAGTCCATCTGCCACTGCATGGCTTTAATGACGTTACTGGTTTCGGCGCTGGTTAATCCGGCACGCTGCGCGCTGGCACCAAAACTGCCACGCACTTCGCCTTTCAACACGCTGTTTTGCCATTCACCCTTTTGCATCTCCTGCTGCATCTTAAAGCTGCCATTCGGCTGACGCGCATAGCTGCGGGTTTCACGGCGATCCACTTCCCAGGTGAAGTCTTGCAGCTGTCCATCTGCATCCAGCGTCCAGCTCAGTTGCTGGCCGACACGCAGATTACGGAAGTCTTTGTCGCTGCTCACCAGCGCATTGATATCACCGAGATCGATACCATACTGATTGAGCGCGCTGCTTAACGTATCACCCGACGAAACGGTGTAATCGTGTTGATTCGGGTTATCCGGCACATCTTTATCGATGTCATCCGCGGGGATGTCTTCTTCCGGCTCTGCCGTGGTTTGATCAATCGGCTCACTGGATTCAGGCAGTAACGTACGCAGTTCGTTTTTGTCCAGCGTGATGTCTTTCACGATGGGCGCAACGTCATGGGGATGATAAACATAGGGCCGCCAGACAGCGACGGCCAATGTCACAACAGTTAATGTACCCAACATAACGCGGTGGGGACGCGGCAAATTATTAAATGCGAGGGCGACAGAGCGGGCTATCTGCTGCACTTTTACCTATTCCTCTATGCTCCATTCAGGCAGCTCGCATACTGGCTCGACAACTGTGAGAGGAATTTCACATAGCTGTCTTTGGTTAAGCTGATTCCCATGCCCAGCGGATCAAGGGTGCCTTTACGCACGTTGGTTCCGCGAGACACGGCATCGATGACGGCCGGCCTGAATTGTGGTTCAGCGAAAACGCATACGGCTTTCTGCTCAACCAACTGTGTTCGTATTTGATGTAAACGCTGGGCGCCGGGTTGGATCTCAGGGTTGACGGTAAAATGTCCGGTGGGGGACAAACCGTAGTGTTTTTCAAAGTAGCTGTAAGCATCGTGAAAAACGAAATAACCTTTGTTCTTAACCGGGGCAAGCTGCGCGCCAATGTGCTTGTCAGCATCCGCTAATCCTGCCTCAAATTGCTGCAGGTTCGCGTCAAGTTTGGCTCTGCTTTGCGGCATAAGTTCCAATAATTTTCCATGGATTGCAACCGCAGATTGCCTCGCTATCTCTGGGGACATCCACAGGTGCATATTAAACTCCCCGTGGTGGTGATGATCATCAGACGCGTCTTGGTCTTCAGACTTTTCTGCACCCTGGTCATGATCGTGACCATGCTCATGTTCTTCCTCCTCTTCACCCCCCCGGATCAGCAGCGGTTTCACCCCGGGCATCGCGGCAATTTCCAGGTTTTTAGCCGCCGGTAACTCAGCCGCAGACTTGGTGAGGAACGCCTCCATTTCAGGACCGACCCAGACGACTAAGTCCTCGTTTTTAATACGTTTTACATCCGAAGGACGTAAGGCATAATCATGCTCTGAAGCACCATCTGGCAGCAACACTTCAACCGGTGTGACGCCATCCGCAATGGCGGCGGCAATAAACCCCAGAGGTTTAATCGAAGCGACGACAGCAGAGTGTGCTGGCAGTGCAAAAGCGGCAACCATTGCCGCAGCAGGAAGAGTAAAAACAAGGCGCTGCTTAATGTGTAACATAATGCGTCATTCCATCGTGACCCGTAGATGGAATGTGATATTATAACATCCGAAATTCAATGCAACCCGTAAATACTATGTCGTCACTTGTTACACTTGAAAACATTTCAGTGAAGTTCTCTCAGCGTCCCGTGCTGGCAGGCATTAGCCTGTCACTGGAACCGGGAAAAATCCTCACGCTGCTTGGGCCAAATGGCGCAGGTAAATCGACGCTGGTGCGCACGGTACTGGGTTTGCTGACCCCCACCAGCGGTACAGTTAAACGCACGCCGGGTTTACGCATCGGCTATGTGCCACAGAAACTGCATATCGACCCCACTCTGCCGATCACCGTTGAGCGTTTTATGCGCCTGACACGAGGCAGCCAGCGTGATGCCATTCTTCCTGCATTAAAACGCGTTCAGGCGGGTCATCTGTTGCAGGCCCCCCTGCAAAAGCTTTCTGGTGGTGAAACACAGCGCGTGTTGCTGGCCCGTGCCCTGCTCAACCAGCCGCAACTCCTGGTGTTGGATGAGCCCACACAGGGCGTTGACGTCAACGGTCAGGTTGCGCTCTACGATTTAATCGATCAGCTTCGTGGTGAACTCAACTGCGGCGTGCTGATGGTCTCACATGACCTGCACCTGGTGATGGCGAAAACGGATGAAGTGTTGTGCCTCAACCATCACATCTGCTGTTCCGGCACGCCAGAAGCGGTGTCGCAGCATCCCGAGTTTATTGCCATGTTCGGCCCACGCGGCGCACAGCAGTTGGCTATCTATCGCCATAACCACAATCACCGTCATGATTTACAGGGACGTATTGTTCTGCGCAAAGGGAAGGGTTCCTGATGATTGAACTGTTATTACCCGGCTGGCTCGGTGGTGTTTTGCTGGCGCTGGCGGCGGGCCCGTTAGGCTCATTCGTGGTCTGGCGTCGCATGTCCTATTTCGGCGATACCCTGGCACATGCCTCACTGCTGGGTGTGGCTTTTGGCCTGCTGCTGAATGTGAATCCCTATTATGCCGTCATTCTGGTGACCGTTTGCCTGGCTTTGGGTCTGGTATGGCTGGAGCGTCGTCCGCATCTGGCAATTGACACCCTGCTGGGCATCATGGCACACAGTGCGCTATCGCTGGGCTTGGTGGTGGTCAGCCTGATGCAAGGCGTGCGCGTCGATTTGATGGCGTATCTGTTTGGCGATTTGCTGGCAGTCACACCCGATGATTTGTGGATGATGGGTGGCGGCGTAGCGATTGTGTTAGCGGTGATGGCATGGCAGTGGCGTTCGCTGTTATCCATGACCATCAGCCCGGAGCTGGCGCAGGTTGATGGTGTGAATATTCAACGTACGCGCTTGATGCTGATGCTGGTAACAGCGTTGACCATTGGTGTGGCGATGAAATTTGTCGGTGCGCTGATCATCACCTCACTACTGATTATTCCCGCCGCTACCGCGCGCCGTTTTTCACGTTCACCCGAGCAGATGGCTGGCTTTGCGGTGCTGACTGGCATTTTGGCGGTGACGGGAGGATTAACCTTCTCCGCCACCTATGACACGCCTGCAGGCCCGTCAGTGGTGCTGTGTGCCGCCGTGCTGTTCATCCTGAGCATGGCAAAAAAACCGGCGGCATAGCGAGGTGCGCAGTGATGCGCACCTGTAAAACCAGCCTGACGCGAATTACTCTTCGCGACTGATACCAAAATGCTTGTAAGCATGCTGCGTGGCCAGACGGCCGCGCGGTGTGCGCTGAATGAAACCCTGCTGAATCAGGAAGGGTTCAATGACATCCTCAATGGTTTCCCGCTCTTCACCAATCGCCGCCGCCAGGTTGTCCAGTCCCACCGGTCCACCGGAGAATTTATCGATAATGGCCAGCAGCAGTTTGCGGTCCATGTAATCAAAGCCCTGATTATCGACATTCAGCATATCGAGCGCACTCGCGGAGACTTCCCCACTCATGTTGCCGTTGGCGCGCACTTCCGCATAGTCACGTACACGCCGCAACAGACGGTTTGCAATACGTGGTGTGCCACGCGCACGACGCGCCACTTCCAGTGCCCCTTCTTCACTTAACGACAGGCCCAGGCAGGCCGCGCTACGGCTGACGATGTGTTGCAGATCTGGCACGTTATAGAACTCAAGACGCTGCACAATGCCGAAGCGGTCACGCAGTGGCGAAGTGAGGGAACCAGCACGCGTGGTCGCGCCAATCAAGGTAAACGGCGGCAGATCGAGTTTGATTGAGCGCGCCGCTGGACCTTCACCGATCATGATATCCAGCTGATAATCTTCCATCGCCGGGTATAGCACCTCTTCCACCACTGGCGACAGACGGTGAATCTCATCGATAAACAGTACGTCGTGCGGCTCAAGGTTGGTCAGCATGGCCGCCAGATCGCCCGCTTTCTCTAACACCGGCCCAGAGGTGGTGCGCAGGTTAACCCCCATCTCGTTGGCGACAATGTTTGCCAGCGTGGTTTTACCCAGCCCAGGTGGGCCAAAAATCAACAGATGATCAAGGGCATCCCCACGCAGTTTCGCCGCCTGGATGAAAATCTCCATCTGCTCACGCACCTGCGGCTGACCGACGTATTCCGCCAGCAGTTTAGGGCGAATGGCGCGGTCGAGACTCTCTTCTTCGTTTAAAGGGACACCCGAAACCAGGCGATCGGCTTCAATCATGCATTACCTCAAATAGCTGCGCGCAGGGCTTCACGAATCAGGGTTTCACAGTCCGCATCAGGTTTGCCCACTTTACTGACCATGCGGCTGGCTTCCTGCGGTTTATAGCCCAGTGCCACCAGTGCTGCAACTGCTTCAGCTTCCGCATCATTGCTCTGTGGCGCTTCGGATGGGGTGGTCAACGTAAAGGTTGAGTCACTGCCGAACAGATCGCCGTGCATGCCTTTAAAGCGATCTTTCATCTCAACCACCAGGCGCTCGGCGGTTTTCTTGCCTACGCCCGGCAGCTTGATCAGTGATGCAATCTCTTCACGCTCAACGGCGGTGACAAACTGCTGTGCGGACATCCCGGACAGGATAGCCAGCGCCAGTTTTGGCCCTACGCCATTGACCTTGACCAGCTCGCGGAACAACGCACGCTCCTGCTTATTGTTGAAACCAAACAGCAGTTGCGCATCTTCTCGCACCACAAACTGGGTGAAGATAATCGCTTCCTGGTTGATGTCCGGCAGCTCATAGAAGCAGGTCATTGGCATATGTACTTCATAACCGACACCGTGCGCCTCAATTAACACCAGCGGCGGCTGTTTTTCCAGAATGTTGCCTCGTAAACGACCAATCACCTGAGCAGTTCCTTATATAAGTCGATTCATACCCTAAATATTTACCCTGACAGAACCGCGGCAACCGAGAGAACCCCGACTTGCTTACTGTGTTAAGCGATTCGGATGAACGAGGGCAGACAACGCATCAGTCAGTGCAACATGACGGGTATTTATAACATAAAAAAGGCTGGATCAATATCCAGCCTTCATCTCTGTCGCCTTTATCAACCCGACCGTAATCGACCGCGCGTCATCACCAGTTTTGTATCACTCAACCGCGACGCATTCTGACTGAGATGGCAATGGGTAATCGCGATGGCCAACGCATCAGCGGCATCCGCTTGCGGATTAGCAGGGAGTTTCAGCAAAGTACGCACCATATGCTGCACCTGACTTTTTTCCGCGCCGCCGGTACCGGTGACCGTTTGCTTGACTTGCCTTGCGGCATATTCAAAAACCGGCAGATCGAGGTTCACAGCGGCGACAATGGCAGCACCACGTGCCTGCCCCAGCTTCAACGCGGAGTCGGCATTCTTCGCCATGAAGACTTGCTCAATGGCGAAATAATCCGGTGAGAATTGGGTGATGATTTCACTCACCCCGGCGTAAATGAGCTTGAGGCGAGATGGCAGGTCGGTGACATTGGTACGGATGCAGCCGCTGCCCAGATAACTGAGCTGGCGGCCCACCTGACGAATCACACCGTAACCGGTGACGCGCGAACCGGGGTCAATCCCGAGAATGATCGCCACTACGCGCCTCCGGCCGTTAGGTTAGTGGATAACGCCATTACAGCGTTTCCGCAACCTCATCAGAAATTTCACCGTTGTGGTAAACTTCCTGCACATCGTCGCAATCTTCCAGCATGTCGATCAGACGCAGCAGTTTCGGTGCAGTTTCGGCATCCATTTCTGCTTTGGTCGAAGGAATCATTGAGACTTCTGCGGTATCGGCTTTCAGGCCACCGGCTTCCAGTGCATCACGCACGGCACCCAGCTCTTCCCAGGCCGTAAAGACATCAATTGCGCCATCGTCGTAGCTGACCACGTCTTCTGCACCGGCTTCTAATGCCGCTTCCATCACTGCATCTTCATCCTGACCCGGCGCAAAAGAGATCACACCCTTTTTGCTGAACAGGTAAGAAACAGAACCATCGGTACCGAGATTTCCGCCGGTTTTGGTGAACGCGTGGCGTACTTCACCCACGGTACGGTTACGGTTGTCACTCAGGCACTCAATCATCACGGCTGAGCCGCCAGGACCGTAACCTTCATAGATGATGGTTTCCATGTTGGAATCATCTTCACCGCCCACACCGCGTGCAATCGCACGGTTCATGGTGTCACGCGTCATGTTGTTGGACAGGGCTTTGTCCATTGCTGCGCGCAGACGCGGGTTAGAGCCGGCATCGCCGCCGCCCAGTTTCGCTGCGGTCACCAGTTCACGAATGATTTTGGTGAAGATTTTGCCGCGCTTAGCATCCTGCGCCGCCTTGCGGTGCTTGGTGTTCGCCCACTTACTGTGTCCAGCCATCTTTACTGTTTCTCCGATCTTTAACAGGGTGCAGGCTATCTCACTTGCAATCTTGTTCCCCGGCAGTGCTCGCAATCCTCACGTACAAGAGTACGCTCCGGTTGCTGTGCGCTGGCGGTGAACAACCTTGCTGCGACGATAACGCCTGACTGTTCAATATTGGGGGCGTATAACTGACAATGTGTGTCGATTACGCCCATCTATTCAATTTAGCGGTGCGAGATGGATGTCTGGCACCGGATTTTAGTACGAAGGAAATACGCTTCGTCGAATTTGTGGAATCTACCTTAATCGCCGCCAAAAAAACGCGCGGCGGCGGGCATTCAGGTAAATTCTTCGATTGCCTGGCGGTTACTCCAGGACTTGGTTAAGGCTGCGGCAGCGGCGGGGTCCAGCCAGCGGGCGGCGAGGTGTTCGGTGAGCAGCAAATCGCGCTCCTGCGGCAGTGCCAGCCGGAACCAGTGTTCACGGTTATGGGTGGTGCCTGGCGCATAGCGATGGCGATAGTGCGGGAAGATTTCAAACTCAATGTGTTTGTGACAATCATCCAGCACCAGCTGTTCACCGACAACGTCGATACCGAGCTCTTCTGTTACCTCTCGTTGTGCGGCCTGACGCGGGGTTTCACCCGCCTCAAGACTGCCCGTGACGGATTGCCAAAAGTTCACATCGTCACGTCGCTGCAGCATTAACACCCGGCCGGTGTCTCGCGCGAAAATCACCACCAGCACCGAAACCGGGTATTTATAGCCCATTACTTGTTCTCTGACTTTTCTTTCTTCGGTGCCACCAAAATGCCCAAATCCAGCAGCGCTGCCGGGTTGGCTTCACTTGGTGCTTCGGTCATCAGACACGCAGCTGCGGTGGTTTTCGGGAACGCGATAACATCACGGATGTTGTCGGTGCCGGTTAGCAACATAGTCAGACGATCCAGACCAAACGCCAGGCCCGCATGCGGTGGAGTACCGTACTTCAGTGCGTCCAGCAGGAAGCCAAACTTCTCGCGCTGCTCTTCTTCGGTGATGCCGAGGATGCTGAACACCGTCTGCTGCATTTTACCGTTATGGATACGCACTGAACCGCCACCCACTTCGTAACCGTTGATCACCATATCGTAGGCATTCGCTACCGCCTGCGTTGGATCTACCGCCAACTGCTCAGCCGTCAGTTCTTTCGGTGAAGTGAAAGGATGGTGCATAGCCGCCAGACCGCCCTCTTCGTCCGCTTCGAACATCGGGAAGTCGATCACCCACAGCGGGGCCCACGCTTTCTCATCGGTGATTTGCAGATCGCGACCCACTCTCAGACGCAGTGCGCCCAGCGCATCCGCCACCACTTTGGCACGGTCAGCGCCGAAGAAGATCAGGTCACCATCTTGTGCAGCAGTGCGGTTCAGGATCGCATCAACGATTTCCGGGGTCAGGAATTTCGCCACCGGGCTCTGTACGCCCTCGAAGCCTTTCGCACGCTCGTTGATCTTCATCCACGCCAAACCTTTAGCGCCGTAGATCTCAACAAACTTGCCGTATTCATCAATCTGCTTACGGGTCAGCGCCGCGCCGCCTGGCACACGCAGGGCAGCAACACGGCCTTTAGGATCGTTAGCCGGGCCCGCGAACACCTGGAATTCGACGCTTTTCAACAGGTCAGCCACGTCCACCAGTTCCATTGGGTTACGCAGGTCTGGTTTGTCGGAGCCGTAACGGTTCATCGCTTCGGCGAAAGTCATCTGTGGGAAGTCACCGAGGTCCACGCCTTTCACATCAATCCACAGTTCGCGGATCAGACGCTCCATCTTTTCACGCACCTGCTCGGCGGTCATGAAAGAGGTTTCTACGTCGATCTGGGTGAATTCCGGCTGACGGTCAGCACGCAGGTCTTCGTCACGGAAGCACTTCACGATCTGGTAGTAGCGGTCAAAGCCGGACATCATCAACAACTGTTTAAACAGCTGTGGAGACTGCGGCAATGCGTAGAACTTACCTTTGTGCACACGGCTCGGCACCAGATAGTCACGTGCGCCTTCTGGCGTGGCTTTGGTCAGCATCGGCGTTTCGATATCGAGGAAGCCCTCGTTATCCATAAAGCGGCGCACGAAGCTGGTGATTTTCGCACGGGTTTTCAGACGCTGCGCCATTTCCGGACGACGCAAGTCCAGATAGCGATAGGTCAGGCGCGCTTCTTCGCTGTTGGTCTGGTTGGAGTCCAGCGGCAGGGGTTCAGCACGGTTAATAATGTTCAGTTCATGGGCGAAGACTTCAACATCACCGGTCGCCATGTCGCTGTTGCGGTTTTTTTCTTCACGTGCACGCACGGTGCCGGTGATCTGGATACAGAATTCGTTGCGCAGCTCAGATGCCAGCTGGAAAGCTTCCTGACGATCGGCGTCGAAGAATACCTGAGCGATACCTTCACGGTCGCGCATATCGATAAAAATCAGGCTGCCCAGATCGCGACGGCGATTAACCCAGCCGCAGAGAGTGACTTGCTGACCCACGTGGGACAGATTGAGCTGTCCGCAATATTCTGTACGCATAACGTATCCTTTTAACTTCGCCGCTGCTGCCAGACAACATCAGGCCGCGTAACCTTCTGAGATGCTGTCGCAAAAAAGGCGGCTATTATAATGGAAAAACCCAGGCAGGATAAGTAGAGCCAGATCAAAGCGAATAAATGATCGGCAATTATCGTCGCTGTTTTTCCTGCCAACAGAGAAACAGGTTACATTACGCCACACATTCCCGCACACAAAGGATTCAGGAGCACCGGTTTGACACTTCGTATTGGGTTACCGCAATGGCAGCATCCGCGCTGGAAAATGTTCGGGCTGGAAACGCTCGCCGATTACGCCCAGCTGTTTGACTGTGTTGAAGGCAACACCACGCTCTACGCTTTACCGACGCCAGAAGTGGTGATGCGTTGGCGCGACATGACGCACGATGATTTTCGCTTTTGCTTTAAATTTCCCAAAAGCATCAGCCATACCGCCGCGCTGCGAAACTGTGACGACCTGCTCAACGAGTTCTTCCGCTTGCTCGACCCGCTCAGCCAGCGTATTGGCCAGTACTGGCTGCAACTGCCCGCCACTTTTTCACCGGCCCAGTTGCCAGACTTATGGGGATTTTTAGACAGTTTGCCCCGCAACTTCCGTTACGGCGTGGAAGTGCGCCACGAGCAGTTTTTCGCCAAAGGCGATGCGGAACGCGCTTTCAATCGCGGCCTGCTGGAACGTGGCGTTAATCGCGTGATCCTCGATAGCCGCCCAGTGCACGCCTCCACCTCGCAAACCGCTGCCGCCGTAGATGCCCGGGCGAAAAAGCCGCGCGTGCCGCCTCACGCAGTGCGTAGCGGGTCGCAGCCGATGGTTCGCTTTATCGGCAGCGACAGCGTTGAAGAGAGTCTGCCGTTGTTTGCGCCTTGGCGGAAAAAGCTGGCGGAGTGGCAGCATGACAGCGATCCCATGCTGTTTATTCATACGCCGGATATGGGCGAGGTGTTTCCGCTACTGCAGGCGCTGTGGCCACAGTTGCTGCAACTGGAACCCTCATTGCGCAATCTGCCTGACTGGCCGCAACAATCGAGTCTGTTCTAAACTCAAAGCGGGTGCAGCCTGCGGCAGTTTCTGCCAGAATAGCGCCCTTTCCGTTTTCTCTCCGGACCTTTCATTATGTCTGACCGCGATACGCTATTTTCCGCACCTATCGACAAGCTGGGTGACTGGACCTTTGACGAGCGCGTGGCTGAAGTCTTTCCCGATATGATTCAGCGCTCGGTGCCGGGCTATTCCAATATCATTTCGATGATTGGCATGCTGGCAGAACGCTTTGTGCAGCCCAACAGCCAGGTTTACGATTTGGGTTGCTCGTTGGGTGCCGCCACGCTCTCCGTCCGCCGCAACATTCATGTGCCGGGCTGCCAGATTATTGCCGTGGATAATTCACCGGCGATGGTTGAGCGTTGCCGCCGCCACATCGATGCCTTCCGCGCGGATACGCCGGTGCAGGTGATCGAAGCGGATATTCAGGATATCCATATCGAGAATGCTTCGATGGTAGTACTGAACTTCACGCTGCAATTCCTTGAGCCACCTGCCCGTCTTGAGCTGCTGAAGAAAATCGCGCAGGGCCTGAACCCCGGCGGCGCGCTGGTGTTGTCAGAAAAATTCAGCTTTGAAGATGCCGACGTTGGCGAACTGCTGTTTAACATGCATCACGACTTCAAACGTGCCAATGGTTATAGCGAATTAGAGATCAGCCAGAAGCGCAGCATGCTGGAAAACGTGATGTTGACGGACAGCGTCGAAGCCCATAAAGCGCGGCTGAAAACGGCCGGTTTCGCCCATGCTGAGTTGTGGTTCCAGTGCTTTAACTTTGGTTCTTTGGTAGCGTTGAAATGATTGATTTTGGCCGTTTTTATCAGCAAATCGCCACGGGGCCACTCGCCAGCTGGCTTGAAGTCTTGCCTGCACAAGTTGCAGCGTGGCAACGCGAAAACCTGCACGGGAAATTCCGTGACTGGGAGAAGTCAGTCGAGTATTTACCTCTCCTGACGCCACAAAAGCTGGATTTGCTGGATAGCGTCAGTGCGCAAGCTGACAACCTCAGCGATCGTCAGCGTCTGGGTATTGAGAATCTGCTGCGCAATTTAATGCCGTGGCGCAAAGGGCCGTATTCCCTGTATGGCACTGAGGTCGATACCGAATGGCGCTCCGACTGGAAATGGGATCGTGTATTGCCGCACATCTCTCCCCTGACGCATCGTACCGTGTTGGATGTCGGCTGCGGCAGCGGCTATCACATGTGGCGCATGATCGGTGCAGGCGCAAAACTGGTGGTCGGTATCGACCCGATGCAACTGTTCCTGTGCCAGTTCGAAGCCGTGCGTAAACTGCTGGGCGACGATCGCCGCGCGCATCTGTTACCGCTTGGCATTGAGCAACTGCCTGCGCTGCAAGCTTTTGATACGGTGTTCTCGATGGGCGTGCTGTATCACCGCCGTTCACCGCTCGATCATCTGCTGCAGTTGAAAAATCAATTGGTGAGTGACGGCGAACTGGTGATGGAAACCCTGGTGGTTGAAGGGGACGAAAACACCGTGCTGGTGCCGGGTGAACGCTATGCGCAAATGCGTAACGTCTACTTCATCCCCTCTGCTGCCGCCTTAAAAGGCTGGCTGGAGAAGTGTGGTTTTGTTGATGTCCGCATCGCCGATTACGCCGTGACTTCCGTCGAAGAGCAGCGCCGCACCCCTTGGATGACCAGCGAATCACTGGCCGAGTTCCTTGATCCTAATGACAGCAGCAAAACGGTAGAAGGCTATCCAGCACCACTGCGTGCGGTACTGGTGGCACGCAAGCCTTAGTGCTTATCGCCGCGACAGCGCCAGCTTCGCGGCGAAACCGATAAACACGCAGCCGGTCAAACGATCCATCACTTTCAATACCGCTGGACGGCGCAAATGCGCAGCAAAATACTGGCTGCCGCCGATCAGCACCGCATTCCACACCAGGCCAATCGCCATATGCGTTAACGCCATCAAGGTACACCACAGCGGCACTGACGCACCGGCCGGAATAAACTGCGGCAGGAAGGTGACATAAAATACGCCGACTTTCGGATTCAGCAGGTTACCGAGTAATCCACGAGAGAAGCAGGCGACATAGCTTTGCTCTTTTGTTTGTACTCCCTGCCCCTCTTCGGCTTGGGTGCGCGGATTAAGCAGCAGTTTGACCCCGAGGTAGAGCAAATAAGCGGCACCCACCCACTTCAGCAGGTTATAGGCCATTTCAGATGCCAGCAGCAGCGCGCCTAAACCTAAGCCCACCGCCACGCCCCACACCAGACAACCCAGCGTCACGCCAAAAGCCGTCGCTGAAGCACGTTTCCAACCCTGGGCGGCGGCAGAACGCAGCACCAGTGCGGTGTCAAAACCCGGTGTCAGAGTCAGAATGGTGATCGCAAACAGAAAAGATAAAATCAGTGTCATGGCCTGCTCCTTGTTTATGCGCCGCTATCTTAACGCTCTCGTAACATATTGACGATAATTACCTTCCGTCAGTAATTGATAATGATTCTCAACTTGCCAGTTATGGTTAAATCTTCGTCATCTAACTGTGTCACCTTAACAGCAACTGCTTTTCTCACATCAAGGAGTTGTCGCTATGAGTAAATTCATTTTTTCTTCTCCGCGTAAGTATGTTCAAGGCGCCGGTGTACTGGATGAGTTGGGAACCTATGTTGCTGAACTCGGGCAGCATGCGTTTCTGGTGGCTGACGATATCGTCTGGAATCTGATTGGTGAACGCACGCAGAAAACGTTGCAGGCGGCAGGGATTGAATTCAGCCGCCAGCCGTTTAACGGTGAAGCCTCCAGCAATGAGATCAACCGCTTAACGCAGCTGGCAAAATCACAGGGCAGCAATGTGGTGGTCGGCCTTGGCGGCGGTAAAACCCTGGACACCGTCAAAGCGATTGCCGATGAGCTGAAACAGCCGGTTGCGATTGTACCCACCGTGGCCTCAACCGATGCGCCTTGCAGCGCGTTGTCGGTGATCTACTCGGACAGTGGTGTGTTTGAAAGCTATCGTTTTTACAGTAAAAACCCTGACCTGGTGTTAGTTGATACCGCAGTCTGCGCATCTGCGCCTGCCCGCCTGTTTGCATCTGGCATTGCCGATGGTCTGGCAACCTGGGTGGAAGCACAAGCGGTGCTGCGCTCTCATGCCAAGTCGATGGTGAATGGTGATCCGACTATCGCCGGGACTGCCATTGCACGTGCCTGCGAAGAGACGCTGCTGACGTGGGGATTCAGCGCCTACACCGCAGTGAGCGAAAAGCGCGTCACGCCAGCGGTAGAAGCCGTAGTGGAAGCGAACACCCTGCTCTCTGGTTTAGGTTTTGAAAACGCCGGTCTGGCCGGTGCCCATGCGATTCACAATGGGTTTACCGCCATTGATGGCGATATCCATCATCTGACCCATGGCGAGAAAGTGGCATACGGCACGCTGACGCAGATGGTACTGGAACAGCGCCCTGACGAAGAGATTGCGCGTTACATTCGCTTCTATCGCGCGATCAAGATGCCGACCACGCTGAAGGAGCTGCACCTGGAGAATGAATCCTGGGAGAATCTGGTGCGTGTTGGGGCGTTGGCGAACAGTGAGGGCGATACCCTGAAAAACCTCAATCCAAACCTGTCAGCGGAAGATATTGCCAACGCGATTGTGGCGGTGGATGCATTTAGTCAAACCGTGAAATAACATCGCGCGATGATCGCGCCGCTACAAAGTATGCACGTCGTAGCGGCGCAATTTATTGCGCAATCTCTCCATCAGTCCCCGTCATCCGCCATCGCCGGTGGTCGATCCCAATACTGATACTTGTAAGCCGAACTCAAATGGCGCTCGATGGTGCCCTTGGCAAACACTTCGGTTTCATGCAGGTAACTCAGCGTGCAATTACCTACTTCGTCCCACAGTTGGCATTCATCAACCGAATGCAAAGTACTCACCGGGGTGGTCGATAAGCCATTGAGCCGCATTTCGCGCCATTGGTTATCGTAACTGTAAGTATCTTTGCTGCGCGCGCTGGAGGATGACGTCACCAGCCCTTGCGGGTTCCAGTGCCAGGTGTTTTCACCGTTAGTGGACGTATCACTGCCCCGCGCCACGCTTTTTTCCAGCCGGAAGTGTTTGTCATAACGGTAGGTAGTATCGCTAAAACCGTCTTTACCCATGCTGGTGAATTTATCTGAAGAACTGACAATGTTGCCATGCTGCCCCATTTGCCAACTAATGGTGCCCTGACGGTTATCCACCACTTCCTCTTTTCCGGCTTTGATCACTTTCACCAGATAGGCATATTCTGCGACCCAACCACGCTGCACGCGGGCAATGTGCTGCTCCATGGTCAGCACCACATTGCCTTCGTTTTTATCGTAGGTAATGTCTGCCACCATTAAATCCCCACACTGGTCAAACTGTCCCAGCACCCTTTTTTGCGAATCAACGTCTTTGCCGAACTCACCTGCCACCACCTGACGCACCGCGCCTTTGGCATCACCGCCCAGCATGATCCAGTTATTGCTGCTGGTGATGTTTTTGCTGAATGGCGGACAGGCCGTACTCGCCGCCAGCGCAACGCCGGATACAGGAAACAGCAGCACTAAAACAGCACAAGAGAAGGATTTCATGAGGATTTATCCGTAGCAGCCATGAACTAATCAAAGCATCTTTTTGCGTAACGCGCTATCAACGGCCGAACGACAGATAAAAAGAACCCCAGCAAGAAGCTCTGGGGTTTGGTACTTGCAAACATCACGTCCTGGGTATGGCGTGCTGCGCGGCAAAAACGGTTTTTTAATCAGGCGACACGAACAGCGGTCATTTCCATCATGCTTTTCATCGCTTCAACCACATCGCCATCGACACACGTTCGACTAAATTCATCAGTTTCCGCTTCGGAGCACATTGAGACACCGGCTTTACGGTAGCGCATCGGTGAAGCGACTAAACGGCTGGCGGAGCTGTGGACTTCCTGCAGACCACTATCGATAAACTTCTGCAAATTGCTTAAACGGACGCCCGCACCGGCCATAATAATTGGACCCGTACTCAGTTCATTTAGTTCCCGCAATAATGCAATTCCTGTCTCGGCGCTTTGCTGCTGACCGGAGGTCAAGATCCGGGCAATGCCTAAATCAGCCAGCACTTCTAACGATTTTTTTGGGCTGTGGCACAAATCAAAAGCACGGTGGAACGTCACCGCCATACCGTCACACAGCGCCATAATTTGTCGCATACGCGCGATATCAACATGCGCATCTTCATCCAGCATGCCAATCACCACACCGGGAAATCCGAGTTCACGCATCAGCGCAACATCGGATTTCATCACCTCAAATTCCTGCGTGGTGTAACAAAAATCGCCGCCACGTGGGCGAACAATCGGGTGAACCGGTATCGTCAGTTCACGTTGTGCGGCTTCCAGCACGCCAGCCGACGGCGTCAACCCGCCTTCACGTGGGGCGCTACACAGCTCCACGCGATCGGCACCGGACTGCTGTGCAGTCATTGCACAGTCGATGCCGTAGCAACAAATTTCCAGTTTCGTCATACCTTGCTCCTTTTCATGACTTCTGGCTCGGGAGGATGGCTTCAGTTAGTCTGCTTAGTGGGATAGTTTACGTGGAAACCTCACTATGGCATTCGATTTTGATCAATGGATAGACCGTCGTCACAGCGATAGTTTGAAATGGCACAAATATGGCGATCGCGATGTACTGCCTTTATGGGTTGCCGATACCGATTTTCGCTCACCGCCGTGCATTATTGAGGCCATTAAAAAGCGCGCCGATCATGGTGTTTTCGGCTACGGTGCCACGCCAAGTGGTTTGATTGATATCACCGTTTCACGTTTAGCGCAGCGCTACAACTGGCATATTCAACCGGATTGGATTGTTATGCTACCCGGCGTGGTCAGCGGTCTTAACCTTTCGGTCCGCGCATTTACGGAAACTGGGCAGCGTACGGTGGCCCCCACGCCCATCTACCCCCCGTTTCGCGCGGCATCAAAGCTGGCCAACCGCGAGCAAATTAATTTGCCGATGCGGTTATTGAGTGGGCGCTGGGTCATGGACCTCGATGCTGCCGCTTTGCAAGGCGATGAACGACTGCTGATGCTGTGTAATCCGCAAAATCCTGGCGGCACCGTATATCGCCGGGATGAACTGGAGGCACAGCTAGTGTTTGCCCAACAACATGACCTCATCGTCTGCTCTGACGAAATCCACTGCGATTTGATCCTCTCGCCCGACGCACAGCACATTCCGTTCGCCGCCTTAAGCGAGGATGCGGCTCAGCGCAGCATCACGCTAATCTCACCGTCAAAAACCTTCAATATCGCCGGACTGGGTGCCTCAATGGCGATAATCCCTAACCCGGAGTTGCGTAAGCGCTTTAAACAGGCGCGTGAGGGCATTGTGCCAGGGGTGGATATTCTTGCCCTGGTGGCCGCTGAGGCGGCATGGCGTGAGGGCGATGAGTGGCTTAATGCACAAATCCACTATCTGCGCGCCAACCGCGACTGGCTGGTGAGCGAAATCAATGCCACGCCCGAGCTCACCATGAGCACACCCGAAGCAACCTATCTTGGCTGGATTGATGCCAGCCAGTTAAATGTTGCCAGCCCTGCGCTCTACTTCGAAAAACACGGTCTGGGCTTTTCACCCGGTCGCGATTTTGGCGATGACCACTTCGTACGCTTCAACTTTGGCTGCACGCGTGCGCTGCTGGAACAAGCGGTCGCGCGTTTACAGCAGGCGCTGAACGCACGTCGTTAATTTTGCTCACTGGCGACGATCTCTTCCAGTCGCCACGGGTGAAATTTAATCGTGGTTTGCCCATCCGTCACTGCCAGTGTCGGATTGGGTAAACGTTCATTGTCACCTTTCGGCGCGCTGGTTTTGAACGAAATGCCGGGTTGCGTCAGCGCATCATCGGACAGCAACGCCATCGCGCGCATACCCAAGGTTTCGGGTTCTCCGCGCAAGACGATCTCCACATGCTCCCAACCTTCGTGGCGATAAAGTTTCTCACCCGGCCAGGGTAATTCAATGACATCGATTTGCCATCCCGCCAGCGTCAAAGGTTGATGTAATTTGAATAAACAGATCGGGCGACCATTGATCATCGCCTCTGAAAACTGGCTACCGATTTGCAGTAATCCCGCCTTCCAGCGCTCGGCTGTCGCAAACTGGTGACAACGCACCGCAAGGTGATCGGCTTCGTGTTGCGTGAGTTCGAGCCCTAATCGCGCTGAAAATTGCTGTAACGCCTGTTCAAAACGCATTAAGTCTTGTTCTAAATCACTCAGTTCCGAAGGGAAAATCATCTTAATACTCCTAAAACGCCGATATTAGTTCAGTTATTTTAATCAATTATAAAATGGGGCCGCCAAAGATTACGCTTGACAAAATCGTCGGATTCCTCCGATTTCACTACGTAAATGGCCTAAAACCGCATAAATAGCCCACTCGATTAGGATTAATCGCCCAAACAGGTCCAGAAGTTACTTTATGAAAGTGGCTTAACCTCCTGTTAATATTAACGATAATTAATACAATGAGATAACTCTTATTTCAGTTGCAAACAATTGCAGCTTGATACCCTTTCTTATAAATTTGTGTTTCACAACTTCAAGGAATGGCTCTATGTCTATGCTCATTGTTGTCGCGGTCCTGATTGCATTGATGGGATTTGCAATTTCCCGCCACTGGAAGGTGCGTGAAGACAAAAGCGTTAAAAATCCTCGTCGTCACCCGCGCCGCCGTTAATCGGCGCGCGGGCTGATGTTGCCCGCCCTTGTGCATGCGAAAAGCTGACGCACCTTAACATTTCACGTATACTTCCCCTCTTATTTTTCCGTCCCGCCGTGTCGTTGCGGGATGAAGGCATCGGCTCACCGCACGTGGTGGGCCTTTTCAGCATATGAAGGTAACGCGGTGAATATTCAGGCTCTTCTTTCCGATAAAGTCGGTCAGGCAATGGTAGCGGCGGGTGCACCTGCTGATTGCGAACCCCAGGTTCGTCAGTCCGCGAAAGTGCAGTTCGGCGATTATCAGGCGAACGGTATCATGGCTGTGGCGAAAAAGCTCGGTCAGGCACCGCGCCAGCTGGCTGAACAGGTGATTCAGCATCTGGATCTCGCCGGCATCGCCAGCAAAGTCGAAATCGCCGGCCCCGGCTTCATCAATATTTTCCTCGATCGCCAATGGCTGGCGGCGCAAGCCGCGCAGGCACTACAATTGCCGCGCCTGGGTTTGAGCAGTCTCGAACCGCAAACCATCGTGATTGACTACTCGGCACCTAACGTGGCGAAGCAAATGCACGTTGGCCATGTCCGCTCAACCATCATTGGTGACGCAGCGGTGCGTACGCTGGAGTTCCTGGGTCACAAGGTGATCCGCGCTAACCACGTCGGTGACTGGGGTACCCAGTTCGGTATGCTGATTGCGTATCTGGAAAAGCAGCAAAACGAACATCATGAAGATATCGCCCTGGCTGATCTCGAAGAATTTTACCGCGAAGCCAAAGTGACCTATGACGCCGATGAGGCCTTCGCCGAACGTGCACGTGGATACGTGGTGAAGCTGCAAGGCGGCGACGAGTACTGCCGCAGCATGTGGAAGAAGCTGGTCGATATCACCATGAGTCAGAATCAGGAAGTCTATGACCGCCTGAACGTGACGCTGACCCGCAAAGACGTGATGGGTGAAAGCCTTTACAACGACATGCTGCCGGGCATCGTCAGTGACCTGCGTGAAAAAGGTCTGGCGGTGACCAGCGAAGGCGCAACCGTGGTGTTCCTTGATGAGTTTAAAAACAAGGAAGGCGAACCGATGGGCGTGATCATCCAGAAAAAGGATGGCGGCTATCTCTACACTACCACAGACATTGCCTGCGCCAAGTATCGCTATGAATCCCTGCATGCTGACCGCGTGCTCTACTACATCGACTCACGCCAACATCAACACTTGCAACAGGCCTGGACCATCGTGCGTAAAGCCGGTTATGTGCCAGAGTCGGTGCCACTTGAGCACCACGCGTTTGGCATGATGCTAGGCAAAGATGGTCGTCCGTTTAAAACCCGCAGTGGCGGCACCATCAAGCTGGCCGACTTGCTGGATGAAGCGGTAGAGCGTGCGCACGCGTTAGTGAGTGAGAAGAACCCAGAGATGTCAGCGCAAGAGCTGAAAGATCTGGCGGAAGTGGTCGGTATTGGCGCAGTGAAATACGCCGATCTGTCAAAAAGCCGCACCACTGATTACATCTTCGACTGGGACAACATGCTGGCGTTTGAAGGCAACACCGCGCCTTACATGCAGTATGCCTACACCCGCGTGCTTTCGGTGTTCCGTAAAGCCGGTATCGACGCTGAGACGCTGAGCGGCGACATCGTGCTCACCGAAGATCGCGAAGCGCAACTGGCTACCCGTCTGCTGCAGTTTGAAGAAGTGATTACTCAGGTCGCTCGCGATGGGACGCCGCACGTGATGTGTGCTTACCTGTACGATCTGGCTGGCCTGTTCTCCGGCTTCTACGAACACTGCCCGATTCTCTCTGCCGAGGATGAACAAGTGCGTCTTAGCCGTCTGCAGCTGGCCGCGCTGACGGCTAAGACGCTGAAGCAAGGTCTGGATACGCTGGGGATTAAAACCGTCGAGCGTATGTAAGAATAAAAAACCCGCCAAGGCGGGTTTTTTATTGGCTACTGATAATTCACCGTCACTTCACTGCTTATCACCCGCAAGCCCGGGGGCAACGCGCCTTTCCCCTGAAAACCAAACGCCAAATGCAGGGTTTCCTCAGCTGAGATATTTGCCAGCCCACGCGTACTGCCGCTACCGCCCTCAAGCTCCACGCAACGTTGCGTGGTACACAACCGCACGATCATCCCGGAAGGCGCGGGACGGCTGAGCTGATAACGCCAGTTCACGACTGTAATAGTGCCCGGTGCAGCAGAGGGTGCCTTTAAAGCCGGCGTCATTAGCCAGTTACCGCGCACCCCGATACTCGGACCACTGGCGCTGTCGCTCCATGCACCCGTTGCGGCATCGGCATACAGTGGCAGCGCCACCATCGGTAACATCATTAATGTCCAACACCAGCGACGCATGGATTACTTACCTCCAATGGTGGCGGTCATACGGATTTGACGATTATCGGTCAGTTCCATATTCGACAGCACCACCAGTTGCGGCAGATTACGACGCAGGAAGCGCGCCAGCAGCGCACGCAGCGGATGGTTAACCAGCAGCACCGGCGGTGCACCAGTCATCTCCTGCTGCTGCAATGCACCCTGTGCTTGTACCAGCAAGCGGTCTGCCAGGCCCGGTTCCAGACCACCACCGCCCTGCAATGCTTGCAGGAGCAGACGTTCTAAAGTGGCGTCGAGACCAATCACCTGAACTTCGCCGTTGCCGGGGAACCATTGCTGAGTAATCGCGCGGCCCAGGGCGACACGTACCACACTGGTGAGCTCCTGCGGGTCGGTTTGCACCGGAGCATGCTCTGCCAGCGTTTCGATAATGGTACGCATATCGCGAATCGAAACGCGTTCGATCAACAGGTTCTGCAATACCTTGTGCAGCGTGGTCAGGGTAATCACGCCCGGCACCAGATCTTCTGTCAGCTTTGGCATCTCCTGCGTGACGCGATCCAACAGCTGTTGAGCTTCCTGACGACCAAACAACTCGCTGGCATACTGACCAATCAGGTGGTTCAGGTGAGTCGCTACCACGGTACTGGCCTCTACCACGGTAAAGCCCTGAATCTGTGCCTGCTCTTTCAGGGCGCTGTCGATCCAGATAGCCGCCAGGCCAAAGGCTGGATCGACGGTCGGTTCACCCGGCAACGAACCTGCTGCGGTGCCCGGGTTAATGGCCATCCAACGTCCCGGATAAGCATCACCACTGCCAATTTCCACCCCTTTCATCAGGATGCGATATCGCGCAGGGGGCAGCTCCATGTTGTCGCGGATATGCACCACCGGCGGCAGGAATCCCACCTCTTGCGCCACTTTTTTACGAATACTGCGGATGCGCCCCAGCAGTTCACCATTTTGCAGGTGATCGACCATCGGGATCAGGCGGTAACCCACTTCGAGACCCAATGAATCTTCCAACTGGACATCGGTCCATGACGCTTCCACTGTGGCTGGCGTCTCTTGGGTTTTCACCAGGCTTGAGGTTTCAGGCGCTTTCTTCGGCTTCATCTCACGTCCACGCAGCCACCAGGCAAGACCCAGCAGTGCCGCAGTAAACAGCAGGAAGACAAAGTTCGGCATTCCCGGTACCAGGCCGAGCAAACCGATAACCCCGCCACTCAGCATCAATACCCGAGGATTGTTGAACAGCTGGGTAACCATCTGCTCGCCAACATCCTGATCGGTGCTGACGCGCGTCACAATGACACCCGCAGCGGTGGAGATCACCAGCGCCGGGATCTGTGCCACTAAGCCGTCACCGATGGTCAACAGGGTATAAGTTTCACCTGCGTGACCGAGGTCCATACCGTGTTGCACCACGCCCACCAACAGACCGCCGATGACGTTGATCACCATGATCAAAATTCCGGCGATGGCATCACCACGAACAAATTTACTCGCACCGTCCATCGAGCCGTAGAAGTCAGCTTCCTGCGTCACTTCCGAACGACGACGCTTAGCCTCTTCTTCACCGATCAAACCGGCGTTCAGGTCAGCATCGATCGCCATCTGCTTACCTGGCATCCCGTCGAGTACGAAACGGGCGCCTACTTCGGCGATACGTCCGGCACCCTTGGTGATAACCATAAAGTTGATGATAACGAGGATGATGAACACCACGATACCGATGGCAAAGTTACCGCCTACCAGGAAGTGACCAAAGGCCTCTACCACGCGGCCCGCTGCGTCAGCACCGGTGTGACCATCCAGCAGGATGATACGCGTTGACGCCACGTTCAGCGCCAGGCGCAGTAAGGTGGAGAACAGCAGAATGGTGGGAAACGCGGCGAAATCCAGCGTGCGCTGCGTAAACATCGCCACCAGCAGCACCATGATCGACAGGGCAATGTTAAAGGTGAACAACAGGTCGAGAATGAATGCCGGTAACGGCAGCACCATCATCGACAGGATCAGCATGATCAACACCGGCCCTGCCAGCACCTGCCACTGCGTGTCTTTAAAATTGCCCGGTAAACGCAGCTTTTCGGCCAGATTAGCCATCGTTTCTGTTCTCTCCTGCAAAGTCCATGTCTGCCGGAACCGGCAGCTGTTTTGGTTTGGTTGGGATCAGGCCGCCTTCACGCTTCCAGCGCCGCAGTTGCCATACCCACGCCAGCACCTCCGCCACCGCAGCATAGAGCGCGCCGGGGATGAACTGACCAATCTCTGTGTGTCGATAGAGCGCACGTGCCAACGGCGGTGCTTCAAGGATCGGGACGCGGTGCTCTTTTGCCAGCTCACGTATTTTCAGGGCAATATCACCGGCCCCTTTGGCAATCACCTTGGGCGCGCTCATCTTGCCTTCCTGATACTGCAGCGCCACCGAGTAGTGCGTTGGGTTGGTAACAATCACATCCGCTTTCGGCACATCCGCCATCATGCGACGTCGCGCGGCTGCACGCATCGCCTGACGAATACGCCCTTTCACGTGCGGGTCACCTTCGTTCTGCTTATGTTCGTCTCGGATTTCCTGACGCGACATTTTCAACTTTTTGAAGTGGCTGTAGAGCTGCCAGAACACGTCGAAACCCACCATCGGAACCAGGCCCAGCATGATCAGCGCACAGCTGATGGCCATCATGCTTAAACCGTGGTGCAGCGCGTTGACCGGGGATTCACTGATCAAGCGCAGCATCTCTTGCCAGTGTGACCAGATGTACCAGCCTGCCACCAGCCCCACCAGTACTGCTTTCAAAATCGCCTTTAACAGCTCAGCCCAGGTTTGCGAGGAGACCATGCGTTTCAATCCGCTAAGAGGATTGAGCTTATTGAAATCCAGCTTGATAGATTTGCCACTGATGTTGATACCGCCGAGTAGCATCGGTGCTGCAATCGCGACAATCACCAAGCCCGCCATCAAAGGCAGCAAAGCCATCACTGCCTGACCAATCAGGTTGCTGATGTGCGCGATGATCATTTTGTCATCGGTGACCATGGCGTGGTCAAAACGAAACCCGGTGGCCAGCATACTGGCCAGCTGCTCCGCCATATGGGTGCCACCCAGCCACAGGATCAGCAAGCCCGCCAGCAACATCAACACCGATGTTAACTCGCGCGATCGCGGAATCTGTCCCTCTTCGCGCGCCTTTTCTAGTCGGTGCGCCGTGGGCGATTCTGTTTTGTCCTCGTCGCTCTCTTCAGCCACGACATACCTCAGCTGGCAGGAATTCTGAGCATAGGATGCCAAAACCCGCCGTGGCTAAAGCGTGGATTAAGGGGGAGAAATGCGAGTTTATTGGGCCATAAGTGAAATTGCGCTGCAGTGCTCGCGATAAAACCGCACCACCTCTCCCACCAACAGCAGTGCCGGAGATTGTGCCTGTTCGCGGACAATGGTTGCCGACAAGTCCGCCAGCGTTGTCACCATTACTCGTTGATCGATACGCGTGCCATTTTCGATGATTGCCACTGGCGTATCGGCAGCGCGGCCCTGTGCCTGCAGTTGTGCGCTGATGCTGGCGCTCCATTTCAGCCCCATGTAGAACACTAAGGTCTGATTGCTGGCGGCTAAACTGGCGTCTTCCAGTTGAGGTTCGCCGCTCCTGCCATGCCCGGTGATTAACCGCAGCGATTGCGCGCAGTCGCGATGGGTAAGTGGAATGCCGCTGGCCGCAGCACAGCCTGCTGCAGCGGTAATCCCTGGCACAACCTGACAGGTAATACCCGCTTGCTGGAGAAACAACATCTCTTCGCCACCGCGTCCGAAGATAAAGGGATCGCCTCCCTTCAGCCTCACCACCAAGCGACCACTCGCGGCTAAATCTGCCAGCAACTGATTGATCTGCGCCTGCTTCAGCCCATGGCTGCCCGGCTTTTTACCGACATCAATAGCCAGCGTACTGTGTGGGACTTCGGCCATAATCTCATCGCTGACCAGCCGGTCAAATACCACCACATCAGCAGATTTGATTAACCGTAGCGCTTTAAGCGTCAGCAACTCGACATCCCCCGGCCCAGCCCCCACCAACCAGACACAGCCCTGAACAGTTTCGCTTCCCTGCGGATTGAGCAACTTATCAAGAGAGCTTATCGCCTGTGTCATCACATGCCCCTTTACTGCGCGACGCGCAGGGTTGTCAGTAAATTTTTTAACTCTGGAATACAGGAGCCACAATTGGTGCCACATTTCAGCATTGCGCCAAGTGCGGCCGTGGAATCGCAGCCCTGCTCAATCGCCCGTCGAATCGCTACGTCGCCGACACCGAAGCAGCTGCAAATAGTCCGGCCTGGATTTTCACCTTGTGCTGGACGCCCGCCCAACAGGGTATGGCGCTGCTGAGGTGAATTCGGTGTGTGCGTAAAGGCGCGAGCAACAAATCCATGATCGATTTCCGGCAACCAAGGGGCCGCATAAAAGGCACATACCAGGTTGCCGTTACGCCAGCCCAGCATATGCCGCTGCTGACCCGACTGTGCTTGTTGCCACTGCACATCCCGCATGCCCGGTTGCTGCATCAGCCAATCCGATGCCTTACCGTTGCCTGCCACGACATAACGCTGTACCCCCTCTTGAGGCGCGCGAGACCAGTACAGCAGTTGTTGAGGTGCCATCACCGCTGGCATGAACAGCCACCCCTGCCATGCAGGACGCAACGGCTGCAGACGCACGGCGGTTTGTTTCAGAGCAGGTTGGCCAGAATCGGGACAGCAGTTGGCCGCCACTAAGCCATCTACGTTGGCCTGAGCGCTAAACTGGCGCGTCCAGTGCATGGGAATAAACAGCTGACCACGCGTTAATCCGCTGTCGATCACCACACGACCGCTCCACCAGCCCAGCGCAGACTGTACACGCGTCAGATCCCCCTGACTTAAGCCATGCGCTGCCGCGTCGTGCGGATGCAGTGACACAAAGGGCTCATCGTAATGCTGCATCAATCGCGGAACATTGCCGGTGCGGGTCATGGTGTGCCACTGGTCGCGAATACGACCAGTGTTCATTAACAAGGGGTAATCGTTACAGGTCTGGGTTTTGATGGGGATGGCGGGTGGCAGCAAGCGCGCTTTACCATCTCCATGGAAGAAGCGCCGATCGGCAAACATCCGCGCCGTGCCTTCAGGCCTTCGCGCATTGATTGGCCACTGCACCGGCGTCAGCTGGTCATATTGTTCCCGGGTGATAGTTGCCAGCGCGCTGATATCAAAAGCACGGCGACCACCATTCTCGAAGCCAGACAGCGCGGCATGCTCAGCAAAAATCTCGCAGGGGTGCTGCCAGGCAAAGGCCGCGCCGAATCCCAACCGCTGCGCCACCTGCGCCAGCAACCACCAGTCAGGTTTCGCTTCGCCTGCCGGTTCGATAAAACATCGCTGGCGTGAAATACGACGTTCGGAATTCGTTACCGTGCCATTCTTCTCGCCCCAGCCTTGCGCGGGGAGCAGCACATGCGCTAAATCCGCGGTATCGCTATGGGCGCTCACCTCCGACACCACCACCAGTTCGCATCGGGCTAACGCCTGAGCGATACGATTACCTTCTGGCATCGAGACCGCGGGATTGGTGCCCATGATCCACACCGCTTTCACTTCACCACGATCAATCGCCTTAAACAGATTGACCGCCGTTAACCCTGGCTGACGGGCCACGCGTGGGCTGTTCCAGAAGCGGCTGACCCGGTCCACCTCCTCCTCACTGAATCCCATGTGCGCCGCCAGTTGATTAGCCAGTCCACCCACTTCCCGGCCGCCCATGGCATTCGGCTGCCCGGTCAACGAAAACGGTCCTGCGCCGGCATAGCCAATTTTGCCGCTTAACAGATGCGCATTGATAATGGCGTTGTTGTTGTCACTGCCGGTTTGCGACTGATTAATGCCCATACACCACAGCGTCAATACGCGTGGTTGCGATGCAAATAGCTGCCAGAAGTTGGTGATTTCCTGTTCGCTAAGCTGGCAGGCTTCTGCCACCGTCGCCAGATCCCACACTTTGCAGGCTGCCAGCGTCGCTTTAACGTTCGCCAGATGCGGCAACATGGCGGCATCGACGGCATCATGGTCGCTCAGCCAGTTGAGCAGCCCGGCAAACAGCGCGCTGTCCGACCCTGGTTGCAAGGCGAGATGCAGGTCCGCGATATCACAACTGGCCGTGCGGCGGGGATCGATCACCACCAGTTTCATCTCGGGGCGATCGGTTTTCGCCTGCACCAGTCGCTGCCACGCTACCGGGTGCGCCCATGCCGCGTTCGAGCCGACCAGCACCACGACATCGGCCTGTTCGATATCTTCATAGCAGCATGGCACCGCATCCGCACCCAACGCGCGCTTGTAACCGACCACGGCGGACGCCATGCACAGCCGTGAATTGGTATCGATATTGGCCGCCCCAATAAAGCCTTTCATCAACTTGTTGGCGGTGTAGTAATCCTCGGTCAGCAACTGGCCCGAGCCATAAAATGCCACGGCCTGTGGGCCATGTTGATCGATGACCTGCTGCATTCTTGCCGCTACATGATCCAGTGCCACCGACATGCTGACACGCTCACCATTGATCTGTGGCCACAGCAGACGCCCTTCATGAGACAAGGTTTCGCCCAGCGCAGACCCTTTCACACACAGACGGCCAAAGTTGGCGGGATGCTGGCGATCGCCGCTGACAGGTTGATCCGGCGCGCTGACCTCGACACCACAACCCACGCCACAGTAAGGACAGGTGGTTTTCATGATGCCGCCGCGAGCGCCAGCATTGGCTGATGCCCTAGCCACACTTTGCCGCCATCAATCCGCACCGGCCAGCAGCGCAGTTGATGTTCAGCGTTATCGAGGCTTTGTCCATCCCGCAGACGAACACGCTGTTTGTAGAGGGGCGAGATCACCACCGGTTCACCCGCCACATCGCCAAGAATGCCGCGTGACAGCACGCTCGCCTGTGTGCCCGGTTCGATATCCTCCAGTGCGTAAATGGTTTCGCCCATGCGGAACAGTGCCACGCGCTGGCCACCCAGCCGAGCGCCGATACCCGCGGATGCCGGAATCGCTGTCACATCACAAATCGCGCTCCAGGGTTCGTCAGGCAATGTTGTCACTGGAATGATGTCCATTGATGCAGGCTGGCGCTGATCGCGCACCCGCACATAGTTCAGGGTTTCATCCGCTTCCTCGCTGTTGAGCGTGGGGGTAAACAATGCGCGGCGGGAAGGATCTTGCAGCGTGCTGAGCCATTCACACTGGTAGCGATCCACCACTAACTGCATCTCCTGCTCCAGCCTCTCGCCGATACCCAGCACATCCTCAATCACCACTCGACGCAGGTAGTCCAAACCGCCTTCCATGTTATCCATCCACACACTGGTGCGTTGCAGACGATCGGCCGTGCGCACGTAGAACATCAGGATACGATCGACGTAACGCAGCAAGGTTTCATCATCGAGATCGCTGGCAAACAGGTCTGCGTGGCGCGGTTTCATGCCGCCGTTGCCGCACACATACAGATTCCAGCCCTTATCGGTGGCAATCACGCCTATGTCTTTGCTCTGTGCTTCCGCGCACTCACGGGTGCATCCCGATACCGCCATTTTGATTTTGTGCGGCGCGCGCAGCCCTTTGTATCGATTCTCCAGCGCAATGGCGAAGGCGGTGGAGTCCTGAACACCATAGCGACACCAGGTCGAACCCACGCAAGACTTCACCGTACGCAACGATTTACCGTAAGCGTGACCGGTCTCGAAGCCTGCAGCAATCAGGGTTTCCCAGATATCCGGCAACTGTTCAAGGCGTGCGCCAAACAGATCGATGCGCTGGCCGCCGGTAATCTTGGTGTAGAGGTCGTAGCGTGCGGCCACCTCCCCGATGGCGATCAAACCTTGCGGAGTAATCTCACCGGCTGGCACACGCGGCACCACAGAATAGGTGCCATCCTTTTGGATATTGGCAAAGTAGCGGTCGTTGGTATCCTGCAACGGCAGGTGCTGCGGTTTAAGCAGGTATTCGTTCCAGCAGGATGCCAACAACGACCCGGCCAGGGGTTTGCATACTTCGCAGCCATGTCCACGGCCATGCTGCTGGATCAGTTGTTCAAAGGTGGTGATATGGTCGACGCGGATCAGGTGATACAGCTCCTGACGTGAATAGGCGAAGTGTTCGCAAATATCTTTCTTTACCTCCACGCCCTGGTTCGCCAACTCCAGTTCCATCACCTGCTTAACCAAAGCGCTACAGCCGCCGCAGCCGGTAGCCGCTTTGGTACAGCTTTTGATCGCTGCCATATCGCCACAGCCACTCTGCACCGCAACGCAGATATCCCCTTTGCTGACATTGTGGCAGGAGCAGATTTGCGCGCTTTCAGGTAATGCTGCCACGCCAAGGGCTTTGGAGGGTGAACCTGCCAGCTGTGGCAAAATCAGGCTTTCCGGTTCACTGGGCAACGGCATTTTATTCAACATCATCTGCAACAGGCTGCTGTAGTCGCCGCTATCGCCCACCAGCACACCGCCGAGCAAGGTTTTGCTCTCTTTGCACACCACCAGTTTTTTATAGATGCCTTTCGGGTTGTCTGTCCATTGGTAGCTTTGGCTGTCGGCCGTGCGACCGTGCGCATCCCCAAAAGAGGCGACTTCGACGCCGAGCAGCTTGAGTTTGGTGCTCATGTCCGCACCGCTGAACGCCAGTTCCTCCTGGGCCAACTGCGCGGCCAGTACACGCGCCATTTGATAGCCCGGTGCCACCAGACCGAAAATTTGCCCCTGCCAGAGCGCGCACTCGCCGATGGCATAAACTCCGGCTACGTTGGTTTCACAGCCATCGTTGATCGCAATGCCGCCGCGCTCGCCAAGTTGAATCCCCGCCGCGCTCGCCAGGGTATCACGAGGACGAATCCCCGCGGAGAACACAATCAAATCGGTCTGCAGCACACTGCCGTCGGCAAAACGCATCTGCACGCTGCCATCGGGCAGGCTTTCAATGGCTTCCGTCTGTTTGCTGGTGTGCACCTGCACGCCGAGTGCACTGATCTTGCCGCGCAACATCTGCGCGCCGCCATCATCGAGCTGCACCGCCATCAGGCGCGGGGCGAACTCCACGACATGCGTTTCTAACCCGAGCTGTTTCAGCGCGTTCGCGGCTTCCAGACCTAACAGCCCCCCACCAATCACCACGCCGCGGGTGGCGTGTTCGGCACAGGCAGCAATTGCATCCAAATCCGCGAGTGTGCGATAGACAAAACAGCGCGAATGTTCACGTCCAGGCACCGGCGGCACAAAGGGTATCGATCCCGTCGCCAGTACCAGTTTGTCCCAGGCCAGTTCCGCACCGCTGGCATCGCGCAGGCTGCGCTTATCGGTATCTATCGCCAGCACTTCGCAGCCGCTGCGCAGCTCAATACCGTATTTCTCAAAGAAGTTGTCGCTCACCAGTGAGAGATCGTCAGCCGTTTTTCCGCCAAAATACTCGGTGAGATGAACGCGGTCATACGCCATTTGAGGCTCATCGCCATATACCACGATGTGGTAGTGCTGGTGCAACTCGCGGCTCACCAGCTGCTCCAGAAAATGGTGGCTGACCATACCGTGGCCCACCACGGCGAGAAGAGGTTTGCTCATCACATTGCTTCCTGCAGCACACGGCTGCGTTAAGGGGTTATCCAGTCCGAACAGTGCATTGATATCCACACGTTCACCCTGTTGAAGTGGGTTAAGCAGCGCGCCTGCACGTTGGGTATCGCCAAACAGCAATACGCCGCGCAACGCGCCGTTACGCAGAAACAGGCGCTGATAGTGATTGTCGATAGGATCAAAACTGCTGATGGATTCGCCTTCGCGAATATCGCCTGCACTGAACATCTCAATGCCGGTGACCTTTAGCCGCGTACCGCTCTCTTGATAGTGAAAGTCCGCCATCGGCTCACCGGCGAGTTGTGCCGTCAGCACATCGGCCTGCGCCAGACAGGGGGCGACCAGTCCAAAGGTTTCACCTTCGATTTCGCAACATTCACCCAGTGCATACACGTCATCGATGGCGGTTTGTAACTGACGATTGACCACAATGCCGCGCTGGCACGGCACACCGGCCTGCTGCGCCAGTGCCATTTCCGGCAGCACGCCAATCGCCATGATCACCTGCTGTGCAGGTAAACGTGTGCCATCGGTCAAGGTGACCGCATCGCTATGGATCGACTGTAGCGATACGCCAAGGTGGCAGTGAATACCTCGCTGGGTCAGATGCTGCGTCAACAACGTGCCGGCCTGCTGATCCAACTGACGGTCCAGCAGCCAAGGGCGATGGTGCAGCAACGTGACATCACGCCCACGCAGACGCAGTGCCGCCGCCGCTTCCACACCTATCAATCCCCCACCCAGCACCACCACCGGGCCTTGTTGCGCCAACATCGTCTCGACATCACGTAATGTGCGGAAACCCAGCACCTGAGGGCGTTCGACTCCCGGCAGATCGGGCATACGCGGTCGTGAACCACAGGCGAACACCAGTTTGTCCCAGTGCAGCGTGCGTTGATCGGTGAAGACCCTTTGTGCTTTGAGATCCACCTGCAGTGCTGTTTCACCCATCAACAATTGCACCTGATGGGTGATGTACCAATCCGGCGCGTGGATCAGCGTATCCAGAAAGGCTTTCTCGCCTGACAGCACAGGAGACAACATCACACGGTTGTAATTGCCCTGGGCTTCACGGCCAATGACCGTGATGGCATAACGGCCCGGTGCGCGCTGCAAAAGGGTTTCCACCATCCGCATCGCGGCCATCCCGTTACCAATCACCACCAGCTGCTGCACCATGACCTGTTCCTTAAGCGACCGCAGTCTGCTTTTCGTAGAGGAAGTGCAGAATCTGCTGACGCAGCTGGTGATAGCGCGGCTCGTCGGCCAAGGCCACGCGAGAACGTGGACGCGGCAGATCGATGGTGAGAATCTCACCAACTTGTGCCGCAGGCCCGTTGGTCATCATCAACACGCGGTCTGACAGCAGCACGGCCTCATCCACATCGTGGGTGATCAGCACAATGGTGGTCTTCAGCTCCTGCTGAATGCGCATCACGCTGTCTTGCAAATGTGCTCGCGTCAGGGCATCCAGTGCGCCAAACGGCTCGTCCAGTAGTAGCACGCGCGGTTTCATCGCCAGTGCGCGCGCAATGCCCACACGCTGTTTCATGCCGCCGGAGATTTCCGCTGGCCGCTTGTGCATGGCGTGGCTCATCTGCACGCGATTGAGGTTGTGTTCGATCCACTCACTCATTTCGCTTTTGTTCATCTGCCCCTTAAACACCTGCTGTACCGCCAGTTCGACATTTTGGTAAGCCGTGAGCCACGGCAGTAATGAATGGTTTTGGAACACCACGGCACGCTCTGGACCGGGGCCATTGATTTCGCGGTTTTCACACAGCAATACGCCGCTGCTGGGTTGGGTCAATCCGGCAATCAGGTTAAGCAAGGTGGATTTACCGCAGCCTGAGTGACCAATCAGGCTGAGAGTTTCACCCGGGTGAATATCAAAGCTAACGTTATCGAGTGCCAGGAATTCACCGCTGGCGGTGTTGAAACACTGGCTGACCTGCTGAACGCGAATAATGGGGTTCATGGTTGGCTCCTTATTTATCCCAGCTAAAACGACGTGCCAGCAGCATCAATGCCTGCTCCAGCAGCAACCCAATGACACCAATCACCACGATGGCAATCAGGATGTTTTCGACGTTGAGGTTGTTCCACTCGTTCCAGATCCAGAAACCGATGCCCAGCCCCCCCGTTAACATCTCCGCGGCAACAATCACCAGCCAGGCGATACCCATCGAGAGGCGCATACCGGTCAACACAGCGGGCAGAACCGCTGGGAACAGAATGCGGCGCATCACCGTCCATTCGTTAAGGCGCAAGACACGGGCCACATTGAGGTAATCCTGGGGGATACGCTGCACTCCTTCGGCGGTGTTAATCACCATCGGCCAGATCGAGCAGATGAAAATGGTCCAGCTGGAGGCAGGCTCCGCGCGTTGAAACAGCAGCAGACCAATCGGTAACCACGCTAAAGGGCTGACAGGACGCAGCAGTGCGATGATGGGATTGAACATGCGCGCCACAAAGGTGAAGCGCCCAATCAGGAAACCTGCGGGTATCCCCACCAGCGCTGCCAGACCAAATCCCACCGCCACACGTTGCAGCGATGCCACGACATTCCAGCCGATGCCCTGATCGTTGGGGCCGTTGTTGTAAAAGGGGTCGGCGAACAGCGTCACTGCCGCTTGCCAGGTCGCCAACGGCCCAGGAAAACCTTTGCTCGACATGGCGGCCAACTGCCAGACGAATAGCAGGACGATCAGTCCGCAACTCGCCGGGATCAGCCGCAGTAACAGCGGCCGCAGCCAGCGTTGCCGTGCTCGCGGTTGTTGTGCGACGTTCAGCGCAATCACCTGCGCCGGTTGAGCGACGGCGGGAGTCGCCACTTTCAGCGTACGGGCTTCAGATTTCATGCTGACCTCACTTAGCTACGTTTAATGGCGAAACTGTCGGCATAGGCGGCAGGATTGCTGCCATCCCACACTTTGCCGTCAATCAGCGTGCTGCTGCGCATCTCGGCAGACGGCACGGAGACGCCACCCACCGCGCTGGCGGCTTGTTTGTAAATGTCGATACGGTTGATTTTCCGTGCGATGGCGGCGTAATCGGGCGCGGTTTTCACCATCCCCCAGCGCTTCATCTGCGTCAGGAACCACATGCCATCGGAGATCCATGGGAAGCTCACTTCGCCATCGCGGTAGAAGCGCATCGAGTGGCCGTCTTGCCAGCTCTGGCCCAGGCCATTCTCGTAATGGCCCAGCATGCGGCCTTCCAGCGTTTCAACTTTGGTGTTGATCCACGCTCGCCCGGCTAACACAGCGGCAGTCTCTTTGCGGTTTTCGTCAGAGGCATCGATCCAGCGGGCGGCTTCGAGGACCGCAGCCGTCATTGCACGCGCGGTGTTGGGGTTCTCTTGCACCCATTGCGCCCGTGTCGCGAGGATTTTTTCAGGATGGTCCGGCCAGATTTGCTGTGTGGTGGCGGCAGTAAATCCGATGTTGTCGCTGATGGCGCGCTGGTTCCAGGGTTCGCCAACGCAGAAACCACTCATGTTGCCCATTTTCATGTTCATCACCATTTGCGGTGGCGGTACCACCACGGTGCGCACATCTTCAAATGGGTCGATACCTGCATTCGCCAGCCAGTAATAGAGCCACATGGCGTGGGTACTGGTGGGAAAGGTGTGCGCGAAGGTGTAACTGCCTTTTGCCTGGCTCGCAATCAGCTTTTGCAGGCTGACTGCATCCGTGACCTTTTGCTCTTTCAGTTGGTTTGCGAGTGTGATGGCCTGACCGTTGTTATTCAGCGTCATCAGGTTGGCCATGTCGTGCTGTGGCCCTGCGACACCTAATTGCAGGCCATAGATCATGCCGTATAGCGCATGCGCGGCATCCAGTTCACCCGCCGTCAGTTTGTCGCGTACCGCCGCCCAACTGGCCTCTTTGCTTGGCTGCAGCGTGAGTCCATATTTTTTGTCGAAGCCTTTCACTGAGGCCATCACCACTGGCGCGCAGTCAGTGAGGGGAATAAAGCCAACGCGAACGCTGCTTTTTTCTGGCGCATCCGAGCCGGCAGCCCACACCGCATTGCGTAAGCCCGGCAGTAAATAGCTGCCACCTACCACCGCACTGCCCAGTAGAAATTGACGACGTGATACCGAAAACCGCGTTTTGCTCATCATGCGCATCCTGAAAAAAAGAAATAAAAAAAGGCGTCCTCCCGCATGCTGTAAAAACATGGGGCCGGACGCCTTTATCCAAAGCACTCGCTTCACCGCCGTTGGCGAAACAAATGCGCAATGTCAGTAAGGTATTGCAAAGCCTGTGCCAAAAAAATTCTCGTAAAGAATCAGCACGCCACCCCACTTGGATCAGTGAAAGTGCGCAAATCTGCACTGTGCTGACGCACAATACGCACAGGCTTTGTGCAACTACCTCCTTGGAGTTATGACTTCAACGTTGCCGCAACGGCCAGGATGGCTTGGGCGATGTCCAGGATGCGTTTGTTTTGATTCATGGCACTTTTTCGCAGGGCTTGCCAGGCATCCTGCTCACTAAAACCGTGTTGCTCCATCAACCAGCTTTTGGCTTGATCGACAATTTTTCGTTCATCGAGTGACGCACGCATGGTGGCCAGTTCATCGGCCTGCGCCTTTAAACGCTGCGCCTGTTCGCCGATCAGTGAAAGTACTGAACGGCCCAGTTGCGGCGCGAGGCCCTGACTGTCGAGCGTGGTTTCCTGCCCGTCCAGCCAACTGGCCCCGGCGATATAAAGAGAGAAACTGGCCTCTTCACGGTGTGCCACCTGTTGCGGGTCCGCCTGTTCACTGGCGCTAATCGCACGCTGACAGCAGTTCATGAGGGTAATGCACAACGTATCTTCTATTTGCTTCATCTGATCCAGCCGCTGGCTCAGCAGCGTAAACCATTGGAGAACCCCATTTTCACCACAAGGAGCATCGGTGCAGGCAATACGCCGCAGCCGTTCAATTTGGCTGCCCGCGTCAGCCATTTCCTGCCAGCGTTGTAGATTTTGGCTGTCAGCGAACTGGCTGAAGGTGTTGAAACTCTGCTCCTGAGCAGCGATCAGTGCCAGAATGCGCTGGCGTTGTTCCGGGCTAAAGGTCCCGGCAGCAAAACCTGCCGAACCCGTCGCGCGCTCCTGACCAGCCAACTCCTTTCCCTGCATAAAACTAAAGAGGGCGATTAGCGCACGAGAAATTTCCGGTTCGCTTGCGGTGTCTGCAGCTTCAAATACCAGGTTGAGTAATGTGCGAATCACATGGTTGAACGCCTCCATGGCTTGCGCGTGGCGACAACTTTGTTTGCGCACCTGCTGACGCAATACTGGCAGGCTATCGAGTGCCTGCAACGCGGCGGCGATTAACATGCAAAACCGACTGTAGCCCGGTTGCGCGACAGCGGCAGGTAACATTGTCATCGCTACGTCTTGCCGCTGCTGCACCTCAATCGCACGCGCTTCCAGCTCATCACCAAACAGGCGGCCCTCTGAACACAGCCAGATATTGCTGGCACCGCGCTCACGCTGCAGCACATGGATTAATTCACTGAGCGCAAGAATTTGCTCGCCCGTACGTAATAAACGTTGCAGACTCGCAATCTCGCTGGCGCGGCTAGCACGTAGATACTCCAGAGCCCGGTTCATTGCTGACTCCCACTATCAGGCAAATTTAGGGCAATACTCAAGCAAAAGCCGTGCCGAACTCGACTTCAATTTGGACGGATGGGCGCCCGTAAATTCTGAAAGTCAGAAAATTGTTTACTGGCGCAATCTTTTTTTAACGTCAAAAATAGATTAATCTTATTTAATAATTTTCATTATATCCATTGTGCGAAAATTGTGTTTTCGCCTGCGTTTTACACTTCCACTGGTAAATAAGTAAATTCATCTTATATATCACCCTCAGCACGTGTTTTTTATCACCTGTTCCAGCTGCATTTTCGCCCGGTAGCACGGGATTTCTCTCGGTGCAATGGTTTGAATTCTCAAAAGTCTTAGGTAGACTGAGCACAGCACTATCTTTCTGTAATCTGACTGTTTTTTGATGGCTTTCTTGCTGCGTAATCTGCCCGCTTCCATTGCGTGTGCCGCATTTTAATCTGCAGCTAATCTGATGAAATTTGAGGTTCATGGTGAATAAGAGTCTCGTGCTAACCCTACTGGCGGTGTTAACGTTAGCGGGTTGTAAAGCGCCAACGCCGCCCGTTACTGATGACACTTTGGTCACCAGTGAAGTCAATGGCGTTAAGCTGGTTCACCGGAATGCGGTGGCAGCACCAGCCGAGTTCACGCCGGTCAATGAAAGTTTTCGCGCACTCTATGCTGCTTCGGTCATGACCACGCCTGATTTTGGCGGCAAAGTGGTGCGTTATCTCGACAATGCTAAGTCGTTTGAAGTGCTTGGCCGTGTTGAGCACAGCTGGTTAGCCGTTGCTGATGAACCGAATGGACAGCTGATTGGTTATATTCCGCCCAAGGCTGGGGTGGAAAGCAGCCGTTATGACGCCACCGTGCGTAGCGATCGTCCACGCCCCCGCCGCAACAAACAGGTCTGTGTGGCCGTTGGAGGCGCCAGCAAGGCATGTCGCACCAACGATACCGCGACCTGGATCCTAGACTGATAATGCAATACGGCGCAGATTGTCCGCAGAAAGGTCGCTCTTTGCGGACAAGAAATAGCGCCATTGCCAGGAAAATCGAGATTTAATGACCCAGGATTCTGTTGCACGCGATGGCATTGTCGCGGGCAATGATAACCTTTTGCTTAATGCCGCAGCACCGATACTGAATGCCGTTGTTCGCCTGCGGCAGGCTGCCACGCATGATGATCCTGCCGGTTTACGCCAGCTTTTGATCGAAGAAATCCGCCAGTTTGAACAACGCTGCAAGCAAGCGGGACTGCCCTTTGAGATGATCATTGGCGCACGCTATTGCCTATGCAGCGTGCTGGATGAAGCCGCGGCACAAACGCCATGGGGCACGCGAGGCGTATGGTCTGGCAACGGCATGCTGGTGACTTTCCACAACGAAAGCTGGGGCGGTGAAAAAGTTTTCCAGCTGCTGTCACGCGTTTCGCAGAGTCCACAGCAACACCTCTGGCTGCTGGAAGTGATCCACTATTGCCTGCTACTGGGCTATGAAGGCCGCTATCGCGGCAGCGACAGTGGTCGCGCCCAGTGTGACAGCATTCGCAAGCGCCTGGCACAGTTAATTCAGGAAACTCGCCCGACTACCGTTAACCCGGCCGCGCCGCTGGTTGAAGTGCATCCCTTGGTGAGCAGCTTGACGCGACCCATGGTGCCGCTGTGGGCTTGCGCCACCTTAGCCGCTTTGATTGCCTGCCTGATATACAGCGGTCTCAACTGGCGATTGGGCAATGCAGCTGAACCCCTGCTTCGCGCCATCTATCAAACGCCATTGCCACAAATCATGCCTGGCCGTCGTCCTACCTCACCACAAGCCTTGCTCGATCTTCATCAACGTTTAAATGATGTGATTGCTGCAGGCCAGTTAGAGGTAAGTGATGGCGCATTCGGCAGTAAAGTGATCATCCCCGCAGACAAACTGTTTTCATCTGATGGCACCGTGGTCAATCAGGTTGGCCGCGCACTGCTGGCGCACGTCGCCAGCGCGATGAAAACGGTGAAAGGCACCGTTTTGGTCTCGGTGTACACCGATAACAGCCCGGTTGATGGTCGCTTTGCTTCCAGTTACGAATTCTCTTTTGCCCGCGCACGCGCCGTTACGCAGTTACTCAATCCGCAGCTCGCTGAAGGACACAGCGTGAAAGCTGAAGGGCGCGGCGACAGTAATCCCCTGCTTCCCAACGACAGCAATGAAAATCGCGCGCGCAACCGGCGCGTAGAAATCACCCTGTTCGCGGCACCGGAAACCCTTGGCAATCATCCGGGAGGTCAGTGATGCGTGCATCGATGCAACATTTTTTAACCCACCGCCTGTTGTGGAGCCTGATTGGCGTCACGGCCCTGAGTTGCGTGCTGTGGATGTTGGGCCCGCTATGGACCTGGGGTGATACCCGTCCGCTTGAGCCGATTTTCGCTCGTCAGTGCGTGGTTGGCCTGTTGTTCTTCTGCTGGGTGCTGTTCCAGTTTATTCCGGCAATCTGGCGTGGCTGGTTCAACAGCAAAATGCTTAACCGCCTTCAGGAAATGAACAGTGAGGAGCTTTCTGACCGACAAGCCACGGATACGCTACTGGCACAGCGCTTCAGCGAAGCCGCACTGCGATTAAAACGCACCCAGTTTGGTCGTCGTCATCAGCAGAGTTGGCTGGCACGTTTCCAGAGCCACTATCTTTATCAATTACCGTGGTATGTGATGATGGGCGCACCCGGCGCGGGCAAGACCACCGCACTGCTGAATGCCGGCCTCGAATTCCCGCTCACGGACAGCCTGGGTAAAGGCGCGGTGCGTGGCGTTGGTGGTACACGCCACTGTGACTGGTGGTTTACGGATAGCGCAGTCCTGATCGACACCGCTGGCCGTTATGCCCTGCAAGAGAGCCAACGCGCCCGTGATGGTGCCGAGTGGCAGAGTTTTATCAATCTGTTGAAGCGTTATCGTACCCGTCAGCCGATCAACGGTGTGATCATGACGATCAGCGTCTCGGACCTGCTCACGGACTCGGCTGAGGCCCGTCACGCGCAGGCCAGCGCACTGCGTATGCGCATGCAGGAACTGCATCAGCAAACCGGAATTCACTTCCCGGTGTATGTGATGGTGACCAAAACCGACCTGCTGAAAGGCTTTATGAGCTTTCATGCCGGTTTAAGCAAACCGCAACGCGATGCCATCTGGGGTTTTACCTTCCCGTGGGAGCCAGGCAAACCGCATAAAGATGACTGGCACAACAGCTTTACTCAGCAATATCGACACTTAGAGCAGCGTTTACAGCAACAACTCGCCAATGTGATGGCGAACGAGCGCGATCTCACGCAACGTGCGGACAGTTTCCTGTTTCCACAGGAGTTCAGTTCATTGCGCCCACTGCTCAATGAGTATCTTGATGTGGTGTTCTCTCGTCACGAGGACGAAATCGCGTGGTCGGCACGTGGCCTGTTCTTTACCAGCGGCACGCAGGAAGGACTGCCGTTTGACCGCATTATGGGGGAACTGAACCGTAAGTTGCAGTTACCGCACACTGGTGAAAACAGTTTTGCCACCTGGGATAGCGTCACCCGCCACAATCCTATCCCGGGTAACAAAGGCCAGAGCTTCTTTATTCGCGATCTTCTGAGCGACCTGGTGTTTCGCGAGAGCGGTCTGGCCGGCAGTAATCGGCACTGGGAATATCGCAACCGACTGTTCCATTGGATCGGTTATGGTGCGTTGACCGGAGCGTTGCTGCTGCTGTCGGGTTTATGGCTGGCCAGTTATCTGCAGAACCAGCGTTATCTCGACCAGGTCTCGGCACGCATTGCCCCGATCACCGTGCAAAGTCAGCAGGTATTGCATCAGCCAGCCGATAATATTTTTGATCTGCTACCCTTCTTAAATAACCTGGTAAAACTGCCATTATCAGAGCGTTTTTCCCTCGACAATCCGCCGCTTACCATGCGCGTGGGTTTATATCGTGGCAACCAGGTGAGTGATGCTGCATGGGTGCTTTATCAAAATGCGCTTAAGTCTCTGCTGTTGCCTCGTGTCGCTCAACAGATTACCAATCTGCTGCGTAACGATCCCGGGAACGATAATGAGTACAGTCGTAATGCGCTGCGCGCCTATCAAATGCTTTATCAGCCGCGAAATTATGACGGCGAGTTTTTGCGTGGCTGGCTGATGCAAAACCTGCAACGAAATCTGCCGGAAAATGTCAGCGCTCGCGATTTGCAGCAGTTGGACTGGCACCTCAGCCAACTGTTGGATCAGCAGATTCAGTCATCGCCTTATGCGCGAGACAACGCTTTGATGATGCGCAAGCTTGCGGAGAATCTGAAAAATGCCGGTGAAAACGGCAACACGCTGGCGATTGTGCCAGATGCGTTGTCGCAGCGATTGACCGGACACAGTGAGTAATGGTGAGGTAACAATGGCGACGCATACCGCGCCGGGTTGGTACGGCAAATTACCGGCCACCGGTGATTTTCTGCGCCAGCGCCTGAGCGAGAATACCGTGACGCCCTGGAGCCACTGGTTTCAACAAGGGCTGATGCATTGGCACCAACAATCCGACGCGAACACTCCGCTCTTTTTGCGTGCGCCGGTGTGGAACTTTGTGTTGCCGCTGTCGCCGCTACGTCAGCAGGTTCAGATGGGCTGTTTATTGCCCTCTTGCGATCGCGTAGGCCGTAGTTGGCCGCTGCTGGCATTACGCAGTTTTCCGCTCAGCCACTGGCATAGCGCGCAATTGGCGATGTCAGGAGATTGGTATCAAGAGCTGGGTGCTTTGCTATTGCGCAGCGTGAAAGATCGTCTCAGCCCGGATGTGCTGGAACAGCAGATGCAACAGTTAGCTCCACTGATGGTGCCAGATAACCAGCGCAGCGACATTATGGATGTCATTGGTTTTGATGACCTGCCCTGCACACTGAGCTGGCGTGAAGTGGCAGACCGATTTGATCCGCAGCAGCATATTAGCTACTGGTGGAGTAATCGCAGTGACGGATTTGCCCATGCCACACACAAACACAGTGGGCCGCTCACCGCGCAACTTTTTTCCTTACTGTTTAACCCGGCATCTGGTGCTCAGCCGGGACGCAATGGCCTCTATCCACCGATGTTTGAATAGGCTGTCGCGTTTTCCTTGTTAATGGGATGACTCATGCAATTTACCATTGTGCAGTGCAATACGGATGTGCCCGCAAAGACGGTCGCCTTTAAACCGCCGGGGGGAACTATCGGCCGCAGTCAGGACAACGATCTGGTGCTGCCTGACGAGACACGCGCGATTTCGCGTTTGCAAGCACTGGTGCATCTGTCACCTGAAGGCGAATGCCGTTTGACCAATCAGGGCAGCGTCACCTCAGTGGTGCTCAATGGCATGGTTCTGCAACGTGGTTCGCAAGTGCTGTTACATCACGGCGATGCCTTACAAATCGGTGAGTATGGCTTGCAAGTGAACGACCCAGCCTGTCAGAACAGTCAACAAGATGATCCACTGGCGTTCTTTGCAGAGAGTGCGGATGACCCGCTCGGTATTCAACAGGAACCTGATGTCCTGCCAGAGACCGCCACTGTTCGCCACGAGCGTCGCACAGATCCACGCCTCGCCATCGATCCCCAAAGTGATTCACCCGCTCTCCCTGCCGCATTACCGGGTGCCGATCAGGATAAGCTGATTGCGGCACTGTTAGAAGGTATGGGACTCAACAACGGACACCAAACGCCCTTCACCGAAGAGCAAATGCGTGTCACCGGTCGCATGTTGAGCCTGTTTTCCCAAGGCACCGTCGCTCTGCTCTCTTCGCGCTCAATTTTGAAGCGTGGAGTCAAAGCCGATATGACGATGATCCTGAACGAAGCCAACAACCCTTTTAAAATTCTGCCATCGGGCAAGACCGTACTGATGCAGATCTACCAGAGCCAGATGCCCGGCTTTATGTCACCGGAAGCTGCTGTGCGCGATGCATTAGTGGATTTGCAAGCTCACCAGCTGGGCATGATTGCCGGTATCCGCGCCATCATTGCCGCTATGCTGCAGTCGTTTAACCCGCAACGGCTGGAAGAAGAGGCACGTAAAGACGGCGTGTTGCCAAAGCTGCCGTTTAATGGTGGACGCAAAGCGGCGTTGTGGGATTACTTCTCACGCCACTATCAGCGCACGGCCGGCGAAATTGAAGATGACTTCCACACGCTGTTTGGCGAAGCCTTTTTGCACGCCTACGATATGGAAGTTAACCAGTACAAAGATTCACAGACGCGGACTGAAGACGCATGAAGATGATGTTTGCCAGTCGCTGCCAGCAGGGAATGCGCGACGAAAATCAAGACCGCACCGGGGCAGAACTCGACGAACACAAAGCCTGCTTTTTAGTATGTGATGGCGTTGCGGGCTTACCGGGTGGCGATATGGCAGCACAGATCGTTCGGGACACGCTTCTGACCTCTTTGCACAACAGCGACACCTTTACCCCTGACAGCACCCGTGCCGCCATTGAGCAATGCCAGCAGGTATTGCTGGAGGCGCAGGGAAATAATCCGAAATATGCCCGCATGAGCACCACGCTCGCCGCACTCTTTATCGACCGCCAAACACAGCGCGCATGGTGGGCGCACGCAGGTGACAGCCGGGTTTATCACTTCCGTCACGGGGTCTTGAGTCAGGTCACGCGTGACCACAGTCTGGCTCAACAGTTACGTGAAGCGGGCTATGAAAATTCCGGCATTAACAGTAATTTACTTTATAATGCGCTCGGTGTTGAGCCTGCCCGTCCCGCCACCTTCAGTGAAGTGATTTCGCTCACCGATGGTGATGCGTTTTTGGTCTGTACCGATGGGTTTTGGCTCAATCTGACCACCCACGAGATGGAACAAGCCCTGCGCATGGTCAATGCCTGCGAAGAGTGGCTGACTTTGATGGAACAAGCCGTTAACCGCAGTGTTAAAAGCGACAATCTCAGCGCTCTGGCAATCTGGATTGGCGAGCCGCAGGAAGCGACGCTGCTTTATTCCCAGGCCGATGCGGCACGTTTTCTGCCGACACGTTATTGATTCCAAGGATCCTTATGAAAGTGTGGTTGCCGGGTTTAGCGACCCTGTTGCTGGCTCTAAATGCACAAGCTGATGATTATCGCGTGGTTTACTCGCCGAGCCTGTCATTGGAAGTTTATATCGATAACGTGGCCAGCAATTCGCCGAATGACTGGTGTAAAGAGACACTGCCGTTACGCATTGTTTCAGGTAAAAGCACCGATTCCAGCATCCTGACCAGCTTCCTGCCACGCGTGGGGACGCTGTTAGCGAATCAGTGTGGCACGCTGGATGAACTCCCCTGGCAGATGACCAACAAAGATGGGAGCGTCTTAGCGAATGGTAGCGCAGCCAAACTGCAAAACTGGCGCCCTATTGTGATTAACGATGCCACTGCCAGCGCAAGTGCCAGTAATGCCGCACCGCTTGACCTGTCAAAACCAGCAGATACGGCCCCCTTGCAACACTTCGCTCTGCCGGCCGGATGCCATTTCCGCACCTGGTGGGATGAAAATGGTGATTCACTCTTTATCCCTGATAATCCGCAACAGCACTGCTCGACCGAAGGTTGGCTGGAAGGCCCAAGTGATATCACGCTGATGAACAACGGTAATACCCGCAGCGTGGCGGTTAACTTCTACCAGGGCTACCCGATTGCCGATCTCAAGCTAAGCGGTCCAGCGCTGGAAGTCGTCGCCGTTAATAAGCAGCGCATGATAGTGACGCGCCCTGATGCAGACGATAGCTGGCTGGTGCTGCCCTTTGACAGCCAGCAGCACGTATGGCGCTTCACTGGCAACCTGCTGATTAAAATGGATAAGACAGCAGGCCAGGACAGCGATGCGGTTAAGAAGCGGGTTGAAACTTTACGTGGCGTCTGGTCGCCACAATTTATGCCACAGCAAAAAGTGACTGTGTTACTGATTGACACCCTGCATGCGGATCTGGCCGATCCGGCGATTGGTGCCTGGCGTAACATTAATTAATTAGCGATCGTCGCCTTGGATCAATGATGTTGACCGGGCGCTACAGGACGTGTTCAGAGAGTTCACTATGTCGGCAAACGAAAACCATACACCGAATGCCCTGCCTGCGGGCTATCGGTTTAACGAATTTGAAATCAAGGAAGTGATCGGCGGCGGTGGCTTTGGCATTGTATATCGTGCCTGGGACCATCAGCTCGAGCGCACCATCGCGATTAAAGAGTACATGCCGGTTTCACTGGCGGTGCGTGCTGCCGACCTGTCGCTTGAGCTGCGTGGCGAACGCTTCCAGAAACTGTTTAATGCCGGGCGCAACAGCTTCATTCAGGAAGCGCGCCTGCTGGCACGTTTTAATCATCCTGGTCTGCTGCATGTCTTGCGCTTCTGGGAAGAGAACGGCACCGCCTATATGGGCACACTTTACTACAGCGGCATGACGCTGAAAGAGTGGCAAGTGACCAGCCCGGAAAGCATCAGTGAAAGCTGGATCCGTCGCCTGCTGCCTCCGCTGTTTGGTGCCATTAATACCATTCATACCGCGGGTTATCTGCATCGTGATATTTCGCTGGATAATATCCAGATTCAGGAAAACCAGTTACCGGTGTTGCTCGATTTTGGTTCCGCGCGCAAGGAGATCGGCAACCTGTCGGACGAAACCGAAATCATGCTGAAACCCGGCTTTGCGCCGATTGAACAATACAGCGAAGAGGGCGAAGTCGAACAAGGGCCGTGGACGGATATCTATGCGCTCGGAGCGGTGCTACACAATCTGATCACCGGTCATGCGCCACCAGTGAGCGTGGTGCGTTGTATCGAGGATAACTACCAGCCGCTGGTCGAACGCCAGCCAGAGGGCTACTCGCTGCCGCTGCTTCATGCTATCGACTGCGCGCTGGCCATGAAGCCGGCTGACCGTCCACAAAATATTGATGCCTTTGCCAGCCTGATTGATTTACCTGTCAGTGATGTTGAGGCGCTGGTGACCACCTTCCCGGTGATCGCCGAAGTCCCGGCTGCCGAGCCGGTCGCGGTTGTGGTGCCAGAACCTCAGGTGATGGCGGTGAATCATGCTGCCGCCGCCATTGAACCCGTGACACCGCGTAATGTGCGTCGTCTGTCGCCAGGTTTAGTTGCCGCGGCGGCGATTGCGATTCTGGCGGTGGTGGTTGTGGTGTGGAAAGCCAATCGTCACAGCGATGCGCCACCTGTCGCCTCGACCCCTGCAGCAACCGCACCCGTGGCAAACCCCAGTGCGGCTCATCCTGGTCCCTCGCTGGCAACGGTTTATTTGCGCTTGCAGGAAGGCGACAATATTGTGCTGAATGGTGAAGTGAAGGATGTGAAACCAGCCAGCAGCGGTTTTGCCTCGCTGAATCTGGCCGCCGGCAACTATCGCATTGAAGTCCATCATGGTAGTGAAGTGCTGGCGCAATCACTCACGATTGATAAGCCGGGAACCTGGCTGATTAATCCCGGCAAACCCTGATTAGCGCGCTGCAGATTTTTGCAGCGCTCTGACCTCTGCGGCCAGACGCGTTAAGGCTTCTTCTTGCATACCGCGTTTGCCCAGCTCCTGTTCCAGCGAATAGAGATATTGGGCATTCGTTCCCAGCGGCCCACTCGCTTGTGCGATCAATGGCGCGATAGTGCTACGGCAGGAGTCGGTTTCATACAGCGGATGTCGAGGGTCCATGATAAACACCAACGCAGTCACCTTACGCGCATCATCCAGCTCCAGTTCACACCAGGTTGGCAGGTAGCAGCCGGTGATCATCTCACGCTTCCATAACAACTCGAGTTCATCATGCAGTCGGGATTCCGGCAGACGGAACGCCAGCCCGCTGGTTGCACCGCCCTCTTTCAGCGCCAGCATACGACCAGGAGCCTCTACCGTGCCGCGTCCGGCGGTAAGGCGTAAACAGAACGCCCGATGCCAGCCTTCCAGCCGCCCGGAAGCCACTTCTTCCGCTTCAAAAACCGGATTCCACATCAGGGAACCATAACCAAAGATCCACACCGGGCTTTGGTCAGGGCGACAGGCCAGCGTGGCCGCAAGCGATGCTGCGCGCTTTTCACAGCTCCACAGCAGCGCTTCGTCAATATCGCCAAAGGATGTTTTACAATCCGCTTTTAAAAGAAATTCCCGGGTTAACAATGCGACCTCCTCTACTGCGCTGACATCCTGTCGGTTCGGCTCCTCAAAGATGATGTCTTACAGGCAACACGCGTTGCGTCGACTTAAGAGAAGACATTAATGCATTTTTCATAAAAGTTTCAAGATTGACCCCGATCACAAAGGGGAAATTCTTCGTAAATAGCATCGGCTGCCTGGCGAAGAACTTGAATTAGGGAGGCGGTTTAATAGAGAGTCATGCATGCAAGTTAGAAAAGTCTAACTTTAGTTAAATAAACCGAAACTTCTTAATCAAACCAAAATAAGAGCGATTTAACCTCGTTAAATTTGGTGCCATTTTATAAATTAAGTGAATTTACTCTCATTTCAACCCAATGAATATCAGACATTATTACTGGATAACACTCAGTTTTATCAACTTAGGTCATTAATATTCATTAAGTAAAAACGCGTAAAGACTCTGCAACACAACTGTTGAAAAGTTACACTGCGCTGCGTCAGAAAAGTCATTATATTTATCAGGCACTGATGGCCTGTTTTGGTTCTTTTTTCCGGAGAGGATGGTGAATGGCTACACATGAAAAGACCCGACATACCGAATACTCGCTGATTTTCCCCATTGCTGCGCTCGCGGTGCTGAGCTTCTTTGGCGGCCAAACCGCGCTGATGCCGGTTATCGGCATTAACTTGCTGTCTCTGGTAGCAATCCTCTGCAGTGCGTTCAGCGTAGTACGTCACGCCGACGTTCTGGCACACCGCCTGGGCGAACCCTATGGTTCGCTGATTTTAAGCCTGTCGGTGGTGATATTAGAAGTGAGCCTGATCTCCGCATTAATGGCCACCGGTGATGCTGCACCGGCGCTGATGCGCGATACCCTCTACTCCATCATTATGATTGTTACCGGTGGCCTGGTTGGTTTTGCACTGCTGCTCGGCGGACGTAAATTTGCTACGCAATATGTGAATCTGGCAGGCGTGAAACAGTACATGATCGCCATTTTCCCGTTGGCGATTTTGGTGTTGGTGTTCCCTAACGCGTTACCGGGTGGTAATTTCACCACCGCCCAGGCACTGATCATCGCGGCTATTTCAGCGGCGATGTATGGCGTGTTCCTGCTGATTCAAACGAAAACGCACCAGAGCCTGTTTGTGTATGAGCATGAAGATGACGGCGACGATGGCGATCCCCATCACGGCAAACCTTCCGCTCACAGTTCTGTGTGGCATACCATTTGGTTGATCGTGCATCTGATTGCCGTTATCGCGGTCACCAAGATGAACGCCAATACTCTGGAGCAACTGCTGACAGAACTGAATGCACCCGCGCAGTTCACCGGTTTCCTCGTCGCGTTGCTGATTCTGTCACCAGAAGGTTTGGGGGCGATCAAAGCGGTGTTAATGAACCAGGTCCAGCGCGCCATGAACCTGTTCTTTGGTTCGGTGTTAGCCACGATTTCCTTAACGGTTCCCGCAGTCAGCATCATCGCCACCCTGACGGGCCAGCAACTGATATTTGGCCTGGAGCCACCGCATATGGTGATCATGAGTGCGGCATTGATCTTGTGCCACATCTCGTTCTCAACCGGACGTACCAATGTGCTAAACGGTGCCGCGCACCTGGCACTGTTTGCCGGCTATTTACTGACAATTATGTTGTAGGAACGCGTAGCGGCGCAATTTATTGCGCGCCCCTGGCAGTCACACCGCTGCACGATTGCGCGATAAATTGCGCCGCTACCACCATAAAAAAAGGCGCCATCGCGGCGCCTTTTTTACAATCATCAGCAATCAATCAGTTGCTGGTATCCAGCTCCGGGAAGCTCTTCACCAGGTCATCAATCGCTTTCATCTGCACCAGGAATGGCTCCAGCTTATCCAGCGGCAGCGCGGAAGGACCGTCGCACTTCGCGCTGTTTGGTTCTGGGTGCGCTTCGATGAACAGACCGGCAATACCCACAGCCATACCCGCACGGGCCAGTTCACCCACCTGCGCACGACGGCCGCCTGAGGCTGCACCGAATGGATCACGAGTCTGCAGAGCATGCGTCACGTCGAAGATCACCGGGCTGTTGTTAGTGACTTTCTTCATCACGTTAAAGCCAAGCATATCCACAACCAGATTGTCATAGCCAAAGTTGCTACCACGGTCGCACAGGATCACTTTGTCATTACCGCCTTCGGCGAATTTATCGACAATGTTACCCATCTGGCCAGGGCTAACGAACTGAGGTTTCTTCACGTTAATCACCGCACCGGTTTTCGCCATTGCTTCAACCAGATCGGTTTGACGTGCGAGGAAAGCAGGCAGCTGAATCACATCCACTACATCGGCAACGGGCTGCGCCTGTGACGCTTCATGAACGTCAGTGATGATTTTCACGCCGAAAGCCTGCTTCAGCTCCTGGAAAATCTTCATCCCCTCTTCCAGGCCCGGACCGCGATAAGATTTGATGGAAGAGCGGTTAGCTTTGTCAAAAGAGGCTTTGAACACGTAAGGAATGCCGAGTTTGTCGGTCACTTTTACATAGTGTTCGCAAATACGCATGGCGAGGTCGCGCGATTCCAGCACGTTCATACCGCCAAAGAGAACAAATGGCAGATCGTTTGCGACCTTAATATCGCCAATATTCACTATTTTCTGGGTCATGCCTTTTCCTTTTTTTCGAGGGACGCTTAATGCAGCGTCACCTGTTTCTGTTCAATTGCGTGAATCTGCACTTTAATCATTTCGCTGACCGGGTCCTCAGGACACTGCTCAACGAAGTAGGTCAAATCGGTCAATGCGATATGTTCGCACTCAAGCTGGGCATAGATGAGACCACGGTCGCGTATTTCATACGGATCATCAGGGTCTATCTGCAGCAATACCTTGCTGACATTCAACGCCAGCTCCATCTGCTTCTCTTCCATCAACGCCGCTTTCAGCGTATCGAGCATTTTGCGCATCACGTTGATGGTTTTCGCTTCGTCGAGATCGTCGTTGTAGAGTTTGGCTGTCGGGCTGATATTGCCCTTGAGCCACACTTCCAGCGTATGCTTATCGAGCGTCTCGCCGTTAAACGGGTTGATCAGCCACATTTCGCCATCAAGCCAGTCGGCACGCAGAATCAACTGGGTGGGGAAAATCACCGGCATCAACGGCAGTTCCAGCTCATCCGCGATGTGCAGCAGAATCACGCCCAGTGATACCGCAGTGCCCTGACGGCTCTTCAGCACTTTATCTATCCACAGTGCATCGGATAAATTGTAGACACCGCTGGCGCCGCCAAATCCCCATTCGCGATAAAACAGATCCAGCAGCTTGCCTAGCTGCAAATCTGCGTCCTGCTCACTGCTGACAAATTCACGGGCTTCATCTACTAACGCGGCCAACTGCTGCTGCACAGAGGGCGCGGAAAAATCATTGCGTATGGCGCAGGTCGCACCAATCACCGCTTCACTCAACGGTGTTTCACTGTAATCGAGTTGCTCTGGCGAGGTCATACTATCCCCAATATCGGCATTTTGGTCATCGCCAGCTTAATCACAAACAGCAACGCAACGATTGCAATCAGGCAAGCGATCCAACGTGTCCCCATCTTGCGTGGGCGACGGCTTAATGCCACGGAACCTAAGGCGATGTAGATGATAACCCCTAACAGCTTCTCCGTCAGCCAGCTTCCTTGTGGCGAGAACGGATAAAAGTGCGTTATCACCACCAACCCCACGCCGCTGAGCAGCAAAAAGGTGTCATTAATATGAGGCGCGATGCGCACCCAGCGGCGTTGCAGCATGGCAGAACCGGTTGTCAGCCAATAAAAACGCAGCAGAAACAGGCTGATAGTCAGCGCAACGGTCAAGAGGTGAAAATGTTTAATCAGCGGATACCAGCTCGCCATTGTACTTCCTTAAATCAGAAAAGTTGTCCAAGAGTAACGCGGGGATTGCCGCCATAATCATTGACGCTGCTGACCTGCTGATAGCCATGTTGCGTCAAAATGGTTCGCACCGCTTCATCCTGTTGCCAGCCGTGTTCCAGCAAGAGCCAGCCGCCAGGTTGCAACCATTGCGGCGCGCTTTGAATGATGAAGCGCAAATCGGCCAGCCCGGCATCATCCGCCACCAGCGCGCTAAGCGGTTCAAAACGCACATCTCCCTGCTGCAGATGTTCATCGGCGGCATCGATATAAGGAGGATTGCTGACAATCAGGTCAAAACGTTGGGAGGGGAGATCGTTAAACCAGTGGCTGAGCTGAAAACGGGCATTGTTGATGTGCAGGCGCTGTGCATTATCTTGTGCCAGCGCGACAGCTTCGGGTATGCGGTCACATCCCAGCACCTGACAATCAGGCCGTTCACTCGCCAGTGCTAACGCGATAGCACCCGTGCCTGTGCCAAGATCAAGTAGAGAGGATGGCGTTGACGGCACGCGCACCAGCGCCTGTTCCACCAGCACTTCAGTATCCGGGCGCGGAATCAGCGTCGCATCACTGACACGCAGCGGCAACGACCAGAATTCGCGTTCGCCCACCAGATGGGCAATGGGTTCACCGGTCACCCGGCGCGCCAACAGCGCATCAAGCTCGGCGATTTGTGCGGCGTCGAGCTTGGTATCATCAAATGCCACCAGCCAACTGCGCGATTTACCGGTGACAAAACCCAGCAAAATTTCCGCATCGCGCTTTGGGCTATCGCCGCCACAGAGGGCAACCACCGCCTGCTGCAGCCAGTGACGAATGATCATCAATCCTGTCCAGCCAACGCGGCCAGCTGATCGGCTTGATACTCCTGCACGATCGGCTCAATCAGGGTATCCAGCTTGCCTTCCATGGTCTCGTCCAGACGGTAAAGCGTCAGGTTAATACGGTGGTCGGTCACACGCCCCTGCGGGAAATTGTAGGTACGGTTACGGTCGGAACGGTCACCACTGCCCAGCAGGTTGCGGCGGGTTGAGGCTTCAGCCGCATTACGTTTAGCGGTTTCCGCTGCGTGAATACGCGCGCCCAATACCGCCAACGCTTTGGCTTTGTTTTTATGCTGCGAGCGTTCGTCCTGACACTCCACCACAATACCGGTCGGTAAGTGGGTAATACGGATAGCAGAGTCGGTGGTGTTAACGTGCTGACCACCCGCACCAGAGGAGCGGAAAGTATCAATTTTCAGATCGCCCGCGTTAATTTCTGGCATTTCCGCTTCGGGCAGTTCCGGCATCACCGCAACGGTACAGGCAGAGGTATGAATACGCCCCTGAGATTCCGTTTCTGGCACGCGTTGCACACGATGACCGCCTGACTCAAACTTCAAACGACCGTAAGCACCGTCGCCAATAATGCGCGCGATGACCTCTTTGTAACCGCCGTGCTCGCCTTCGTTAGCACTGATGATTTCCACCTGCCAACGGCGGGATTCTGCATAACGGCTGTACATACGGAACAGATCGCCGGCAAAGATGGCCGCTTCATCACCGCCGGTTCCGGCGCGCACTTCCACAAAGCACGAGCGTTCATCGTCAGGGTCTTTCGGCAGCAATAGCACCTGTAGTTGCTGTTCCAGCACCTCACGCTTCTCACGCGAGAGTTTTAATTCTTCATTGGCCATTTCGCGCATTTCAGGATCATCGAGCATCATTTCAGCGGTTTCGATATCTTCCTGTACTTGCTGCCAGTCACGGAAACAACGGGTGACATCGGTCAGCTGCGCATATTCGCGAGACAATGCGCGGAAACGTTCTTGATCGCCAATAACGCCGGCATCGCCCAGTAACGCTTCCACTTCTTCGTGGCGTTCCTGGAGGGCTTCCAGCTTGGCAACAATAGAGCTCTTCATGTAATAGAGGGTATCCCAGTGATAGGTCGTGACAGACCAGATTACTCTAAACCGAGGCTGTCACGTAAGATCTGCAGGCGTTCGCTGTCGCCGTCGCGCGCGGCCTGCTGCAATGATTTGGTTGGTGCATGAATAAGGCGGTTAGTCAGCTTGTGCGCTAACTCCTGTAAAACTTTCTCAGCATCCGCGCCCTGGCGCAGAGCGGCTAACGCACGCTCTTGCAGTTCTGCGCGGACGTCGTCAGCCTGCGAGCGGTACTCACGGATGGTGTCGCCCGCGCTTTGCGCACGCAGCCACGCCATAAATTCACCGCTTTCCTGCACCACAATACTTTCAGCCTGCACGGCGGCGGCTTTACGCTGCGCCATGTTCTGTTCGATGATCGCCTGCAGGTCATCGACGCTGTACAAATAGGCGTTAGCCAGTTTACCCACTTCGGGTTCGACATCACGTGGTACGGCAATATCCACCAGCAACATCGGCTGATTACGGCGCGCCTTCAACGCGCGCTCTACCATGCCTTTACCAATAATCGGCAAGGGGCTGGCGGTGGAAGAGATAATAATGTCTGCATCCGCCAGACGCGTTTCGATATCACCCAAACCGATCACTTCTGCACCCACTTCGTCCGCCAGCAGTTGAGCGCGTTCACGGGTGCGGTTGGCAATCATCAGCTTTTGTACTTTGTGTTCACGCAGGTGACGCGCCACTAACTCGATGGTTTCACCGGCCCCCACCAGCAGGACGTTCACCGTGCTGAGGGATTCGAAAATTTGACGGGCTAACGAGCAGGCAGCAAAGGCGACGGACACCGCACTGGCCCCGATTTCGGTTTCAGTACGGACGCGTTTGGCGACGGAGAAGGTTTTCTGGAACATACGCTCCAGTTCACTGCTCAACGCATGGTCACGCGATGAGTCAGCATGGGCTTTTTTCACCTGCCCAAGAATTTGTGGCTCACCCAACACCAGTGAATCCAGACCGCTGGCGACACGCATCAGATGGCTTACCGCCGCATTATCCTGATGCCAGTACAGGCTCGCGCGGACATCCTCTTCCCGCAGATCGTGATACTCACACAGCCAGCGCACCAGCCTCTCCTGCAGGTCCGTTTGCTGCTCTACGCTAAGGTAAAGTTCAGTACGGTTACAGGTTGAGAGCACCACACCGCTCTGCACCATCGGCTGGGACAGCAGGCTGTTTAATGCCTGATCCAGCGTGTCGGGCAGAAACGCAACACGTTCGCGCAGGGCGACAGGTGCGGTTTTGTGGTTGATTCCGAGTGCAAGCAGCGTCATGGTGATCGGGTTGGGATGTCCCAATGATTGTCAGGGTTTTGTGAAGCGCATTCTACAAGATGCCACAGATCAAGAAAAGCCATACAAAGGCTATGACTGTAATAAGATTAAACTGATCGTGCGCAATTATCATTACATCGGCATTGACGGCACAGATTTGGATGGTTAGCGTTACCTGTTAGGAATTAAAAACGTGTCTGAGGAGACGACCACGTGATGCAATTGCCCCCGCGCAAGTTGTTGCGCCTTCTGCCCCTTGCCAGCGTGTTGCTGGCTGCTTGTAGCATCAATAAACCCCAGGGTCCGGGTCCCAGCACCACTTCACCGCAATGGCAGCAACATCAACAAGCTGTCGCGAAAATCACCCAGTATCAAACGCGCGGCGCATTTGCCTATCTCTCTGATAAGCAAAAAGTGTACGCGCGCTTTAACTGGCAGCAAACCGCCGCTGACCGCTATCGTCTGCTGCTCACCAACCCGCTTGGCAGCACCGAGTTGCAGCTTGATGCCCAAGGTTCCGTGGTGCAAATCGTCGATAACAAAGGCAAGCGTTACGTCAGCAACGATGCCGAGAAGATGATCTCTCAGCTCACCGGCATGGATATTCCGCTGGCGAACCTGCGTCAATGGATGATGGGCCTGCCAGGTGATGCCACCGATTATCAGCTGAACAGCAGCTACCAGTTGCAGAGTGTGAACTACAGCCGCAATGGACAACAGTGGAAAGTGAACATTTCCGATTACGACAGCAAGGTTAACCCGCCGCTGCCAGCCAATCTGGAACTGACCGAAGGTGGTCAGCGCATCAAACTGCGTATGGATAGCTGGACCACGAAATGATCACCACCTGGCCCGCTCCGGCAAAACTGAACCTGTTTCTCTACATCACTGGCCGTCGTCCTGACGGCTATCACAACCTGCAAACCCTGTTTCAGTTCCTTGATCACGGTGACACGCTGGAGATTACGCCGGACAGCAGCGATAGCATTACACTGCTTACACCGCTGGCAGGAGTGCCCGATGAAGAGAACTTAATTGTGCGCGCCGCGCAGGCACTGAAACAGGCCGCTGCCGCGCGCGACACGTTGCCCGCCAATGCTGGAGCGCAGATCGCACTTGAGAAACGTTTGCCGATGGGCGGTGGTCTGGGCGGTGGCTCCTCTGATGCGGCTACCGTGCTGGTCGCGCTCAACCATTTATGGCAAACACAGCTAAGCGTGGATGAGTTAGCCACCCTGGGTGTGGCGCTCGGTGCCGATGTCCCGGTGTTTGTCCGTGGGCATGCCGCCTTTGCCCAAGGGGTTGGCGAACAGATTCAACCCGCTGAACCGGAAGAGAAATGGTACCTCGTCGCGCATCCAGGGGTCAGTATTGCTACCCCCGATCTGTTTCGCGATCCGGAACTGACGCGCAATTCACCGATACGCACATTAGATGAGCTGTTACAGCGTCCTTTTCACAATGATTGTGAAGCTGTGGCAAGAAAACGTTTTCGCGAGGTTGATGCGCTGCTTTCCTGGCTGCTAGAATACGCGCCGTCGCGCCTGACCGGGACCGGAGCTTGTGTGTTTGCTGAATTTAACACCGAGTCCGACGCTCGTCAGGTGCTGGAGCTTGCCCCGAAATGGATTTGCGGATTTGTGGCGCGCGGGCTTAATATCTCGCCGTTGCATCGCACCCTTTCCGGGCTCTAAGCGTATGCGTGACAGTGCCACCCTGTTCCAGGCACTGCACGTGACGCATTAACACACCCGTATGAACGACTTCAAAAGTATTCGCCGGTTACTTTTGAAATGTTCATTCTCTGGACGACAAGCCTGAGGTTCCTCTCGTGCCTGATATGAAGCTTTTTGCTGGTAACGCTACCCCGGAACTAGCACAACGTATTGCCAACCGCCTTTACACTAGCCTCGGAGACGCCGCTGTCGGCCGCTTCAGTGATGGTGAAGTAAGCGTACAGATCAACGAAAATGTACGCGGTGGTGATATTTTCATCATCCAGTCCACCTGTGCCCCCACCAATGATAATCTGATGGAGCTGGTTGTGATGGTCGACGCTTTGCGTCGGGCTTCTGCTGGTCGTATTACTGCTGTTATCCCTTACTTTGGTTATGCCCGTCAGGACCGCCGTGTGCGTTCTGCTCGTGTGCCTATCACCGCCAAAGTGGTTGCCGATTTCCTCTCCAGCGTGGGTGTTGACCGTGTTCTGACAGTTGACCTGCACGCCGAACAGATCCAGGGCTTCTTCGATGTCCCGGTTGATAACGTGTTCGGTAGCCCGGTTCTGCTGGAAGACATGCTGCAAATTGGTCTGGAAAACCCGATTGTGGTTTCGCCTGATATCGGTGGTGTTGTGCGCGCCCGCGCTATCGCGAAACTGCTGAATGACGCCGATATGGCCATCATCGACAAACGTCGCCCACGCGCAAACGTTTCTCAGGTCATGCACATTATCGGTGACGTTGCCGGTCGTGACTGTGTACTGGTCGACGATATGATCGACACCGGCGGTACGCTGTGCAAAGCGGCTGAAGCGTTGAAAGAACGCGGCGCGAAACGTGTCTTCGCTTACGCAACCCACCCTATTTTCTCCGGCAACGCCGTTGAAAACCTGCGTAAGTCAGTGATTGATCAGGTTATCGTGTGCGACACCATCCCGCTGTCGGATGAGATGAAGTCGCTGCCAAATGTGCGTACCTTAACGCTCTCTGGCATGTTGGCCGAAGCGATTCGTCGTATTAGCAACGAAGAATCCATCTCCGCAATGTTTGAACATTAATTCATTGCATGAAACCGGGCCCCGCGCCCGGTTTTGTTTTTTATCTCCTCAGTCTTCACAACCGATGAAGCCGCTTTCGCTACAGATATTTTCGCGATAAATTTCGTTAAAACACCCCATTCTCGCTGCCTTTCACTCTTTTCATTTCAGACATCATGCTGCGCTTTAGCGCTCTAATAATTAGTGGTATTTTTCCTGTCACTTTTTTTCTGAGAACTCCGACCACTATGACTCTCGACATCTATACATTATTTGTTTGTGAGCTCTACGTGCTCGGGTTTTTGAGTATTATTCTGGTCTTCGCCTGGATGGGTTCGCAGTACGATCGCGTGCTGGGTTTCACCACTCTCGCGCTCAGCCTGACGCTGTTAGCCGTATTCCTTAGCAGTCTTCGCAGCGCTGGATTTCACTTTCTGCCGATTGCCGTGGGCAACGTCGTCATGCTGCTTGCTTATGGCAATCTGTTGAATGCGTTTCGCATCTTTTGTGGCAAACCCTTGGGATTGAGCTGGCTGGCTGGTGCCTTACTCTGGGCGATACTTTGTATTTTCCCCGAGTTTTATTACAGCCAACCCAAGCGGGTACTGGTGCTTTGTCTGCTTTGTATTATTTACACCGGCGCGCTGATTCGCCTTTTATGGCACTCGCGCGCATCGCTGACGGTGACATTCTGGCCGGCACAGATGCTGCTGTGGATCCATCTGCTGTTTCATGTGGCGCGGATATTTCTGGATGATGCCATTGCTACGCCGGTGCGCGGTGCTATTGCCGGTTCCAGCTTCTCGGTTTATGTGATCCTTGAGTCGATACTGTTTGTGATTGGCTTAACCTTTACTATCCTGGCAATGGTGAATGAGCGTACGCAGATCGCGCACAAACTGGCCTCGCTGCACGATCCTCTCACCAGCGTATGGAATCGCCGTGCGCTGTTCGAGCATGCTGACCGATTGGTGATGCGCAATGCCCGCCATCCTAAACTGTATATCTACACGGCAGTGCTGTTTGACCTCGACCATTTCAAAAGCATTAACGATCGCTATGGGCATCAGCAAGGGGATCGGGTATTAATCGATTTTTGCCATGTGGTACAGGCGCTGTTACCCGCAGAGGGGCATTTCGCCCGTTTGGGCGGAGAAGAGTTTGCCGCAATCTTGCCTGGCACCAGTGAGGAGGCACAGTGCGTGTGCGAACGTATTCGCCTGGCAACGCAGTTATCGATGCCTAACGACGTCTGCTACACGGTGAGTATTGGCTTCGCTACCGCAATTCATCGCGATCAAACTTTCCCGATTTTACTCGGGTTAGCGGATGAGGCGCTTTATCGCGCGAAAGCCAGTGGCCGTAACCGCATCGAATGTTACCGGGTGCCATTACAGCCATTGCAGGAAGCGATGCTCACTTAATGTGAAGAGTGATTACGACGGCAGCGTTTATCACCATAATGACGCAGCCAGTAATAGCGGTCTTCCACTCTTTCACGTCCGCTGACGCGCGCGCCGATCAGCCACAGCAATGCGCCGATGAAGATACTGAACATCGCACCATGAGCGAGGAACTGAGGCAGATGCAGTGAAGGTAGCTGATTAATAATGGAATAGCCGACACCCAGTACCATCGTCAGTAAACCCAGACACATCAGGCCATTACCCACAAAGCGGCAGTTTTGACGTTTCATGATTCACCTCCATCCTTATGAAAGAACAAACAGCACGTATGGTTAACTTGTCATAAGTTTAGGCAATGGCTTGCGGTTAAGTTGCGTACAGGATCACACATCCTTCACAATCTCTGACATTTCTTTACCGCCAGCCTGTTGATTTCGATAGAAATTGATTAGTCACACAGCGTCATTATCTGGCCATTACACCCTTTGTCATCCCTGCCTGCAGGCAGTAAACTATCGCCCTTTCCGCAGTGAGACAGGATAAACATCGTGAGCAGCATTAAACTGATTGTGGGGCTGGCCAATCCCGGCGCTGAATACGCCGCAACGCGCCATAATGCAGGTGCCTGGTACGTGGATTTGCTGGCTGAGAGGCATAATCAGTCGTTAAAAGAGGAGCCGAAATTTTACGGCTACACTGCGCGCCTGTCATTGGCGGGCGAAGACGTACGCCTGTTGGTGCCAACGACGTTTATGAACCTGAGTGGCAAAGCGGTAGCAGCGATGGCGACTTTCTATCGCATCACGCCTGAAGAAATTCTGGTGGCGCACGATGAGCTGGACTTACCGCCAGGCGTGGCGAAGTTCAAACAGGGTGGCGGTCACGGCGGTCACAATGGCCTGAAAGACATTATTAGCAAACTGGGCAACAACAATAATTTCCAGCGTTTGCGTGTCGGCATCGGCCATCCGGGTGACCGTAATAAAGTGACGGGTTTTGTTTTAGGTAAACCCCCGGCCAGCGAACAAAAGCTGATTGATGATGCCGTCGATGAAGCCGTGCGCTGCACGGAAGTCTGGCTGAAAGAAGACAAGATCAAGGCGATGAACCGCCTTCACGCCTTCAAGGCCAGTTAAGGCCAATTCCCGCGCCGCAGAAGGTAATTCTGTGTATAATGCGCGAAATTTTTTGAATCTGTCGACGCTGTCAGTCAGCGCCGCACACTCAGTGATAAAGGTAATCAGACCATGGGATTTAAATGCGGTATTGTGGGCCTGCCGAACGTCGGTAAATCCACCCTGTTCAACGCGCTGACCAAAGCGGGTATCGAAGCAGCCAACTTTCCGTTCTGCACCATCGAGCCAAACACCGGTGTCGTGCCAATGCCCGATCTGCGCCTCGATCAGCTGAGCGATATCGTTAAGCCACAGCGCGTAGTGCCAACCACCATGGAATTCGTTGATATCGCCGGTCTGGTGAAAGGCGCCTCGAAAGGTGAAGGCCTGGGTAACCAGTTCCTGACCAACATCCGTGAAACCGAAGCGATCGGCCACGTGGTGCGCTGCTTTGAAAACGACAACATCATCCACGTTTCCGGCAAAGTGAACCCGGCGGAAGATATTGACGTTATCAACACCGAACTGGCGTTGTCAGACCTTGATACCTGCGAACGCGCCATTCAGCGCTGCCAGAAAAAAGCCAAAGGCGGCGACAAAGATGCCAAAGCTGAACTGGCTGCTCTGGAGAAGTGCCTGCCGCACCTTGAACAGGCTGGCATGTTGCGCGCGCTGAAACTGGATGCGGACGAGAAAGCGGCAATCCGCTACCTGAGCTTCCTGACGCTGAAACCAACCATGTATATCGCTAACGTCAACGAAGACGGTTTCGAAAACAACCCATATCTTGATCAGGTACGTGCGATCGCTGAAGCCGAAGGCTCCGTGGTGGTGCCAGTCTGTGCGGCTGTCGAGTCTGATATCGCCGAACTGGACGATGAAGAGCGTGATGAATTCATGGCGGAATTGGGTCTGGAAGAGCCAGGTCTGAACCGTGTGATTCGCGCGGGTTATGCACTGCTCAACCTGCAAACTTACTTCACCGCTGGCGTGAAAGAAGTGCGTGCATGGACCATCCCTGTGGGTGCCACTGCGCCGCAGGCGGCAGGTAAAATCCACACCGACTTCGAGAAAGGCTTTATCCGCGCGCAGACCATCGCCTTTGATGACTTTGTCACCTACAAGGGTGAGCAAGGCGCGAAAGAAGCCGGCAAGATGCGTTCAGAAGGTAAAGAGTACATCGTGAAAGATGGCGACGTGATGAACTTCTTGTTCAACGTCTAACTTTCTCTGTGCCAGAAAATCCACGCCCCGGCGTGGATTTTTTATTGGGCGATGTGCACGCGTTTCTTAATATCCTTGAGAAACAACGTGATGGTAAAGGTCATCATCACCAGCAGTGACCATGCTCCCCACTTCCCTACATGCACAGTTGCCCATGCGCCAATTTGGTTGGGATACTGCCACACGCCAAAGAAAGTCCCCATGTTCTCCGCCAGCCAGATGAAAAAGCCAATCAGGATAAATGCCACCAGCAGCGGCATTCGGAATGGCCGGTCATAAGGGGTGAAAATCACTTCGGATCGCGCATACAAACCGAGCGCCACCGCCGCAATGTACCAACGGTAATCGCCAATAAAGTGGTGGGTAAAGAAGTTGGCATACAGTGCCAGTGAAAGCAGTACCGCATGAATGATCGGTGGATGGTGGCGGATCTTCAGATCCATCAATCGCCAGCACTGAATGATGTAACTGCCGACAGCAGCATACATAAATCCACTGAACAGCGGCACACCCGCCACTTTGCTCCATGCGGCTTCGGGATAATGCCAGGAACCTATCGCTGCCGAGGTTTTAAAGAGCTCAAGCCCAATCCCAAGCAAATGAAACAGCGTGATGGCTTTTAGTTCATCCCAACTTTCCAGCCGGGTTGCGACCATGATGAACTGGATAGTCAGCGCAATCATCAGCAGCAGGTCATAGCGTGCGATGCCAAATAAGCCGGTGCGCGGTACGCAAAAGATGGACAGGAAAAACAGTCCTGCAAACAAGCAGGCACGCGCTTCTTTAATGCCGAACCACAGAAACTCTACAGCACAACGTTTGCTGCCGCGATAAGTCATGGTGGGAGGATGCATTAAAAATTGGTCTAAACGATTTTCCACTGATTGCTCCATGTGAAGTCATACATTCCTTTGGCCAAAATGTCTGGTCTTTGCCGACACCAGCATGCGACACTTTGACTTGCTTTGTCATCAAGAAACACTTTAAGCCATGAAAAATTTTCTCGTCATTGTGCCCGACGGCGGCATGCTGTTCGAAGCGGCGGGCATCGCCGACATCCTGATGCACGCCAATCTGCACTTGCCGATTGGCCTCGACCAGCCGCGCTATCGTGTCAGTATCGCGACGACGCAAGCGCATCAAGTCATCCATGGCCAGTCCGGGTTGAATCTGCTCGCCGACCTTAAACTGGCCGAACTGGATCCCCGTCAGGCCTGGGACACCATCATGATCACCGGCCGTGGCGACAGCGTGGAAGAAGGCAACATGGTGGTGGACTTTATCAAGCTGGCGGCCCCTCAGGCGCGACGTGTGGTATCGATATGCGGTGGTGCGATGCTGCTGGCGGAGGCAGGTTTACTGGATGGACGACGGGCCACTTCGCACTGGCGACTGCTTGATACACTGCAAACGCGCTTCCCACAGGTTAAGGTTGAAGGTGGCCCGCTCTATATTCAGGATGGCACGATCTGGACCTCAGGTGGCGTCAGTTCTGGCTTTGACCTGACGCTGGCGTTGGTTGAAGAGGATTTCGGTTTCAGCGTAGCACGCGATATCGCACAGGACATGGTGATGTATCTGCGCCGCCCCGGCGGACAAATGCAGTTCAGTCGCTACCAACTTCAGCAAAGTGACTCTGGTCCGATTAACGCGCTACAAAGCTGGATTCGCGACCATCTGGCCGAAGACTTATCCGTTGAAAAGCTGGCCGAACATGCTGCCATGAGCCCAAGAAACTTCACCCGCGTATTTACCCGTGAAACCGGTGCGCCGCCTGCACGCTTTGTCGCGGAAGCACGTCTGGCGGCTGCACGGGAAAGGCTGGAACAGACCCGTGACACGCTGGAGCGCATTGCTGAAGAGACCGGTTTCGGCAGCAGCATCAATATGCGACGCAGTTTTGAGCGCCAACTCCACCTCACACCCGGTGAATATCGCCAACGCTTTCACTGCCGAAAATTGGCGTAAAGTGATCCTTTTTTGTCGTTTACGCCATCCTGTGAACGGCCTACATTGACTGCAATCACTTCATATAAGGAGTCAATGATGATCAAGGTAGGCATTAACGGCTTTGGCCGTATCGGACGGAATGTATTTCGCGCCGCACTGGGTAGCGACGATATTGAGATTGTGGCAATCAACGATCTCACCGACAGCAAGACGCTGGCACACCTGCTGAAACATGATTCGCTGCTCGGCCGTTTACCCGCTGAAGTGGAAGCCTCTGAAGGCGAGTTACGTATCGATGGCAAGCCAGTGCGAGTGTTCAGCGAGCGCGACCCGGCCCATATTCGCTGGCGTGATGTCGGCGTTGATATCGTGATTGAAGCCACCGGCTTCTTCACCGAACGCGACAAAGCTGCAGTGCATATCACCAGCGGGGGCGCGAAACGGGTGATTATATCCGCGCCGGGCAAAAATGATGACCTGACGATTGTGCTCGGCGTGAACGATCAGCGCTACGATCCGCAGCAGCACTTCGTCGTCAGCAACGGCAGTTGCACCACGAACGGCTTAGCCCCTGCCGCGCAGGTACTTCACCAAGCATTTGGCATCGAGCACGGCTTAATGAACACCACGCATGCCTACACCAACAGCCAGGTGCTGCACGATCAGCCTGAAAAAGAACTGCGTGGCGCGCGCGCTGCGGCGCTGTCGATAGTGCCTTACTCAAGTGGTGCCGCTAAGGCGTTGGGACGCGTGATTCCCGAGCTGGAGGGTCGCCTGACCGGTTATTCATTGCGCGTGCCGGTTCCGGTGGTATCGATTGTCGATTTAACCGTGACATTAAAACGGGATGTGACGGCTGAGGAAGTGAACAACGCGTTTAAAGCGGCTGCGGCAGAAGGTCCGCTGAAAGGGATATTGGGCTATAGCGATGAACCACTGGTCTCCAGCGATTATCAGGGCGATCCGCGCTCATCGATCATTGATGGCCTTTCAACCCTGGTGATTGGCGGCAACCTGGTAAAAATCCTTGCCTGGTATGACAACGAGTGGGGTTTCTCCAATCGCTTAGTCGATTTAGCCCGTCTGATGGCTCAGCGCGGCCTGTAACAGTGAGGGGCGATCTTCAGACCGCCCCTGATTTTATTACTTAATCCCCATCGCATCCTTCAGCGTAAAGAACAGGTCGGTCTGATCGGTCAGACCCACTACGTTCGCCGCATGAGGGCCATAAGCCGCAATACGAATCTGTGTGCCGGTATGGCCTTGTGAATCATCTTCTGAATTACCGTAGCTGATGGTCATCACTGCGCCATCTTTGGTATTCAGCGCCTGCGTAAGACCCGGCGCTTTGCTGCCATTCTCGATAATCTGGCTACTGTGCGCATGGTCTGCGGTCACCACCACCAGCGTATCCCCGTGCTCACGGGCAAAAGCCAGCGCCTGCTGTACGGCTTCATCCAGATCGACGGTTTCACCAATCTGACCGCATGGATTCGCAGCATGATCCTGCTTATCGATCGATGCTCCTTCTACCTGCAGGAAGAAGCCTTTCTCATTGGTGCTCAGCAGATCGAGCGCCTTTTTAGTCATCTGCGCCAGAGTCGGTGCGGAAGCTGGACGTTCTTTGTTCACTTCGCAGGTCACCACTGGCTTATCAATATTGCCGTGATAGCTGGCTTTCGGCCCTTGCCAGCGCACCGGCATGTTGCCATCAGAGAACAGGCCCAATACCGGTTTAGTTTGATCGGCCTGCTGAATCGCATTCATGCCTTCAAGGTTATCCACCAGTTGATAGCCCAACGCCTGAGCCTGCTCACGAAGGGTTTTGCCTTGGTACTCACCGGCTTTAGCGCTTTCATTAAAGGATTTTGCGCCGCCTCCGAAAGTGACATCAGGACGGGTTTTTAGCATCTGCTCGCTGATTGATCCTTTACCGCCCTGCTCCAGCGCGTTAGTCGGACACAGCTCGCTGGTTTTTTCAGGGCCATAGCATTTACGCGAAGTGACATGCGCCATCAATGCAGCAGGTGTTGCATCCTGCAGTTCAGCGGTTGACACATTACCGGTGGCTTTCCCGGCGGCTTTCGCCAGCTCAAGAATGGTGACCTGATCTTTGCCATTCACATCGACGCCAATTGCGCCATTGTAGGATTTGGTGCCGGTGGCCCACGCCGTCGCTGACGCGGCTGAATCTGTCACGTAGTTCGGTTTGTGGGTTTTCTTGTCGAGGGAATAGTGCGTGTATTGCCCGGTCAGTGGCAATGCATCCAGACCGGGGAAGAATCCACCAGCCCCCATCGCCTGATTACGAGCGGCGGTAATTTCTGAATCGCCCATGCCATCGCCGATCAACAAGATGACGTTTTTAGCCGTGGTGTTCATTAATGACGCTTTCAGTGCTTCAGTTTGATCGCTGCTAAGGCGGCGCGCGCCACCGTGTTCGGTAATATCGCCAGTTGCGGCACGCGAGTATGTTGCATCATCTGCCACTGCTGACGCGGTCATTAATGAGGCCAGCAGAGAAACCGTGAAAAGAGGTATGTGTTTCATTTATCAGCATCCTTATCAGTAAATATAACCAAATGTTTCCGCAGACAAGTCTGCGACAGTTCGGTGACACTTTTGTGGCGGATAAGGAATAATTTGATGACAGAAACACCACTTCGTTGAGAGTTGCAGCAAGCTGCACAGAGCTTAAGCGAATAGAAGAAAAGGAGAAAATAGGGCTTGACCGTTTTCGGGTTACTCCCTATAGTAGCGCCCCGTTGACCCAGTGCGGTTAGCGGAAAAAACGTGGTGAGATGTCCGAGTGGCTGAAGGAGCACGCCTGGAAAGTGTGTATACGGCAACGTATCGGGGGTTCGAATCCCCCTCTCACCGCCATTATTTATATGAAAGTGCCCAGTTAACAGCTGGGCATTTTTATTTGCATTTCCCGCCGATCTGAGGGGGATGAGAAGCCCCGATTGGGGTTCGACAACTGGCTTCAGCCAGTTGGACAGCGGAGCCTGCGACGCTGCCCGAAGGGTGAGCGCAGCGAATCAATCCCCCTCTCACCGCCATTATTTATATGAAAGTGCCCAGTTAACAGCTGGGCATTTTTATTTGCATTTCCCGCCGACCTGAGGGGGATGAGAAGCCCCGATTGGGGTTCGACAACTGGCGTCAGCCAGGTGGACAGCGGAGCCTGCGACGCTGCCCGAAGGGTGAGCGCAGCGAATCAATCCCCCTCTCACCGCCATTATTTATATGAAAGTGCCCAGTTAACAACTGGGCATTTTTATTTTCATTTCCCGCCGCCCACCGCCGACTTATGAAATTGAGGTTGCTCAATTTCATCATCTAACTCCAGCGGTCAAACTTTTCACGAATTAAGAATTCGACTACAAGGCATCTCATTGTGAGCTTGTATCAGGATAAGTAGTATTCGGGCGGGTGCTTGAGGCTTTCTGTCTTAAGCATTGCTGACGGCAGAAAGAAGAAAGCCCCGAGAGATTTATTCAATCAACCCGAGGCCTACCCTTAATGCCAGACAACATGAAAGGTAGCGTCTTACGTGCCGAAAGGCAAGGAGAAGCAACCATGAAGCAGCGTGAGGCGATCTTGATCGCCATCTTCTTCATCGCGGCAGTGCTGGCCGTGATACTGGTCACGAGAAAAGACCTCTGTGAGGTACGAATCCGAACCGGCCACATGGAGGTTGCTGCATTCATGGCTTACGAATCCTTGAAGTAAGAGCAACCGGCGGGAGGAAACTCCCGCCACTCTCTCTTGTTGGCATGGCTGACCTCAATGCACCCGCCCTTTTATCTTTCCCCCAGAGCCCGAAAACGCTTTTAGTTACTTCTCACCAGATGCAAAAAGTTATCTCTTACTGGGTCTTTAATCTGCGCATTCCAGGCCATGCCGGTTTGCCAGCGCGTATGTTCACCCTCAAGCGATAACAACTTTACGGCTGAGGGCAGGATATGCGCCACACTGGCGGGCAGTAATGCGATGCCATCACCTGCCGCTACTAATGCCAGCAATGTCTGGATATCATCGGCGGCCGCCACTGTGCGCGGCTTAAGGTGATGAGCACTAAGATAACGCTGTGCCTGCTCCGTTAGCCCGTCACCGCGATACGGCGAGAGCTGCAACAGTTGATGGGTTTCGATTAAGGTCGTCGATGTTGAAGCGCAATCGGCAGCAACCGCCAGCACCAGTTGGTCTTCGCCCAGTGCCAGACTGCACAAAGGCTCAGGCACCGGCAGACGCACAAATCCTACCTGAAGACGCCCCTCAATCAGTTGCTGGTACTGCACCGCAGAGGGCATGTCATTCAATGACACCTGCACGCCCGGATAGACATTGCGGAATGACGCTACCCGCTCGGGAGCCAGCCGAAATGACGAGATACCAAACCCAACGGTCAGCTTTCCCGCATGACCGCTTTGCAGATTAGCGATTGACGCACAAAACTGTGTATGCCGTTCAACAATATCCTGGGCATTTGGCAACAGTTGCTCACCAGCGATAGTCAGCCTTGCGCCATTACGCCCGCGCTGAAAAAGCGTGACACCAACAATATGTTCCAGTGTCTGTATCTGCTTAGTGAGCGCGGGTTGTGTCACACACAGTATGTCCGCGGCCGCATGATACGACCCTGTTTTGGCTAGCGTCACGAAGGCGCGCAGAAGTTTAATATCCATTCCGTTTGGTTATCAAAATGCGAGATTTTGTGATTATACACCGTTGATATCTCTCTGGTGAAATAGCGTCCAATTTCCCAAACGAGAAAACCAAATGGATAAAAAACTTCGTGTCGCAACGGTACAGTTTTGTCATCGAGCCGGGGACAAAGATTACAATCTCTCCACCATGGAGCAGTTCATTGAACAAGCTGCACAGGATAAGACCCAGGTTCTCGCCTTCCCTGAAATGTGTATCACTGGCTACTGGCATGTTCCGGATCTCCCTGCTGAAGAGGTGGAAGCGTTGGCTGAACGCAGTGATGACAGCCCCTCGCTGGCACGTATCGCGATGCTGGCAGAGAAGTACCAAATGGCAATCGGTGCTGGTTTCATTGAGAAACATCGCAATGGCCAGCTCTACAATGCCTATGCGATGTGCATGCCGGATGGTCAGCGTCATATCCATCGAAAAATCCACGCATTTGAACACCCAGCAATTTCCCAAGGGAATGAATTCACCGTGTTCGATACGCCATGGGGAGTGCGTATTGGGATTTTGATCTGCTGGGATAACAACCTGACTGATAACGTGCGCATTACCGCCCTGCTCGGTGCCGATATTTTGATTGCACCACATCAGACCGGCGGTACGCATTCACGTAGCCCCTTCGGCATGAAGCCGATTCCGCTCAGTTTGTGGGAGAAGCGGGAGCAGAATCCAGATGCACTTGAAGCTGCTTTAGCCGGAGACAGCGGACGCGGTTGGTTGATGCGCTGGTTGCCGTCACGCGCACACGATAATGGGCTGTTCTTGTTATTCAGTAACGGCGTTGGACTCGATAACGGCGAGATCCGCACAGGCAATGCGATGGTGATTGATCCCTATGGCCGCATTATCAATGAAACCACCACCTTCCGGGATGCGCTGGTCAGTGCCGAGCTGGATCTCTCTTTGCTCGCCATGTCCACCGGCCGACGCTGGATCCATGGCCGTCGGCCCGAGCTTTATCATCTGCTGTGTGAACCGCAAGGTTATGAGCGTGATGCGCGTACCGCCCGGTTTTCACAAGAAACGCCTTGTTTTAAATCACGAGCCAGTGATTAAAGCCCTCTGAGGTATAAGTTAAAACTGCTTCGCATAAATAAACACCGACAATAAATATTAAAAAATGACTGTGGGCTGAGATGGATAACGATAATTGCGAGGCGACTCAGGTTCATATTAAAGACACCGCACCAGGGAAATTTAACGTGAACGCCTTAGTTCTTGAAGGTGATTTTCAACATATGAAAGCGGATGGATTATTAGGGACCAACTTTCTGCAGAACCATGCAGTGTTAATAGACTTCCCCAACAATCAACTCATGATTCGCTCAACTGATCCCGGTTAACCGGGAATAAAAAAACCCGGCTTGCGCCGGGTTTTGCTTCGCTACACTCTCAATCTACTTCTAAAAGGTTAACTGTAAGCATGCAGCGTGCGCTGGCAGAGTGCCGAGCGAACGCAGTCGTCTTTACCGAAACGCACCACGCCAATCATCTCATCCTCTTCGAAGCGCGCTAACGCATCGGCCAGACCAGATTTGACGTTAGACGGCAAGTCACACTGTGTGATATCGCCGTTGACGATAACCGTCACGTTTTCGCCTAAGCGTGTCAGGAACATCTTCATCTGTGCGGCGGTAACGTTTTGAGCCTCATCAAGGATCACCACCGCATTTTCAAAGGTACGTCCGCGCATATATGCGAAGGGCGCGATCTCTACCTTAGCGATTTCGGGTCGCAGGCAGTACTGCATAAAGGAAGCGCCGAGACGTTTAACCAGAACGTCGTATACCGGTCGGAAATACGGGGCGAACTTCTCGGAAATGTCTCCGGGGAGGAAACCGAGATCTTCATCCGCCTGCAGAACCGGGCGCGTCACAATTATCCTTTCGATGTCCTTATTGATCAGGGCCTCAGCCGCTTTGGCTGCGCTAATC